>JAJEAO010000068.1 GCA_022822745.1 Acidobacteriota bacterium
CGTGGTACCAGACCGCGACGTGGACGACGGGCAGCCGGCGGTCTTCGTGGAACAGGACCCGAAGGCCGTTCTCGAGGGTCTCGAGGGAGGACGGCACCGAAACCGTGGAGGCCATCGAGGCGACCGCGGAGGCGGCGCGCCCGGAACCGGAGGAGGGATCGCGGGGCGGCACAGGCGCGGGCAATATACTCCGACGCTTCCACCACCATTCATCTTGCGCACGGCGGGGCGGGCAGTTTCCTCGATGGGGTCGAGGTGCGCCCGGTGGCTGCTCGCGGTCGGATGCCTCGCGCTCACCGGCGCCCAGCCGGCAGACCGGTTCACCGCCGATCGTCCGGTGGAGGCGATGGCGGGCAAGCAGGTCGTGTTCGAGACCACCCACGGGACCTTCGTGATCGAAGTCCTTCCGGAGAAGGCGCCCGACCACGCCGCCTTCTTCCTCCTGCAGGCCGAACAGGGGAACTACGATGGCACGGCGTTCCACCGGATCATCGCCCGCGGCATCGTTCAGGGCGGCGACCCGGTGACGAAGGATCCCGCCGCCGTCGCGGACTACGGGACGGGCGGGCTGCTGCGGCTGGCGCGCGAGCCCAGCGACGAGCTCCATGTCCGGGGCGCGGTGTCCGCGGTCCAGGTTCCCGGCCAGCCCGACAGCGCCGGCTCCCAGTTCTTCGTGGTCATCACCGACCAGCCCGGGCTCGACGGGCTCTACACGGTCTTCGGCAGAGTCGTGGACGGGCTGCGCCCGCTGACCCGGATCTCGGAGCTGCCCGCCGACGAGAACGGCCTGCCGTCGGAGCGCGTCGAAGTCGTGCGCGCCACGGTGCGGGACCGCCCGCCCGAGGTCGCGCCGCCGTTCACGGAGGAGACCGACGAGGAGCTCGCCGGATGGCGGGTGATCCTCGAGACGCGGCTGGGCGAGATCGAGATCGGCGTGGCGCCCGAAGTCGCCCCGAACCACGTCCGCAACTTCCTCCGCCTCGCGGCGCTCGGCGCCTACGACGGCGCCGCCTTCCACCGGGTCGTCCCCGGTTTCATGGTGCAGACCGGGTGGATGGAGACGCGCGAGCCCGAGGTTCCCGAGTCGGTCGAGCGCCACATCGTGAATCTCCAGCCCGAGTTCAACGACCGGCCGCACCGCCCGGGGACCGTCTCGATGGCGCGGCTCGACGCGCTCGACAGCGCCATGACCAGCTTCTTCATCATGACGGGAACCGCCCCGGCCCTCGACGGCGAGTACACGGTGTTCGGCGAGGTGCTCTCCGGGTACGAGATCGCCGAGCAGATCGCCTCCCTGCCCGCCGGCCCGGACGAAGCGCCGCTCGAACGCATCGAGATCCGACGCGCCCGGGTGGAACCGGCGGGGCCGTCGCGATGAACCCGGGGCGCGTGCTCGACGTCGCGATCGTGGGCGCCGGGCCCGCCGGGCTCGCTACCGCGATCGAGTGCCAGCGGCGCGGTCTCTCGGCCGAGATCTTCGAGAAGGGAACCCTGGTGGACACGATCCGCCGGTTCCCGGTCCACATGGTCTTCTTCACGACGCCGGACCTGCTCGAGATCGGCGGGATTCCCCTCGTCTGCGCCCGCGACAAGCCGACCCGCCAGGAGGCGCTCATCTACTACCGCAGGGTCGCGCGGCGCTTCGACCTGAGACCGCGTCTCTTCACCCGCGTGGAGCGGGTGGATCGGAACCGGGACCGCTTCACCCTCCAGTTGGCGAGTTGCCGGGACGGCATCCCCCACCCGGCGCCCGTCGTGGCGCGCAACGTGGTCCTCGCCGTCGGGTACTTCGACAACCCGAACCGCCTCGATGCGCCCGGCGCCGAACTCGACAAGGTCCACACCCGCTACGTGGAGACGCACCGCTATTTCGGATCCCGGGTGGCCGTCGTCGGGGGCGGGAACGGCGCCGTGGAAGCGGCCCTCGAACTGTTCCGGGCCGATGTCGAGGTCACGCTGATCCACCGGGGGGAAGCCCTCTCCTCGAGTCTCAAGTACTGGGTCGGCCCGGACATCGAGAACCGGATCGCGCGCCGCGAAATTCCGGCGCACCTCGGCTCGGTCGTGGAGGAGATCCGGCCGGACACGCTCCTGCTGCGGGACAGCGGCGGGGCGGTCCGCGAGATCGCGAACGACTTCCTGCTGCCTCTCATCGGGTACCGGCCCGACTACCGGTTCCTCGAAGCGATGGGCGTGCGCAGCGCCGGGCCGGACCGGACGCCGGTCACCGACCCGGAGAGCTTCGCCACCGAAGTGCCGGGTCTCTATCTGGCCGGCGGAGTGGTCGCCGGCCGCCGCACGAACCGGATCTTCATCGAGAACGGCAGGTTCCACGGGGAAGCCGTCGTCCGGCACATCGTCGGCGAGCGATGACCGCGCCCGGACCTGCGCCTCCTCCACCTTCCCGTCCCCTCCCCCGCCGGGAGTTCACCGGGCTGCTCGCGGATCTGGTTCTCTTCCACCCCCGGGAAATCCGTGACCTCGCGACCCTCGAGGCGCCTCGCCGGAGGGCGGCCGGGGTTCGGGCCACCTTCGTGAACGGGACGCCGGTCACCTGGAACGGCCGGTTTACCGGAGCGCAGCCCGGCGAAATCCTCCGCCGCGGGTGAAGGCCCGCCCGAATCGGCGACCGGGGGCTGGTAGAATTCGTTTCGGATGGCCAATCGTTCCCGACAGACCTTTCTGAAACGACGCAAGGAAAAGGAGCGGGCCGCCCGCCAGCGACTCAAGGAACTGAGACGGCGGGAACGGACGCTCGAAAAGGCAGCCGCCAAGCGGCGCCGGCGCGGCGGATCGGACCCCGATCTCGCCGGCATCAAGCCCGGCCCGCAGGAGCCGGTCTGGAAGATCGCCGGTGTGCTCACCGAGGCCGAGGTCCACGCGATCGAGATCGAGGAGGCCGAAGCGGACGACTCGTAGGCGCTACCGGCCCCTATCCTGCCGGATCGCCTCGAGGTTCCTCCGGGCCGGTTCGTGTTCCGGGTCGATCTCCAGCGCCCGCTCCAGACTCCGCAGCGCCGCCTCCGGCTGACCGAGCTGGTAGAGCGTCGCGCCGATGTTGGAGTGGACCGAGGCGTTCTCCGGGCTGTCCTCGACCTGCCGCTGGTAGAGCTCCAGGGCCTCCGCGAATCGTCCCTGCGCGAAGCGGATCATCCCGAGGCGATCCAGGGCGTCCGGATGGCGCGGATCCACCGCGAGCGCCCGCAGGAAGCGCTCCGCCGCCTCTTCGGGCGGGCGGTCGAGCTGGAGAAGAGCCCTTCCGACGAGAACTTCCCGAGCCGGCTGGACGCTCTCGACCGGCTCGAGGAGGAGCGCCCGCTCCATCGCGTCCACCGCTTCCCGGTAGCGCCCGAGTTCGAAGAGAGCGCTTGAGCGCCCGGCGTGAGCCGAGCCGAAATCCGGGTCGAGGTCGAGGACCGCTTCGTAGGCGTCGAGGGCCTCCTCGTGGCGATTCTGCCGCCGCAGCGACTCCGCGAGGTTCTGGAGCACCCCCGGATCCTCCGGCTGAAGCCCGCGCGCCTGGCGCAGCAGCGCCTCCGAATCCGCGGTGCGGCCCTGCTCGGCGCGCAGGTTCGCCAGGTACGCGAGCGGCGCCGGATCCTCCGGTTTCGCCGCGGCGAGCCGTTCGTAGTGCTCGGCGGCCTCCTCGAGACGACCCAGCCGACGGAGGGACTCCGCCAGCACGATGCGCACCGAGTCCGCGGCGGCGAGGTCCGGGGCGATCTCGAGCGCCCGGCGGAGAGCTTCGGCGGCCTCCTCGTAGCTGCCCGTCTCGAACAGCACCTGCCCGAGTCCGGCCCGCGCCAGGCCCTGCTCCGGGGCCAGCTCCACCGCCTGGCGAAACAGCGGGATGGCGCCCTCGGGATCGCCCCGGCGCCGGGTGACCTCGGCCAGGTTCTGGACCGCCTTGCGATGGTCCGATTCGATTTCGAGAGCCCGGCGGAGCTCGGCTTCGGCCTCCTCGAACCGGTCCAGGTTCAGCAGCGCCAGTCCCAGGTTCGAATGGGCGTTCGCGACATTCGCCGTCGTCCCGAGGGCCTCGCGGGCGGCGACGAGGGCCTCCTCGTGACGATCGGCTTCGGTGAGCGCGGTGGCCAGATTGAGCCAGCCGTCCCGCGCGTCCGGGTTCCGTTCCACGATGTGGCCGAAGAAGGTGATCGGGTCGCGATAGATCCGCGCCTGCTGGAACGTCGAGGCGGCGAAGAAGAGGAGGATCCCGGCGACAGCGACCGTGGCGGCCCGCTTCGCAGCCGCACCGAGCCTCTCGACGCCGCTCGCCCCAGCGCCCGCGACGACCGCCATGAGTCCCAGCCCCGCGAGGTACTGGAAGCGGTCGGCGACGTAGGCGAACTGCATGTAGCCGTAGTCGAGGAAGCCCAGGACCGGCGACAGCGTCACGGCGAAGAACGCCGCCCCGGCCAGCGGTCCTCGTCCCAGTCGTTCCCGCAGGGCCCAGAGCGCCGCGGCGAGAGCCAGCGCAGCGACCGGCCAGATCCAGGCGGTCAGATCCTCGGCGCGGATGTCCCAGCGCGGGTAGATCACCGGCAGGTCCCCCGGCCAGAACAGCTTCCCCGCGTAGAACCAGAGGGACCGCCCGGCGATCAGGATCCGCTCCGGGAGCGAATGATCGAAGGTCAGAACCTCCCGGGTCCGGTAGTAGGCCACATCGGCCAGGGTGATGACCGCCCCCGTGGCGAAGAACGGCGCCGTCAACCGGAGATCCCTCCGGCCGATGGTCCCGGTTTTCCAGAACCGGTGGATGAGGAGCGACGCCGGAAGCGTCACCGCGATGGACTTGCTCAGCAGCGCCGCGACGAACAGCCCCAGGGACGCGGCGTACCGCTGCGGTCTCGGGTCGTCGAGGAAGCGCAGCCACATGCCGAACGCGCCGAGACATGCGATCGCCGAGAGCAGGTCCTTGCGTTCGATCACCCACGCCACCGACTCCACGTGGAGGGGATGGACGGCGAACACCGCGGCGACGAGCGCGGCGCCCGGCGCGCCGACCCGCAACAGGAGACGCCAGATCATCACGCAGCACCCGAAGTGCAGCAGCAGGTTCACGAGGTGATAGCCGAGGGGCGCGAAGCCCCAGAGCTGATACTCGAGCCAGAAACTGGTGTACACGAGCGGCCAGTAGTGCCCCTCGTAGGTGATCTCGCGGGGGGCGAACCAGATCCGGGACAGCCCGGAGAGCCCCTGCTGGATCAGCGGTTCGTCCACGAACACGAGGTCGTCCCAGACGAACCCCGCCGAGAGCGCCGGAAAGTAGCTCGCCAGGATGAGCGCGGCGAGGCCGATGGCGATCCATGCCGCGCGGCGACCAGGTCTCCGATCCGGCTCGGGCGACGCCGCGCGGACCCGGGCCTCGGGCGCGCCCCTCGGCCGCTTCCGGAGCCGCTTCCTCACGGCTTCGTCCCGGCGGGAGCGGCGGGGACTCACCGGCCGGCTCCGGAGGGGGAGCGGCGATAGACGAGGCGGTTCGCCGCGACGAAGTTGAACGAGCTCGCCGCCGCCACCCCGAGCACGAATGCGAGGAACCGCTCCCGGGCGAAGAACCCGACGGTGGAGGTCAGCGCCCAGTAGGCCCCGAAGTTCAGACCCAGGGCGACGAGACTCGCCAGCGCGAAGCGGCTCCACTGGAGAGCGCGCGGCGCCCGGGGGCGGTCCGAGAAGGTCACGATCCGGTTCAGGCACCAATTCCAGCTCATCGCCGCCCAGAACGACGCGAACCTCGCCAGCAGGTGGTGTGCGCCCACGGCCTGGAGGCCGAAGTAGGAGGCGGAATCCACGACGAACCCGCTCCCGCCGACCAGGGCGAACGGGAAGAGGCGCGCGAGGAGGGGAAAGCGGAAGCGGTAGAGCCGACCGAGATGGATCAGGGTGTTCCGCTGCTCGCGCCAGTTCATCTTGCTCGCGCCGCGGCTCCGGTCCCGGAACGCGATCGGCACCTCCCGGACCCGGAGCCGACCGCGCACGATGAGCTCGAGCGCGATCTTGTAGCCGATGGGACACAGGCGCGAGCGGTCGGGCAGCCGGCGGCGGTCCACGGCGAAGAAGCCGGACATCGGGTCCGAACAGGACAGCAGGGGGCGGGAGAGCAGAGTCGCGATCCGGGAGTTGAGGCGCCGGAAGAACCCCCAGTCCCCGGCGATCTCCGCCCCCGGCGCGTAGCGGCTGCCGAGCGCCAGGTCGCAGTCGCCTCCGAGCGCCGCCAGCAGGTCCGGAATCCGCTCCGGCGGGTGGGAGAGATCCGCATCCATCACGCAGACCCGGTCGAAGCGCGCGTGGCGGACCCCGTCCAGCACCGCCAGGGAGAGATCGCGGGGGCGATCCCGTCGCACCTCGATCCGCACCGGGAGCCGCTTCGCCAGGGCCTCCACGACAGCCTCGCTGCCGTCGTCGGAGTCATCATCCGACAGCAGCAGCTCCCAGTCGAGCCCGCGTTCCGCCAGGGCGGAGCGGACCGCCTCCGCCAGCGCAGGGAGGTTCTCCACCTCCCGGAACGTGGGCGCCACGATCGAGACGCCGGACCGGGGCCGGGCGGCGTCTTTCCGGACGGTCGGGCTCAGCGGACCTTGCCGGAGTAGTTCACCCCGACGTACACCCGGACGACCGCGCCGGAGTCATCGAGCTCGAAGCGCACCAGCTCCCCGTGAGCGCCGTAGCCGTCGCTCTCGAGCCGGAAGGTGTGGGGCTCGCCGGTGGGGCGAAGGAGCCCCTTCGAGCTCTGGGGATCCTCGGAGAGGGGGGACAGGATGGCGAGCTCGTCGCCGAGTCGGAGAACGCTGGTGTCGCCCCAGCGGTTGCGATAGACGCCCAGATAGCGCTCCCATTCGGCAGCGAAGACGCGCTCTTCCTCCTCCTTCGCGCTCGCGGCGAGGTGCGGCGCAACCCACTCGAAGGCCTTGTCCACGAACCGGCCGGGGTTGCCGTCGCCGCCGTTCGTGAACACCACGACGCCGACCTTCTCCTTCGGGCTCAACTGGGTCTGGGTCCGGTATCCGGGGTAGGAGCCGCCGTGTCCGACCAGATCCCGGTCGTCCGTATGGCGGACCGAGAACCCGAGGCCCCATCCGCTCTCCCAGTCCGACTGCAGCCAGTGGACCCGCTGCATCTCGAGAAGGGTGTTGGCGGCGAGGACTTCCTCGCTGCGACGGTCGCGGACGCGCATCTGCCACATCAGGAACCGGAGCATGTCGGGCGCGGTCGAGGACAGCCCGGTCGCCGGGTCGAACGCGTGCGCATCCACGAACGGGAGGATGTCGCGCCGCCCGTTCGGCATCCGCCTCGTGTAGCCGGTGGCCAGCCGGTCGAGCTGGGATTCCGGGACCGGGCCGACCGTGGTCGAGTCCATCCCCAGGGGACCGGCGATGCCGTCCGCGACCAGATCCTCGAAAGCGACGCCGCCCGCCGCCTCCGCGACCATCCCGGCGAGCGTGAATCCCAGGTTGGAGTACTTCCACTTCGTCTCGGTGGCGTAGGTGGTCTCCTGATCGGCCACGGTCGCCCGGACCGCGTCGGCGCCGGGAAACTCGAAGTCGGTCCACGCCGGGTGCGCCGACTCGCGCGGCAGCCCCCCGGTGTGGGTGAGCAGGTGGCGGACGGTGAGCGGGCGCGCCTCCGGATGGCGGTTCCGGATGTCGAACCACGGGAGGTGGTCCGTCACCGGATCATCGAGTCGCAGCGCGCCGGCGTCCCGGAGGCGGAGCACGGAGATGGCGGTGAACAGCTTGGAGTGGGACGCGATGCGGAAGATGGCGTCCTCGGTCATCGGGCGCGGCGGATCGAGCGAGGCCATCCCGTAGGCCTTGAGCCAGACGACCTCCTGATCGTGGACGATCCCGATGACGAGCCCGGGCAGCCCGCTGTACTCCATGCGCGCCCGGATCCACTCGTCGAGCAGGGTGATGCCGCCCTGTACCGCGGGGTCGGTGGCGGGCGCCTGCGCCTCGGCCGCGGGAGCGGCGAGCAGGAGGCCGCCGAGCAGCGCGACGGCGCCGCGGAGGGATCGTCGGTTGACGGATCGCATCATGATGAAGCTCCTCGCAGCCAGGCGCACCGTCCGCGCCCCGGCGTCAGCGTCGGAAGACGACCCGCCCGTCCACGATGACGGCCGCGGTCTTCGTCCATGTCGAAACGGGATGCCCGTCCCAGACCACGAGATCGGCGTCGAACCCGGAGGCGACCCGGCCCAGCCGATCCCCCACGCCCAGGATGTCGGCCGCGTCGCTCGTCACCGCGGCCAGCGCCGCGTCCCGCGGCAGGCCGTGCGCGGCCGCGAGAACGGCTTCCATCCAGACCGAGCGACCGCGGCCGGCGAAGGTGGACAGCGCGATCCGGACCCCGGCATCGTGGAGGATCGCCGCCGCTTCGGGCGTGTGGCCGCGCAGTTCCATGGGCCCGCCGTCGCCGATCCCGAGCACCATCGGGCCGACCACGACCGGGATCCCGGCCTCGGCGAGCCGGTCGGCCACCGCCGGAGCTCCCGCCGCCTGATCCACGACGAGGCGCAGGTCGAACTCCCCGGCCACCCGCAGCGCCGTCTCGATGTCGTCCGGCTTGTTGGCCAGCATCCGAAGCGGGATCTCGCCCGCGAGGAGACGCCCCAGGGCCCGGCCCGCGGCGCCCTCGATCGAATCCTCGCCGGCGGCGATCAACGTGTTCCGGAGCTCGTAGATCATTCCCTGGCGGGTCGTGCGGGTCGTGGGCGCGTCCCGACCGGGCGGGCGGTCCCCGACCGCGCTTTCGCCGAAGGACGCCGCGACCGCGACTTCCTCGTCCACGACCGCCGTCTCGCGCGAGCCGGCGAGCTTCACCACCGCGCCGGTTCCGCCGAGCACGAGCCTCGGATCGGGGGCGAGATAGGCGGCCGTCACGCCGGACCGCAGCCACAGCGGGGCGAGATCCTCCTGGAACCGGTCGGCGGCGCGAGCGGCCGGGAGCACGGGGCCTTCGCCGAGCGCCGGCGGAGTCTCGTCGCCCGACCCGCCCCCGGCCCCGAGCAGGGTGTGCGCGTCGAGGAAGCCGGGCGTGACGACCATCCCCTCGGCGGAGAGGATCTCGGCGTCGGCGGGAACTTCGAGATCGGCGCCGACCGCGGCGATCCGGCCCCCTTCGACCAGGACGGTGGCGCCGGGGAGAACCTCGCCGGCGCCGGTGTGCACTTCGCCGCCGACGATCGCGAGCGTCTGGGCGCCCGCCGGGAAGGCGAACCCGGCGGCGACCGCGATCGCGAGGGCCGGATGCCGGAACATCACCAGCCCCGCGGGATCCGCCCGCCGAAGACGTTGTAGCCGGTGTCGCGGTTGAAGACCTCGACTCCATCCACCCAGACCCGCTGCACCAGGCTCTCCCACGCCAGCGGGTCCGGCCCGTCGAGGAGCACGATGTCGGCGTCCATGCCGGGCTCGAGGCTGCCGATGCGGTCCTCCACGTGGAAGATCCGCGCGCCGTTGCGGGTCAGCGCCGCCAGCGCCTCGGCGCGCGGCATGCCCCGCCGCACGAACATGGCGCCGGTGTGGCGCAGGAAATACTGGTGGCCATCGGGGTGGTCCTGGTGGAAGGCGACGAGGCCCCCGAGTTCGGCGAGACGCACCGGACCCAGCAGATCCGGACTCTCGGGGCTGTCGAACGGGAGGATCGGCCCGAAGCTGACCGGCACCCCGAGCCGGGCCATCTCCTCGGCGTGGACATCGGTCCGGTCCCCGTGGTGGATATACAGGTCGAGATCGAACCGGCGCTTCAGTTCGAGGGCATAGCCCATCTGCGCTTCGCTGTGGGAATGGACTCCGACGACCGAATCTCGCGTCAGGAGCCGTCCGAAGGCCTCCCGGGTCAGGTTGCGGGCCGGGCGGGAGCTGGCGGCGGGATCGGCCTCGTGCGCGGCGATCCGGTCCAGGTACTCCTGCGCCGCCTCGAGCTCCCCGGCGAGGAGATCGAAGACCCCCTGCTCGGTCTGCGGGAACCCGGGATAGGGCGTGGTGGCGCGGATGGCGAACTTCATCCCCGCGGGCGCGAAGACCATGTCCTCCACCGTCCCGCCGCGCATCTTGAGGAGCACGGCCTGTCCGCTGTTCGGGCTGCGGCTCCCGGTCGTGACATTCTGGGTGGTCACGCCGCCCGCGACCGCGATCGCGAACGCCGGGTCGCTCGAGTCGAGCCCGTCCACGGCCCTCACGTGGGCGTTGATGGGGCCGGAGAGCTCGTTGTTGTTCGAGCCGGTCGCCGGGAGGTTCAGCATCTTGAACCCCATGTGGGAGTGGCTCTCGATGATCCCCGGGATCACGCTCTTCCCGGTCGCGTCGATGACTTCGGCGCCGGTCGGGACGGCGATGTCCGCCCCCACCGCCTCGATCTTCCCGTCCCGCACGACGACGACCCCGCCCGGGATCGGCTCCGAGGAGACCGGGTGGACGACCCCGCCGGCGATGGCGAAGAGACCGGGGACCGGCTCGGCGGGGACGCATGCAGCGAGTCCCGCCGCCGCGGCGAGCGCGGCGACGATCCCGCAAGGGCGGATGCGGGTCGCTGGTCGGGAAACGGATCGCACGGCGCTCCGATCGTACCGGAACGCCCGGAGCTCGCTGTCGCGGCCCGACCGCCGGCGTGCGTCAGCATCCTCCAGCGCCGGGCCCGGGCCAGCGGGAGATCCGCCCGGGCGATCCTTCAGTGCAGCGTTTCGCGCCGCCGGCGCGCTTCGTGGCGCTCGAAACGGGCGCGGCGGCGACGGTGCTGGATGTCGCGCCACAGGCGCCCCCACGGCGTCCGACGGCGGTAGCGCGGCAGCAGTCCGTCGCGTCGGAGCAGGAGGTAGCCGGCGACGAGCCCGCCGAGGTGGGCGATGTGCGAGATCCCGTCGCCGGCGGCCCGGATCGAGCTGACGAACGCGATGAAGCCGAGCGCGATCACGAAGTGCCGCGCGCTCATCGGCAGCAGGAAGAAGACGAGCACGCGGGCCGACGGGAACAGCATTCCGAAGGCGAGCATCACGCCGTACACCGCCCCCGAGGCCCCGATCGTGGTGGCGTGGAAGAACGCGGGGAGCGGCAGCATCGCCACCAGCGCCGCGCCCACGCCGCACAGGAGGTAGTAGCGGACGAAGCGGCGGCGGCCCCAGATGCGCTCCAGGGGCGCTCCGAACATGTAGAGCATGAACATGTTCATCAGCAGGTGCCCCAGGCCCCCGTGGAGGAACATGTAGGTGAACAGCCGCCAGACTTCGAGGGTGAGCACCCTGGGCGGATTCAGGCCGAGGAACGCGGTGATGCCGGGCAGCAGGGCCTGGGCGAGGAAAGCGAGGCCGTTGGCGACGAGGAGCTGCCGCACGCCCCGCGGCAGTCCCCCCTCGCCGAAGAGCTGCGACGGAGAGGTCGAGAGCATCCGGATCAGGAAGCCCTTCGGGCCGCCCGCGGGGGCCCGAACAGCTCGCGCAGATAGCGACCGGTCCAGGAGCCCGACTCCTCCGCCACCTGCTCCGGCGTCCCGCTGGCGATGACCTCGCCGCCGCGATCGCCGCCTTCGGGGCCGAGATCGATCAGGTGGTCCGCCGTCTTGATGACGTCCAGGTTGTGCTCGATCACGAGCACCGTGTTCCCCGCCTCGACGAGCCGGTCCAGCACCTCGAGCAGTCGGGCGATGTCGGCGAAGTGGAGGCCGGTCGTGGGCTCGTCGAGGATGTAGAGCGTGTCCCCGGTGGAGCGCTTCGCCAGTTCGCGGGAGAGCTTGACCCGCTGGGCCTCGCCGCCGGAGAGCGTCGGCGACGGCTGCCCCAGACGGAGGTATCCGAGGCCGACGTCCTCGACGGTCTGGAGGATGTTCAGGATCGAGGGACGCGAGCCGAACACCTGGACCGCTTCCGCGACGGTCAGGTCGAGGATTTCCGCGATGTTCTTCCCCTGGTATCGGACGGTGAGCGTCTGTTCGTTGAAGCGCTTCCCGGAACACACCTCGCACGCCACGAAGACATCGGCGAGGAAGTGCATTTCGACGCGGATCACGCCGTCGCCGTTGCAGTGCTCGCAGCGACCGCCGGCGACGTTGAAGGAGAATCGGCCGGGCTTGTAGCCCTGCGCCCGCGCCGCCGGCAGCGAAGCGAAGAGCTGGCGGATCCCGTCGAACGCCTTGGTGTAGGTCGCCGGGTTGGATCGGGGCGTCCGTCCGATGGGAGACTGGTCTATGTCCACCACCCGGACGATGTTCCGGAGCCCCTCGATCCGGGTGTGGGCCCCCGGCGGCCGATCCGAAGAACCGAGAGCCCGCTTGAGGCCGCGGTGGAGCACCTCGTACACCAGCGTGCTCTTCCCCGCGCCGGACACGCCGGTCACGCAGGTGAAGGTCCCGAGGGGGATCCGGACATCCACTCCCTTCAGATTGTTGGCGCGGGCGCCGACGATCCGGATGGCCCGCCGTGACCGGCGCCGCTTCCCCGGAACGGGGATCTCGAGATCGCCCGACAGATAGCGGCCGGTCAGGGACTTCGGGTTCCTTCGGATCTCGGCGGGCGCGCCCTCCGCCACGACCTCGCCCCCGTAAACGCCGGCGCCGGGTCCGAAATCCACGACGTGATCCGAGGCTTCGATCGTCTCGCGGTCGTGCTCGACGACCACGACCGTGTTGCCGATGTCCCGGAGCCGGTGGAGCGCGTCCAGGAGGCGGCCGTTGTCCCGGGGGTGCAGTCCGATGGACGGCTCGTCGAGGATGTAAACCACCCCGGTGAGTTCGGAACCGATCTGGCTCGCCAGCCGGATCCGCTGCGACTCGCCTCCGGAAAGGCTGGGAGCGAGGCGTTCCAGGGAGAGGTAGCCGAGCCCCACGTCCTGCAGGAACCGCAGCCGGTTGCCGATCTCCTTGAGCAGCTCGGCGCCGATGACCCGGGCCGCGCCCTCGAGATCGAGCGCCTCGACGAAGGCGAGCGCCTGCTCGATGGACATCCGGGACATGTCCGCGATCGAGCGCCCGCCAACCTCCACCGCGAGCGCCTCCGCGCGCATTCGCGTCCCGCCGCAGGCGCTGCAGGGTCGATTCGAGAAGAACCGGGCGTAGTAGCGGCGCGCCCGGTTCGAGGAGGTCTCGCGCATCCGCCGGCTGAGGAGCGGCAGCACGCCCTCCCATTGCACGCGCCGGGTGGTGCGCTTCCAGGCGACTCTCACCCGCTCGGACCCGGCGCCGCCCAGGATCAGGTCGCGCTGCTCCCGGGGGAGGTTCGCCCACGGCGTCGTGAACGAGATCCCGTGCTGGCGGGCGAGCGCCCGGATGACCGCGGCCTCCCAGCCCTCGCGTTCGGTGAAGCGCCCCCACAGCGCCACCGCGCCCCGGTTCACCGACAGCGACGGGTCGGGCACGACGAGGTCCGGATCCACCTCGCTGCTCGCTCCCAGCCCGTTGCACGCCGAGCACATGCCCTGCGGGCTGTTGAACGAAAAGAGCTGGGGAGTCAGGTCGGGGAACCCGGTCCCGCAGGTCGGACACCCCGCCTTCTCGGAGAAGACGCGGTCCTCCGCCTCGCCCTGCACGGCGACCGACAGGATGCCGTCGGCTTCCTTGAGAGCGGTCTCCACGGAATCGGTGACCCGGCCCCGCCACTCGTCATCCGGCGGCCCCCTCCGGATGAGCCGATCCACGACGATCTCCACATCGTGCTTCCGGCGCTTCTCCAGCGCCGGAACGTCCTCCACGAGCCGAATGGCGCCATCGATCCGGGCGCGGGAGAAGCCGCGGCGCAGGATGGAGTCGAGAGTTCCGCGGAACTCTCCGCGCCGATTCACGACGACCGGGGCCAGCAGGAGGAATCGGGCCCCGTCGGGCAGCGCCGCCAGCTCGTCCACGATCTCCTGGGCGCTCTGCGGCTTGACCGGGCGGCGGCACCGGGGGCAGTGAGCAAGGCCCACGCGGGCGAACAGGACGCGGAGGTAGTCGCTGATCTCGGTGATCGTCCCCACCGTGGAGCGGGGGTTGTGGCTCGCCGATTTCTGGTCCACCGAGATCGTTGGGGACAGCCCGGTGATCGTGTCGTAGAGGGGCTTGTCCATCTGCCCCAGGAACTGGCGCGCGTAGCTCGAGAGCGACTCGACATAGCGCCGCTGCCCTTCGGCGTAGAGGGTGTCGAGCGCCAGCGACGACTTTCCGGAGCCGGATACGCCGCTCAGGACGACGAGACGCTTCTTCGGGATCCGGACGGTGACGTTCTTGAGATTGTGCTGCCGGGCGCCCCGCACCACGATGGTGTCGGGTTCCATGCGAACCGCGGAGTCTATGCGTCCGGACCGGCCAGGGAGGAGGCCGCCCGGGACCCGAATCGCCCGTCCGCTTTCCGGTGGCGGCTGGACGCCCCGCTGCGTTTCCCGGGGAAGGCGGACGGCGGCCCGCTTCGAGCGGATCTCCTGCGTCCTGGACGCGACCGGCTCCGGTAGGCTCGCCCGGCTATCGAATCCAAGGCCACCCCGCGCGGATCCGCCGATCGGCCCTCCTCCGGGGCCACCAGCGCGGCCGTCGGCGCCAGTCGGGACACCGGCCGCCGGGGACTCGACATCTACGCCGTCCTGGTGGGCCTGATCCTGCTCTCGGCCGGGCTCACCTGGGTGGTTCCCGCCGGCTCCTACGAGCGGACGACGCTTCCGGGCGGCCGCGAGAGCGTCGTTCCCGGATCCTTCCGGGAGGTGGACGCGACCCCGGTGGGAGCGATGGATGTGGTCACCGCCGTTCCCGAGGGGCTCGCGGACGCCGCCAGCGTGGTCTTCCTCGTCCTGCTGGTGGGAGGGTCCGTCGGCGTCGTCGCCCGCGCCGGGATCCTCCGTCTCGGCGTCCGCCGACTGCTCGCGTTCTCCGGGGATCGGGTGGGGATCCTGCTTCCGGTCCTCATGTTCGCTTTCGCGGCGCTGGCCGCGGTCGTGGGCATGCAGGAGCTGACGATCGCCTACCTGCCGATCGTCACGCCGCTGCTGCTCCGACTGGGCTGCGACCGGATGACCGCGCTGGCCGTCTGCCTGCTCCCGACGACGCTGGGCTCCGCCTTCGGTCCCGCCGTCCCGGCCACCGTCGGGATCGGCCACCAGCTCGCCGGGCTGCCGATGTTCTCCGGGGCGGGCTACCGGGCCGTGTTCTGGTTCGCGGCGCAGTGCGCGGCCGTGTGGTTCGTGGTGCGCCACGCCCGACGGACCCGGCGCCCGCCACCGTCGTCGTCGGGCCCCGTCAGGGAACCGGATCCGGGCAGCCGCCGCGACCGGATCGCGGGGATGCTGGCTCTCGCCCTGTTCGCCGGATTCGTGGGCGTCGTGCTCCGCTACGGGCTCGACTTCGAGGAGATCTCGGGGCTCTTCGTCGCGATCGCGGTGGTCGTCTCGCTCGTCGCCGGACGGGGAGTGAACCGAATCTGCTCCGACTTCAACGAGGCCTTCCGGGAGATCCTGCCCGCGGCGCTCATCTGCGGCGTCGCCCGGGGCGTTCCGGTCGTGCTGGAGCGGGGCGGGATCCTCGACACGCTGGTGTACGGGCTGGAGGCGCTCGTCGGGAGCCTGCCCGCCGGGCTCACCGCCGTCGGCGTTCTCCTGTCGCAGACTCTCTTCAACTTCGTCGTGCCGTCGGGCAGCGGACAGGCCCTGGTCACGCTGCCGGTCCTGATCCCGCTGGCCGACCTGGTGGGGCTGACCCGGCAGGTCGTGGTGCTCGCGACCCAGTGGGGGGACGGGATCACGAACATCGTCTTCCCGACGTCCGGCTACTTCATGGCGGCGCTGGTCGTGGCGCGGATCCGGCTGCCCGACTGGCTGCGGTTCTACGCGCCGCTGTTCCTGATCGTGCTCGGGATCGCGGTCGCGGGACTCGTCCTCGCCCAGGCGATCCGGCTGGGGCCGTTCTGACGGGGCATCCCGGATAGCCTTGGGGCGCAGCCCCAGAGGAGGCCCTGTTGACGACGCACCGGCTCATCCCCGAACCCCTGACCGCGCAGGCATTCGCTCCCTTCGGCGAAGTGATGGAGACGAAGCGGCAGCCCGCGGAGGAACGCCGCTTCTTCCCGCTCGACTTCCGGATTCAGGGCCGAACCACGATGGACGTGATCTGGCAGCCGCTCGCCGAGCCCCGCTTCCACTGGATCGAGCGTCACTTCGCGGTGACCCAGACCTTCGTCCATCTCGGCGGCCCGCCGGCGGTCGTCGCGGTGGCCGCCCCCACCGATCCGGAGGACGAGACCGCGATCCCGCCGCCGGAGGCCATGCGCGCCTTCCTGATCCGGCCCGGTCAGGGCTATGTCTATCGGATCGGAACCTGGCACTCGCTGGACCGGTTTCTGTTCGCCCCCCCCGGGGCGCGCTTCCTCATCGTGAACGTGGACCCGAACCCGACCCAGTTCGTGGACACGCAGGAGGTCTTCGGCGCCCGCTTCGAGATCGCGGCGCCGGGACGCCCGAACCCCGGCTGAGTCCGCCGCTCCGGGAAGCCCGAACCCCGGCTGAGTCCGCCGCCCCTCAGGGGAACAGCTTCAGCAGCGCGACGATCAGCGCCACCTGAGCCATCAGGGCTCCGTAGATCCAGCGGATCAGCTCGGCCTTGAGCTGCGCCCGGGCCACCTCGATGTCCTTCCTCATCTCCGCCTTGGTGCTCTCCACGCCCGCCTGGATCTCGGCTCGCAACTCCGCCTTCACCCGCTCGAGATCGGCCTTCAGCTCCGCCTTCACTCCCTCCAGGTCGGTCTTGAGCTCCGCCTTCACCCCCTGGAGGCCCACATCCAGATCCGCCTTCGCCCCCTGGAGACCCGCATCCAGCTCCGCCTTCACTCGTTCGAGATCGGCTTTCAGCTCCGCCCTCACCTGCTCGAGATCGGTCTTCAGCTCCACCTTCACCTGCTCGAGACCGGCCTTCAGCTCCGCCCTCACCTGCTCCACATCGGCCTTCAGCTCCGCCTTCACCCGCTCGAGATCGGTCTTGAGAGCCAGCTCGGTCGCAGCCAGGTCGCTGGCGGTGACGAGGTGGCCGGTCAGCAGTCGCACCTGCTCGTCGGCGAGCGCCTCCGCCACCGGCTCCTTCAGCCCTGCCTCCGTGAGGCGCTTCACGAAGCGGTGCGTGTCGAAGAGGGGCTCGGGCATCACCATCAACGGATGCTAGCGCGTGACGCAGGGCGGTGAAAATTCCCGCGCCGCGTGACCTGAAGGCGCGGGAAACCGGGAGGGGCGGGACCGCGCCGCGTCATGACGCCGTCCGTGCTCCGGCAAGGGCGGCATCGTTCGTCAGCGCGTCGAACTCGGCCCGAACCGGCGCCACGCGGCCGAATGCAAACCGATTCCGCACCTGAGTCCTGTTCCTCTGCGCCATAGCTCATCCTGTACGCGCGGCGCCCGACGGGGGCGCCGCACCGGCCTTCGAGGCCTCGCCGGGCCGACTGGGAAGAGCGTGTGGCGCGCGCCGATCGCGCTACCGGATGCGGGCCGCTTTCCCAGCCTCGGTCCCGAGGGATCGCGGGAATCGAAAGCGTCACGAGCAGGGGGGCTTGACTCAGCGCGAGCGGCCGGAAGTGGACCGGCGTGAGCGCCGACGACGCTTCTTCCTGCGGCCGGCGGTGCGCAAGGGAGTGCGGAGTTTCTCGTAGAGGCCGAACAGGTGTTCGACGCGCTGACGCTCGGAAGTGAAGGGGCGACGGCGGTAGAGCCGGTCCACGGCGCGGTCGAGCTTCCGGTGAGCCCTCCCCAGGTTCGCGGGCATGGTGTCCGGATCGTAGAGCTCGGCCAGAGTGGCGTCGGGATCCTCGGCGCGAGCATCGAGGACGGCTTGGGCGAGCGGATCGAGCCGGGATCGGTCAGCGTCGTCCGGCGGCAGCGGGAATGTGTTGTAAACGAGCCCGATGGAGTAGCGGTAGTCGCTCTTGAGCCGTCCTCCGACGTGTCGCAGCCAAGCCATGTGCATCGCCGAGGTCAGGAGGGCGAACTGCCACCGGGTCGCGTCTTCGAGGATGCGCACCAGATTGCTGGGAATCACCGGCGGTTCCAGCCAGGCGATGGGGACGTACTCCCGACGCTCCGAACTGACCTCCGGCACGACCAGGAAGGGCGCATCCGGGATCCGTTCGATCTGCCACGAGCGGGGGATCGGCGCCAGA
>JAJEAO010000072.1 GCA_022822745.1 Acidobacteriota bacterium
CCCACCGCTGCTCGTCCTTCGCCCAGCGCTGCTTGTCCTCCGCCCACCGCTGCTCGTCCTTCGCCCACCGCTGCTCGTCCTTCGCCGCGCGCTCCTCCGCCAGCCGCCGGGACTCGCGCTGCCATTTCGCGATTTCGCGATAAATGCGCCCGGTTTCCCGGAGATCCGCAGAGACTTCCCGGAGCGCGGCCCACACCGCGTCGGAGGCTTCGGTGGGTGATGCTGGCGAATCCATGGGAACCGGGATCATAGCCCGTCACGCCTGCCTCGGACGGGACGCGCCGTGACGCATCCGCGGCCGCCGGTCTGTCCGGACGCCGCCAGCTACCGGTCGGTTCCGGCGCGGCGCCACACCGCCCGGTTGATGGCGAGACAGAGGAGGATCAGGAGGCCGACCTGAAGGATCACCGTGCCGACGGTGAACTCGCCGAAGGGATCCCACCACGCGGTCCCGGAGGAGATGGCTGCCTGCCACATCCACCAGACCATGAGCGCGGCGAACTCGAGGGGGATGACCCAGGTGATGACCTTCTCGAACCAGGGGCCGACGCGCCATTCCTCGTGGTCGCCGGTCAACTGCTCCCGGCGGAAGCGCCGGGCGCCGCGCCGGATCACGGCGACGGCGACGAAGAAGCCGGAGAAGATGAGAGCCGCGCCCCAAGCCCAGTCCTGGTTGCGGAAGAAGCCGAGCGCCATCGCCGACGGCAGTCCGCAGACGAAGCACGCCGCGCCCACGAGCGGGACCGACCGCTTCCGGGACACGCCCATGTCCATGACCATGCGGTTCACCAGCTCGAGCTGGGTCAGCAGCGAGGAGATCGCGGCGCAGCAGAGGGTGAGGAAGAACAGCGGCATCAGGAAGGCGCCGCCCGGCATCGCCTCGAAGAGCGGCGGGAGCCAGAGGAAGGTCAGTCCCTCGTTGCTCGCCGAGAGCGCCGCCATCGTGGCTTCCTCGGAGGTGCTCAGCGCGAACACGGTGCAAAGGACCGCGATCCCGGCGATGAGCGAAGCGGCGTTGTTCGCCAGCGCCGCGGTGACGGCCGTCTTGACGAACCCCTGGCGGGTCGCCACGTAGGCCCCGATCACCATGACGAGCCCCCAGCCGGCGCCGGTGCTCCAGGCGGTCTGGGTGAGCGCGGCGAGCCACACCTGGTAGTTGCCGAGCGCGGCGAAATCGGGAACGAACAGGAACCGGAGCCCTTCGGAGGCGCCCGGAAGAGTCACCGCCCGGATCGCGGCGATGAGCAGGAGGGCGAACAGGGTGGGGATCAGGACGCGGTTCGCGCGTTCGAGGCCGGCGACGATCCCCCGGTAGATCACGAAACACCCGACCAGGAGCGCGATCCCGTGGAACAGGATCGGCTGCGCGCTGGTCGTGAAGCTCTCCCAGTACCCGTTCGCATCCACCCCGGCCAGCTCGCCGAAGGACGCCCCGACCAGGTACTTGAGGCACCACCCGGTCACGACCGAGTAGTAGAACGTGATCGCGCAGGTGACGAGGCCGACGAAGAGCCCCATCCAGTTGTGGCGGGGAGCGGTGGCGGCGCCGATGGCGGCGGCGGGGCCGCGCCGCGAACTCTTGCCCAGCGCGAACTCGGCGAGGAGCAGCGGGATCCCCCACAGGAAGAGGAACAGGATCCACGGAATGAGGAACTCGCCCCCGCCGTTCTGCGCGGCGATCCGCGGAAAGCGCCAGATGTTGCCGGTGCCGACCGCCATGCCGATCGTGGCGAGCAGAACCCCCCATTTCGAGGTGAACCGTTCCCTGGTGTGTTCCATCGCGAGTGTCCTGTCTGGTTCCGGGTCCGTCCCGGCGAACGCGCTAGCCGGCGTCCTGGAGTCGCATCGGCGTACCGAGCCCCTTCTCGACCGCGCGTTCGTAGATGAAGGCGGCGCAGGCGACATCCTCGATGGCCACGCCGACCGACTTGAACAGGGTGATGTCCTCGGGGCGCTCCCGTCCCGGCGCCTTGCCGGCGACGACATCGCCGAGTTCGGCGTGGATGGCGTCCTGCGCGTACTCCCCGTCCCGAATCGCCGCCATCAGGTCGCCCGCCTCGGTCAGCACCTGCTCGAGGAAGTCCACGCACACCCGGGCCTCCCGGAAGACCGCCGCCTCGACCTCGCGCTTCACCGGGGCGTTCGCGCCGACCGAATTCACGTGGGTTCCCGGGGACAGCCACTCCGCCCGGATCACCGGCGTCTTCGAGGTCGTGGCGGCGCAGACGACGTCGAGGCCCGACACCGCGTCCTCCGCGTCCGCGACCGCCTCGGCGTCGAGCCCGTCGGCGCGCAGCTCGGCGGCGAACCGCTCGGCGGCCTCGGGAAAGACATCGTGGATGCGCACCGTCGTGACGGGACGCACCTCGCGCACGGCGGCCACCTGGTTGCGTCCCTGGAAGCCGGCCCCGATCAGGCCGAGGGTGGAGGCGTCGTCGCGGGCCAGGAACCGGGTCGCCACGCCGCTCGCGGCCCCGGTGCGGGTCCCGGTGATGTGGGCGCCGGGCATCACCGCCCGGAGCGCGCCGGTCTCGTTGTCGAAGTAGAGCAGCGCGAAATAGGTCCCCTCCGGATCGCGCTTTCCGGGAGTGCCGGTGAGCGTCTTGAGGCCGAAACCGCCGAGCTCCGGGATCACCGCCGCCATGATCCGGAAGTTCCCGGCGACCCCGGTGAGGGGCATGACGAGCCGGGGAGCGAGCGAAGCGCCGCCCTCGGCGTGAAGTCGGAACGAGGTCTGGAGCAGATCCACCGCGTCCCGCATGGACAGGACGGAAGCGACCTCGCGTTCGGTGAGGATGAGCGCCATTCGGCGGGCGAGTCTATCCGGGTTCCTTCGGGTCAGCCGGATCGCCGCGACAGCACGGCGCGCATCACGTGGCGAAGCATCTCGGGGTTCTTCCGGAGGCGTCGGAGCGAGTAGGGGAGCCAGTCCGGCCCGAAGGGAACGCCGACGCGCACCGGGTGGCCGGCGTCGCGGACGATCCGGCGCAGGTCGGGACGAACGCCGTGGAGCATCTGGAACTCGTAGTCGTCCGTCGTGCGCCCGAGGTCTTCGAGCATCCGGACCGCATGGAAGATGAGCCATTCGTCGTGGGTGGCGATCGCGACGCGGGCGCCGCCCTCGAGCAGCTCCCGGAGCAGGACCACGAAGCTGTCCCGGATGATCTGGTAGTCGGTCCAGGCGATGGCGTGGGGCTCGAGATAGACGCCCTTGCAGAGCCGGACGCTCAGCCGGACGTTTCCCTGGCGCCGGAGGAGTTGCCGCACATCGTCGAGGCTGCGCCGCATCCGGGCCTGGATCACGACGCCGAAGTTCGGGGAGCGGTGGCGCAGCTCGTCGTAGAGCGCGAGCGTGGGAGAGATCTGCGGGTTGTCCTCCATGTCCATCCGCACGAAGGTGCGGCCGTGGCGGGCGGCGTGGGCGAGGATCCGGGCGACCTGGTCCCGGCAGAAATCCCGACCGATGAGCAGGCCGAGCTGGGTCAGCTTGACGTGGATGTAGGCGTCGAGCCCGCGCGCCTCGATCTCGTCGAGCACCTCGACGTACACCTCGGTGGCGGCCTCGGCGGCGGCTCTTTCGGTCACGAACTCGCCGAGCTGGCTCACGGCGACGCGGAATCCCCTCCGGTTCAGGTTCTCGGTCTCCGCCACGAGATCCGCGACCGTCTCGCCGGCGATGTAGGGCCGGGCGAAACGACGCACGATGGGCCGCGGGAGCAGCGGCAGCGAGGCGCCGACGGCGCGGTTCAGCAGGCCCACCGGGGGTGCGGAATCCTCGCCGTCAGAGACCGAAGTGGGTCAGGATCCGGTCCGTCGCCTCCCGAGTGGGCTGGTCGAGGGCGGCGGCGGGCGCCCGAATGCCTTCGGGGTGGGCGATCGCGCCCCGGCGGCGCAGCATTTCCTTGCGGATCGCCATCCCGATCGCCTGCTGGAATTCGAAGCGCATGACCGGCGCGTAACGGTAGAACGACGCCGCGGCGCCGTCCCGATCCCCGGCGTCCCACTGCGACAGGACCTCCACGAGGAGGCGCGGGTAGGCGAACCCGGTCATCGCGCCGGTGGCGCCCGAGATGAGCTCCTCGATCAGGTAGGCGCCCCCGAGTCCACCGAAGATGGCGATCTCGATGTCCGCGGTGCGTTCGCGGATCCGGGCGGTCTTGAACGGCGTGGGGGCGTCTTCGAGCTTGATCGTGCGGGCGGAGGGGACCTCCCGACAGATGCGGGCGAGAAGGTCGGCCTCCATGTGGTAGCCCGAGATCGGCGGGAAGTCCTGGATCACGATCGGGATCGAGATCGTGTCGGCGATCCGGGCGAAGTGACGGAAGACCGCTTCCGAGTTGCACCGGGGCGCCCGCGGCGGAGAGACCATGACCCCGGCGGCCCCGGCGCTCTCGGCGGCGCGACAGCGCTCGAGGCAGATGTGCAGCCCCGGGCCGGTGGCCCCCACGACGACCGGAACCCGGCCGTCCACATGGCGCAGGCTGGCCTCGAGAATCGCGTCGCGCTCGCGATCCGTGATCCGGTCCACCTCGCTGGTGACGCCGAGAGCCGTGAAGCCGGACACCCCGTCCTCGATGAAGAGCTCGATAACTCTCCGGAGACTCTCGGAATCGAACGAGTCGTCGGGCGAGAAGGGAGTGGGCAGGACGGAATAGACACCGCGCATGGCCGCGGATGATCGCATACGGCGGCGGCCGCGCGCAGCTCTTCCGGAACCCGGAGGGAGTCACGTTCCGCCGCCGGGACACCCGACGGAGCACGGGGCTGCGCTCGAGCGGCCCGGAGGCATTCCCGGGCCTCGCACGACCGACGATGTCGTGTCGCGCGGCGGAGCCCGGGAGACGCTCGGAATCAGGCGGCGGCCGGCCGAAGACCGCAGATCCGGGCGCGTCCGGCGCTCGGAGCCGGGAACTTCCGCCGGTCCACCGCGCGCCAGGTCCCACGGGATACCCGGGAACGCCGTTCCCGGGCGGCGTGGTGGAGGCGGCGGGAATCGAACCCGCGTCCGAAGGCCTTCCGCAGCGGCCTCTACATGCTTATCCGGGTTGTGTCGGGAGGCGCGCCCGAGAGCGCCCTCCCCGTTCGCCGCCGCCCCGCATCAATCCGGCGAATCGCGGGATGGCAGCTATCCCTGGGGTGTCACGGACGGTTCGGGAAAGCCGTCCGTCAAGCCCGCCTGGTCGTCGTCCTTTCCCGTCCCGGCAGGCGAGGTCGGGAAGGACGTGGCTTAAGCAGCCAGAGCCATCTGAGTGTCGTTGGCGTTTGTGTGTTTTCCACCGTTTGCGGAAGGTGGACCCCCGGCATGCAGTCGCTGCTTCCTGTACCTTCGTCGAACCCAGTACGCCCCCTCCCGCACTCCTGCGACGGGTCCGTTTCCCGGTCCCTGAGGTGGCCGCTCGGCGCAGCGCGCACAAGAGAACATAGAATCATAGCGCAATGCGATGGCCTCGGGCAACTTCTCTTCCCCCTCTCCTGCTGCTCCTGCTCGCGGCGCTCCTGACGATCGGGTCCGGCCGCGCCAGCCTGTCACCGGGAAACGAGGACACGGACCCGATCGAGCCGTTCCTCCCGTGGAGCGGGCTGTCCGAGCCGGACTCCGATCTGGCGGAGGTGCGAACGGCGGCCCTGACGAGGGGGCGGGCGTCGCGACAGGAGGGTCTCGCCGCCATCGCGGACGATTCGTCGCGTCCGGAGGACGCGCGGGCGACGGCCGCCTTCCGGCTGGGCTGGGACGCCGTCCGGCGGGATCGCTGGGCGACGGCGAGCGACCGGCTTCAGTCCCGGGAGGTGCTCGGGAGCGCCCTCGCCGCCGACGCGCTCCATCTGCTGGGCGCCAGCGCGCGGGCGCGTGACGAGGACGCGGTCCCGCTTCTCGAGCAGGTCCTCGCCGACTTCCCGGAGTACGGGCTTCGGAACGAGGTCCGGCTGGCGCTGGGACGGCGGCTGGGCCGACGCGGGGCCGACCAGGCTCTCGGCCACTTCGACGCGATCCTCGACGAGAGTTCCGGCGCCGGACCCGACCTGCGGGGCCGCACCCTGGTCGCCGCCGCGAATCTCCTGGAGCGCCTCGGCCGACGGGAGGAGGCGGCCCGGCGGCTGGAGACGCTCTATTACGACATGCCGACCCACGCGCAGTCGCTGGAAGCGGGCCGACGGCTGTCGCGGCTCTACCGCCGGTCGGATGTGAACTCTCCGCCCGCATCGGTTCGGGGACCCCGGGCCCTGCGGCGGGCGGACGGATTCGCCGCGGCGCGCAACCACCGGCGGGCGCACGAGAACTACCTCGAGGTTCTCCGCCGGTTCGGCGAGGCCGTGGATCGCGAGGCGGTCCGGGTGCGCATCGGCGTCGCCGAGTTCCACCGGGGACGGCTCAGCGCATCGCTGCGCACCCTCGGCCGGATCTCCCGGGAGGATCTGCTCCCGGAGGCGCTCTACTACCGGGGGGAGTCGCTGCGCCGGCTGGAGCGGATCACGACCCAGACGCGGGTGCTGGAGCAGCTTCTCGCCCTCGAAACCGAGCATCCGTTCGGCCAGCTCGCTCTCTACAGCCTCGCCCGCAGCCGCCTGGCGGACAACGACCGGGAGGAGGCGCTCCCCTTCCTCGCGCGGCTCGCCGCCGCCCACCGCGAGGGGCCCTGGGTTCTGTTCGCCAACTGGCACGTGCTGTGGGACCGGTACCGGAACGAGGACTTCGACGGGCTCGCGGCCGAGTTCGAGCGCGTCGCCCGCGAGCACCCCGGCGAGTTCATGGCCGGGCAGTTCCTCTACTTCGCCGGGCGCGCCAGGGAACGCACCGCAGACCCCTCGGGCGCCGCGGCGCTCTATCGCGAGGTCTTCCTCGGGTACCAGAACTCGTTCTACGGACGCCGCGCCGGAGAACGGCTCGCCGCGCTCGGCGTTCCGGGGGCGCTCGAGAGCCCGATCGAGGATCCCCGGCTGCTGATGGACCGGTTCCGGTTCCGGAGGACCGCGGAAGCGGCGAGGATCGAGCTGCTCTACGCCGCCGGGCTCGGGGAGCGGGCTCGCAGCGCCGCAGTCCACGCCGCGCGGGCGGGGCTCCCGGACGATTCGGCGTTCGAGGCCGTGAACGCCTGGCTCCTCTCCGAGTCCGACAAGGTGATCCCGGCGATCCAGGCCCTCGGGCGGGCGGCGCCGTTCCACACTTCGGCCGCCGGCGAGGCCCTTCCGGCTGCATGGCGTCAGATCCAGTACCCGCTGCGCTACGCGAAGGAACTTCGGTCGCGGGCGGACCACTGGAAGCTGAACCCGTACCTGGTCGCCGGACTCATCCGCCAGGAATCCGCGTTCGTGGCGAGAACCCGATCCAGCGTCGGGGCGCGGGGGCTGATGCAGGTCATGCCCGCGACCGGACGGGCCCTCGCCCGCCTGGAAGGGATCCGCTTCCAGACCTCGCGCCTCTACGAGCCCACCGTGAGCATCCGATTCGGAACCCGCTATCTCAGGCAGCTCCTCGACGAGTTCGCGGATCGGCCCGAGCTGGCGCTCGCCGGCTACAACGCCGGGCCGCATCGGGTCCGGCGATGGACCGGGCGGGACTACACGCTTCCGGCCGAGCAGTTCATCGAGGAGATCCCCTTCACCGAGACCCGGAACTACGTGAAGCTGGTCATGCGGAACGAGGCGCTCTACCGGCGGCTCTACCCCGGACTCGACGAAGCGGCATCCGAGTGAGCGCGCCGCGGGCAAGCGCCAAGGCCCGCCGGTTCACCGAGTCGGTCATCCGCGAGATGACCCGGCTCTCGATGCGGCGCGGAGGCGTGAACCTCGCCCAGGGCATGCCCGACTTCGCGGCGCCCGCCCCGATCAAGGAGGCGGCGGTCCGCGCCATCCGCCGCGACATCAACCAGTACGCGATCACCTGGGGATCGAAGTCGCTGCGGGAGGCGCTCGCGGATCGCTACCGCGCCGCCTACGGGCTCGACCTCGACCCGGAGAGGCACTTCACCGTGACCTGCGGCTCCACCGAGGCCATGATCGCCACGATGCTCGCCGTGGTGGACCCGGGCGATGAAGTGATCGTCTTCGAGCCGTTCTACGAGAACTACGGGCCGGACGCCATCCTGTCGGACGCGGTTCCCCGCTACGTGCGGCTCCGCGAGCCGGACTGGACGCTGGACCCCGACGAACTCGCGGCGGCGGTGAGCCCCCGGACCCGGGCCATCATCCTGAACACGCCGCAGAACCCGAGCGGCAAGGTGTTCGGGCGCGAGGAGCTGCAGCGGATCGCGGCCATCGCCATCGAGCGCGACCTGCTCGTCTTCACCGACGAGATCTACGAGTACATCACCTACGACGGGGCGCGGCACATCCCGATGGCCTCGCTGCCGGGGATGGCGGACCGGACCGTCACGATCAGCGGACTCTCCAAGTCCTACTCGGTCACCGGCTGGCGGGTGGGATGGACGGTCGCGTCCGCCGAAATCACCGATGCGATCCGGAAGGTGCACGACTTCCTCACCGTCGGAGCGGCCGCGCCGCTCCAGGAGGCCGGAGCGGCGGCGCTTCAACTGCCGGAGTCCTACTACGAAGAGCTCGCCCGCGGCTACCGGGAGCGGCGCGACCTGCTCCTCGAAGGGCTCACGGACGTCGGTTTCCGCTGCTTCCGACCCGCGGGCGCCTACTACGTGATGACCGACATCTCGGGCTTCGGATGGGACGACGACACCGCCTTCGCGCGTCATCTCGTGGAGACCATCGGAGTCGCCGCGGTTCCCGGCTCGAGCTTCTACGCCGACCCGGACGCCGGGCGACAGCGCCTTCGGTTCACCTTCTGCAAGAAGAGGAAGACGCTCGACGAGGCGATCCGCCGCCTCCGGAAGCTCCGGTGAGCCGTCGGGCGGGCGCGGCCCTCCTGACTCTCGCCGTTCCGCTCCTCGCCGGGGCGCAGCCGCCTGGAGCAGCGCAGCACGCCGAGGCGGCGCGGCTCCTCGATGCGGGCGATCCCGCGGGCGCCGTCGAGGCGGCGTGGGGAGCGCTCGTGGTCACGGACGAGTTCTCGCCGCCGGAGTGGAGCGCCGAGATTCCGGAGGGGCGGCTCGTGCTCGACGAGTTCACGAACGCCGCCTCGCTCGCTTACCGGGCCCGTCGCGCCGCCTACCGGGAGACGCTGGGCGCCGCGCTCGCGGCCGCGGGTGATGCGGCCGGCGCCGAGGTGGAGCTGCGCCGCGCGGCCGCGCTGGCGCCGAGCTCTTCCGTCTTCCTTCGGCTCGCCGAACTCCCGGGCGTGGCGCTGACGGATCGCCTCGAATGGCTCCTCTCGGCCTGGTCCGGGAACCCTCGGGATCCGGACGCGATCCTCGAGCAGCTTCGCGACTCCGGGGCGTTCCGCACCGAGGCGGGACTCGCGGCGGCGGTGGACCGGGCGCGGTCCCGCGCTCTCGCCGGTCGCCGGGGAGGCCTTCCCGACGAAGTGGAGCTGCTTGCGGAGGTGTTTCCCGCCTCCGCCTCCATCGCAGTCGAGGGGGGCATCTGGTCGGCGGAGCGATCGTTCGGGGAGGGGCGGCGGCTTCTGATCTATTTCCCGGCCGATGGATGCGAGCGCTGCGGCGAGGTGATCTCGGAGCTCCACACCGCGCTCGCGGGGACGAGCGTGGATCTCCTCGCCGCCGCCTTCGACGACGACCTCTCGGTCCTGATGCAGATCGCGGGTCTCACCGGAGCGGGTCTCTTTCGGCCGGAGCCGGGAACCGCCGGAGGGCGCTCCGCGCTCGAGGGCCGTCCGATCGGACACGTCGTCCGCCGCGCGGTCATCCCCTTCCTCGGGCCGCCGCCCGACGGGGCCGATCAGCTCGTCTTCGCCGCTCGCGCCGGGCTCTCGGTCTGGCGGATTCGCCTCGACGAGGGATCCCCCCGACGGTCCCTGGGAGCGCTGTCCCGCTTCCTCGACGACTCCCCGGCGCCCGACACCCCGGCTCCCGTGACTCCGATTCCGGAGGAGCCGGCGGCGCTGTTCGAGACGCTGCGAGGGCTGGAAGCCGGCGTCGAGCCCCTCGCGGACCTGGACGCCCGCGCGCTGCCCCTGGTGCGCCGGGCGCTTCGGACGGCGCGGGATCCCGCGGCGCTGGCGGGGCGGCTGATCCCGCTCGCGGCCGGCCTCGCCACCGGGGATGCGGCGCGGGTCCGGCTGCTCGCGGCCCTCGTCCCCGGGTTCGGCGAGGCGGCGCTCGCGGCGGCGCAGGAGTTCGACGCCAGCGTGGTCCGGGCCATCCCCGACGGCCGGGCGCGCGTCGCCGTCGTCGGCGAAGCAATCGCCTTCCAGCGCGAATACGAACGGAGCGACGGGTCTCGGGTCGTTCTGTCGGCGCTCCTCGAGCCGGAGTTCGCTGCGCTCGCGCTCGCTCCCGGCCGCGCCGCCGGGGTGGAGGTCGGGGAGGGCGGATTCCTCTTCCGGCGGGAGACGCCGGAGACGAGCCTCTCCTGCGTCGGCTGGATCCCGGCGGCCGGGAGGTTCGAGGAAGCCTGTCCGGCAACGATCCATCGCGGCGGCGCCGTGGTCCGCGCCTCCCAGCTCGTCGAGACCGAGGAACCGGACCCGCCGGGAGAGGGCTCGTGGATCTGGCGGCGCGTGGACGGCGGGCGGGAGCCGGAGGAAGTCGAAGCGCTCGGCGCTGGACTCGAGGCCTTCGCCGGCGGCGATCTCGAAGCGGCGCGCGAGGCGCTCTCGCGGGCCGAGGCGGGCACCGGCCCGGGCTCTCCGGTGGACCGCGCCGCGGTGCGCTACAACCTGGCTCGGGTAGCGGCGGCCGAGGGCCGTCACGACGAGGCGCTCGCGGTCGTGCTCGCGATCGGCGACGCGCCGTTTCCGTCGCGCCTCGCCCGCTTCGGGCGGAGTCTCTACCAGCGGCAGCCCTGAGGCCCGGTTCTCTCGCAGCGGCTTCCGGAGCGCGCACGGCGCCGGACACCTGACGCGGCGCCGCGCCCCGGCAAATCAGACGCTCTGCGAAGCGCGAAAGGGCCGATGGCGCCGGCGCGCGGGATGAGGAACCCGGGACTGCCGGCGGTCGCGGCTCAGCCGAACCAGAGACGAAGCACGTACTGCGCGAGGAACGCAAGCCCGGAACCCAGCAGGAGGAAGAGCGCCTTGATCCGCGGGGGGACCCGGGGCCGCTGGCCTTCGGCGAGCCCTTCCACGATCACGATGAGGCGTTCCAGACGGGCGAGGATCTCGATGTTCTGCTCGCGCAGCGCGTTGATGTCCGCGCGGAGCGCAGCGCTTTCCGCCTTCGCCTCGTCGCGCACCTCCTGGATCCGCTCGCTCAGCCGGGCCTCGGCCGCCGCGAGACCCACCTTCGCCTCGTCGCGCACCTCCTGGATCTGCTCGCTCAGCCGGGTCTCGACCGCTGCGATGTCCGCCCTCGCCTCGTCGCGCACCTCCTGGATCCGCTCGCTCAGCCGGGCCTCGACCGCCGCGACATCCGCCTTCGCCTCCTCGCGGTTGGCCCGCAGCGCCCCCACGACGAACACGCCGGTGGCCGTGTCCATCGGGTCGGAAGGCGCAGACATGCGCCTCGCGACGTCGGGCTTCGTTCCGCGGGTGTCCGTCACTGCCTTCGCCGGCGACCGCCGACCGCCGGCAGTGTAGAAGGAGGGCTCCGACGGGGCAACTTCAGGGACCGCTGCGGCCTCGATCCGATCCTCTCTCGACATGCTGTGACGGCTCCCGGGAGATCCCGGCGCCCGGGGCCTGGAGGCCGACGCGGAGACTTCCCTCGCCCGGTGCATGACGGAAAGGCGAGGCGTTCCGCCCGACCCGGGAGCGGGATGTCGAAAACTCGCGCGGAACCGGGCCGATAGCCCCGAAGTTTCATACCCCGGCCCCGAGGCGAAGGGCAAGTCGGTGCAAGTCATTGTCCTGAATGGTTTCGGCCCCTGCAGACGGCCGAGCTACGACTCCTCGCTCGCACCGTGAAACTTCGGGGCTGGATAGGGTTCCAGCCGCCGCCATGCTGATCTCCGAATTCCCGGTTCTGACCTTCGACACCTACGGAACGCTCATTGATTGGGAGGGCGGGATCTGGACGGCGCTGGCGCCGCTCCGGGAACGGCTCGAAGCGCCTCCGGGCCGGGAGGCCGCTCTCGCCGCGTTCGCCGAGGAGGAGACCGCGGTCCAGACGGCGCAGCCGACGCTCCTCTATTCGGCCCTCCTCGCGGTGGTTCACCGGAACCTGGCGCGGCGATGGGGGGCGGCGCCGGATGCCGCCGAAGACGAGCGTTTCGGCGCGTCGGTGGGGAATTGGCCGGCGTTCGAGGACGCCGCCGACGCCCTCGCCTACCTGAAGCGGCGCCACCGCCTGGTGACCCTGACGAACTGCGACCGGGCCAGCTACCGCGGCAGCTCGACGCGCCTCGGGGATCCCTGGGACCGGGTCTTCACGGCGGAGGAGATCGGAAGCTGGAAGCCCTCACCGGCGAACTTCGAGTTCCTCCTCGAGCGGGTGCGTCGGGACTTCGGCGTCGCCCCCGACGGGATCCTGCACGTCGCCCAGAGCCTGTTCCACGATCACGCGCCCGCCAAGGCGATGGGGCTCCGCACCGCCTGGATTGACCGGCGCGGCGGGAGAACGGGCGGCGCGACGGCGCCGGTGAGGCGGGCGGTGGCGCCCGACTTCCGCTTCGGCGGCATGGCCGAGCTGGTGGCGGCCCACCGCCGCGAGATCGCCGGCGCGGGAGCGGGATCCGCGCCGTGAGGCGGTCCCGGCGGACACCGGCCCCCGGTCCCGGGGCGGGCGCTCAGGGGGTCAGGGAGGGAGTCAGGGAGGGGGTCAGGGCGAGGCCCCAGGGAGATTCGCCCACCGGGATCCGGGCGATGACCCGGAGGGTGGCGGCCTCGATGACGCTGACATCGTTCGAGGGCCCGTTCGCGGTGTAGATCCGGGCCCCGTCGGCCGAGACCGCGACCCCCCACGGACGCTCCCCGACATCCGAGTTCCCCACCATCTCGCCGGTCTCGAGATCCAGCGCCGAGAGCGTGCCGGCGCGGCCGTTCGTGACGTAGAGGATCCGGTCGTCGGGGGAGAGCGCGACCCCCATGCTGAGCGAGCCGTCCGGAAGCCGGAACGTGCGTTCGACCCGGTTTTCGGCGACGATGATCTCGGATACGGTCCCGGCGATCTCGGCGGAGACATAGGCGCGGGCGCCGTCGCGGGTGAACACGGCGTCGCGGGGGCGCTCGCCCACGCGGATCCGGGTGATCTCGTTCCCGCTCGCGGTGTCGAGCACGGTGACGTCGTGATCCGTCTCGCCGGTGACGTAGGCGAGGGCGCCGTCGGGGCTGATCCGGACGCCCTCGGGCTCCGCGCCCACGGGAACCGTGCGGATGATCCGCCCGGAGGGGATGTCCACGAGGCTCGCCTCGTCGGAGTCCTCGTTCGAGACGACGAGGCGGCTGCCGTCCGGGGTGATGTCGAATGTCTCCGGATCGGAACCGCCGGGGAGAATCCGGAGAAGCTCCCGCGTCTCCAGATCCACCTCCGCGATCCCGTCATAGGTCTTGTCGGGCTCCCCGCACTCGTCTTCGTCCATCCACGGCGGGCAACGGGGAGAGCCGGAGAGCGCGACGAAAGCGGCGCTCCCGCCCGGAGCGACGCGGACGCCGCGCGGACGCCGCCCCACCTCGATCTCGGCCACGACTTCGTGCGATGCGGTGTCCACGAGCGAGAGCGAGCCGCCGACTTCGTTCGTCACGAGGAGCAGGGGCGCGCGCTCGGTGGGCGGCCCGCAGCCGACGAGCGGCGGAGTCGCCGCCGCGAGGATGGAGAGCAGGACGAGGGAGAGCGTCCGGCGCCGGGAGGTCACGGCTGCTCGGCTGGCGGAGCGTCGGGAGGTCATGGCTGGTCGACTGGCGGAGCGTCGGGGGGTCATGGCTGCTCGGCTGACGGAGCGCCGGGAGGTCACGGCTGCTCGGCTGGCGGAGCGTCGGGAGCTCATGGCTGCTCTGCTGGCGAAGCGTCGGGTGCGAGACCGAAGGTGAAGACGGACTGGCCGGCGGCCACCGAGATGAACTGCTCGCCGTCGAGGGCGAAGGACATCGGGGCGGCGCGGACCTGCCCTCCGGCGTGGAAGTCCCAGAGCGCCTCGCCGGTGTCGGCGTCGAGGGCGAAGATGTTGCCCTCCTGCGTGCCGCTGAAGACCAGATCGCCCGCAGTCGCCATGACGCCGGACACGGCGGGCGTCAACTGACGGAACTCCCACTCCAGCGACCCGTCGAGCGCGAGCGCGCGCACCGCCCCGAAGGTCTCTTCGTCCACGACCCGCCGTTCGCCGCCGCCGAGGAAGGGTGTCCCCGGTTCGTACTCGGCGTCGCTCTTGTAGTACCACGAGGCCATTTCCCGCGTGGGGACGAAGAGGAGGCGCCGGTTCGGATCGAACGCGGGGCTGTACCAGTTCGTCGCCCCGGCGAGGCTCGGCCACACGAGCGTCCCCTCCTCGCTGGGATCCATCCCCGGGATCAGGACCGGGCGGCCGTTCTCGTCGATCCGCTCCGCCCACGTCTGCCGCGAGTACTCGGTGGCGCGGAGAAACTGCCCGGTCTCGCGGTCGAGCACGTAGTAGAAGGCGTTGCGGTTCGCGAGGATGACCAGCTTGCGCGGAGACCCCTCCCACTCGGCGTCCACGAGCACCGGGATCTGGTTCGCGTCCCAGTCGTGGGTGTCGTGGGGCGTGAACTGGAAGTGCCAGCGCAGCTCGCCGGTCTCCACATCGATCGCCACCAGCGAGCAGGTGAACAGGTTGTCTCCGGGGCGCAGGTCGCCGTTCCAGTCGGGCGCCGGGTTCCCGAGGCCCCAGTAGAGGAGCCCCAGCTCCGGGTCGAACGAGCCGGTCAGCCAGGTCGCGCCGCCGCCGGTCTTCCAGGCGTCGCCCTCCCAGGTGTCGCCGCCGGGCTCGCCCGGTTCCGGAACCGCCCAGAAGCGCCAGAGGCGTTCGCCGGTCCCGGCGTCGTAGGCGTCCAGGAACCCCCGGACGCCGGCTTCGCCGCCGCTCATCCCGACGATGACCTTGCCGTCCACCGCGAGCGGCGCCGCCGTGATCGCGACGCCGATCCGGTTGTCGCCGAGCGGCACCCGCCACCGCACATCCCCGGTGGAGCGGTCGAGCGCCATGACGAAGGCGTCGAGGGTGCCGAAGAACACCGAATCGTCGAGGAGCGCCACGCCGCGGTTCACGCGCGGGAAGCCGATGTTCAGGGTCTCGTCGGGGACGCCGGGGTCATGCCGCCACAGCCGGCGGCCGGTGCGCGCATCGAGCGCCGCGATCGTGGAAGGCGGCTCGGCGATGTACATCACGCCGTCGGCGACGAGCGGCGTGACCTCGACCCGCCCGCCGGTTCCGGTCTGGTGGATCCAGGCCGGGCGCAGGCGGTGGACGTTGCCCCGGTGGATCCGATCCAGCCGCGAGAACCGCTCGGAACGGTAGTTCCCCGAATAGGTGAGCCAGGCGTCCGGCTCCGCGTCCGATCCGGCGAGACGCGCGTAGGGGATCTGCGCGACGCCTTCCACGGGCAGGACGGCGAGGATGGCGAGGATGGCGAGGACACCAGGGAAGCGGAGCCGGCGGCGCCGGCGCAGCGGAAAGCTCATTCGGGTTCTCCTGTCATCGCGTCGTCCCGGCCCCGGAGGGAGGCGAGCCAGGCCACCAGGTCATCCAGCTCGCCCTCGTCGAACTGGCCGGCGTAGCTCATCATGAGGCTCTCGGCGGGCAGGAGCTCGACCTCCCGCACGTTGCTCCTGCGGTAGGAGCGGTGCTCTCCCGCCGGCGTGAGGATCTGGATCGAGAAGGTGTCCTCGTTGACCCGCATCCCCATGACCTCGGCCCCTCCGGCTTCGACGATTCGCACCGTCCGATGCCGGGGAAGCACCGCCGCCTCCGGGGCCTCGATCGCTTCCCGCAGGTAGGCGGGTCCGCGAAGGAGCCCGATGTCGGAAAGATCCGGGCCGAACGCGATGCCCTCCCCGTTCACGAGGTGGCAGGCGGAGCAGGCGGCGGCTTCGTAGAGCTCCCGACCGGCGGCCGGGTCGCCGGGCAGTTCGACGCGGGCGACCACGCCGAGGGACAGGACGTAATCGCTGACGGCGCCGATTTCCTGCGTGTTCAGCGAGCTCGCGGGCGGCATGTCGGTTCCGGGGATCCCCCGGTCCACGATCTCGCGCAACGTCTCCGCGTCGGTGGCGCGGCGCAGGTTCTCGCGCCGGAGGCCGGGGCCCTCGCCACCGGCGCCGTCGAGCCCGTGGCAGCGGGCGCAATGCACCTCGAAGAGCCGCCGGCCCTGCTCCTCCGGCGCCTGCGCCGCGGCGCCCATCGGCAGAAGGATGAGGGCCGCGAGCAGAGCCGGAATCGGCGCTCCGCGGCCGGGATAGCGAAATTCCTCTCTCACGTCGCTCACCGACCTCCGCCCGCGAGGATACCAATGACGCCGGCTCCGGGAACCCGGGGGCTCGGGGATAATGGCGGCCCTCCCGGAAGCCCCGGAGGATCGCTCGTGGCCGTCGGCACTCCGTTTCATCCGCGCACGCAGGCGCTTTGCCGCACGCTCCGGTGGAAGGAGTGGTCGGGGTACTTCGTCGTGGAGACCTACGACGCCTTCCACGACCCCGAGTACCACGCGGTCCGTTCGGGGACCGCGATGTTCGATGTCTCTCCCCTCTACAAGTACGACTTCCGGGGACGGGAGGCGACGGCGCTGGCGGACCGGCTCATCACCCGGAACGTGGCCCGATCCCGGGTCGGGCAGGTGCTGTACTCGCCGTGGTGCGACCCGGCGGGCAAGCTGCTGCAGGACGGATGCTTCCAGCGGCTCTCGCGGACCCATGTGCGGGCCACGGCGGTGGACCCCACCCTCCCCTGGTTCGAGGAGGTCGCCTTCGGGATGGATGTCGAGATCGAGGATGTCTCGGAGCGCCTGGGCGCGCTGGCCCTCCAGGGACCGACCTCGTTCGCGGTGCTCGACGCGCTGTCCGAGGACGATCTGCGCCGCGTGCGCTATTTCCGCCTGAAGAGAACCCGGCTCGGCGGCGTCCCGGTCGTGGTCACCCGGACCGGGTACACCGGCGACCTCGGGTACGAGGTCTGGGTCGAGCGGGACCATGCGCTCCGGCTCTGGGATCTCCTCATGGAGGCCGGGGAACCGCTGGGACTGCTCCCGGCCGGGATGGTCGCCCTCGACCGGGCGCGCATCGAAGCAGGCTATCCGCTCATTGACGTGGACTTCTGGAACGCCGACCACGCGCTCACCGACCACCAGAAGTCCACGCCGTACGAGGTCGGGCTCGGGTGGGCGGTGAGCACCCGCAAGAAGCGGCCCTTCGTCGGCGACGCGGCCCTGCGCGCCGAGCGGGAGCGCGGACCGGAGCGCTTCTTCGTGGGGATCGAGACGCAGATCGGCGAGTTCGAGCGTCTGTTCGGGCGCTTCGATCTCTCGCCGGAGATGGCGGACGAAGTGGACCGGCGGGGCGTGCCGGTGTACTCCGGCGGAGCCCAGGTGGGTCGGGCGACGAGCGTGGTCTGGTCACCGCTCCTGAAGCGGCAGCTCGCTCTCGCGACGGTGGACCGGGGTTACGAGCGACCGGGCGTCCCGGTCGAGATCGAAGTGACCGTGGAGTACGAGCGGCTTCGCGCGCAGTCCCGGGTTGTGGGCCTGCCGTTCTTCGACCCGCCCCGCAGGCGCGCCGCGCCGACCGCCTGGAACCGGAAGCGCGCCGCGCCAACGGCATGAAGCCGGCCGAACGCCGGGAACCCCCGTCGCGCGAGCGGCCGGATTCCCGGATCCGGGAGCGCCCGGCCGCTCCCCCCGACGCGCGAACCCTGCCCGCGCGCTACTACCGCGATCCGGACGTCTTCCGTCGGGAGCGGAACCGGATCCACCGGGTCCTGTGGAACGCGGTCGGCCCGGTGTCCGACATTCCCGCGGGGCCCGGGGGGTACCGGCTCGCGGAGGTCGCCGGCGATTCCCTGATCCTGGCGCGGGGGCCGGACGGCGTCCTCCGGGCCTTCCACAACGTGTGCCGACACCGGGGGACCCGGCTGCTCGAGGAATCCGCCGGATGCCTCGCCGGATCGGTGCAGTGCGGTTACCACGCCTGGACCTACGGGCTCGACGGACGGCTGCGCCGCGCGCCTCACATGGAGCGGACTCCGGGGTTCCGCGCCGACGACTGGCCTCTCCTCCCGGCGAGGTGCGAGGTACGGGACGGAATCGTCTGGGTCCGGATCGCGGCCTCGGGGCCGGGCCTCGCCGAACAGTCGGGCCCGGCGGCGGAACGGCTGCGGCCCTACCGGATGGAGGAGCTGACCGCCGTCCACGAGGAGCGCTACGACCTCGCAGCCAACTGGAAGCTCGTGGTCCAGAACTTCTCCGAGTGCCTCCACTGCCCGGTGATCCATCCGCAGCTCCAGGCGCTGTCGCACTACCTGACCGGCGACAACTTCCCCATGACCGCGGGAGCCGTCGGCTCCACGATGGACCTCGCCCACGGGGCGGAGACGCTCTCGACCGACGGGCGCCTGGTGGGGACGCCGCTGCCCGGGCTGGACAGTCCGGCGCGTCGCCGGATCGGCTACGAGATCCTGCTTCCGAACCTCATGCTCTGCCTCCACCCCGACTACGTCGTGCGGTGCTTCCTCGACGCTCTCGCCGCCGACCGGACCAAGATCCGGTGCGAGTGGCTGTTCGCGCCCGCGGCGCTGGAGCAGCCCGACTTCGAGCCGGCGCGCGCGGTGGAGTTCTGGGACCGGACGAACCGGCAGGACTGGCGGGTGTCGGAACTGGCGCAGGCCGGAATCGGCTCGTCGGCGTATCGCCCCGGGCCGTACTCGCACCGCGAAGACCAGCTCTGGGCCTTCGACCGGTGGCTGCTCGACCGGCTGGGCGACACCTGACCCGACCGGAAAGGCGTCCGCTGCGCGAGGTCGCGCCGCGGACGCTCCGGATCAACTGCTCTCGCGGATCAGGTCGTCGCGGGACTTCCGGATGTCCTCGAAACTGTCCTGGGAGATGACGTAGTACCAGTCGGCGAAGCGGCGCGTCAGCGCCTCCTCGAGTTCGCGGCCGCGCTCCACGTCGCGCTCCCACTGGTCCCAGTCGAGGGCGAGGTCGCGGTTCGCGCGGTCCTCGTCGGTGATCTCGTCGGCGGGCTTGTCGCGGTAGTCCCGATTCGCCGGCCGCGGCGGCTCGGGAAAGCGGGAGGCGAGGAACTCGGCGGTGACGAACAGGTAGCGGTTCTCGGCCGGCCCGGAGGGGTCCGCCGGTTCATCGGCCGCGGAACCCGCGGTCAGCTCGTCTCCCCGCCCGTACACGACCTCCCCGAAGCGGAGCGTGTAACGGATGCCCTCGTCCGTCACGAGGCGGACCTCCCCCTCGTTCGAGAGGAGGCTGCCGTCCTGGGTCAGGTAGTAGCCGCGACTCTGGAGCGACAGGATGTCGGAGTTCGAGACGCCCGCGACCTCGCCGGTGAGCGAGGCGGCGATGCCGCGCGGCTTGGGCCGGACGCCGACGATCTCGAGTTCATCGGCGGCGCGCACCATCTCCCCCACTTCGAACGAATCGGCTTCCTCTCCGGCCCGAAGCCCTTCCGCAGTCCACGACCCGTCGGCCTTCGCGAGTTCGAGGCGATCGCGCCGGTCCACCCGCAGGGTGCGCTCGTTGATCGAGTAGTCCTCGAGCGTGGCCGAGACGACGCGGTCGCGGTCGAGCAGCAGCAGATCCCGCTCGATCCAGTCGGCGAACCGGGCCGAGACATCCACGCCGAGCCGGGAGACATACACCCGCTTCTGGCCGGGGACCCTCACGAACCAGGCCCCTTCCCGGCCCTCGACCGCGTTCCCGATGACGAGGTCGGCGAGCACCCGGTCTCCGGAGGCCTTCACCGTGACCCGGCGGCCGCGGCCCACGAGCGACACCGCGCCCTCGTCGAGCGGATCCACGACGCCGAGCGCCGGGTGGTCCGCCACGTTCTCGGAACGGAAGTCGTCCTTTTCGAGGAGCAGGATGCCGGCGGCCGTCTGCGCCAGCCGGTCCGCCCCGTCGGCGGGATAGTCGTGGTGGCTGGGGATGGTCCAGATCCCGTTCTCGTTCTGCACCCGGAACGGGATCGCCTCCGCGGTGTCCTCGTCGAACTCGATCACTTCCAGCGACATGGCTTCGGCCGGGTCGTCGAAATCGGGGAAGAAGCGCTCGCCGAGGTCCATGAAGTCGCTCGGCGACGGGTTCCGCGGCGCGCTCACGGCGGCGAGGACGCTCAGGAGGAGCGCCGCGCCGACCAGCGTCTGCGTGCGCCGCAGCTCGGGGCCGGTCGTGGAGTCGGTGCGGGTCTCGGGCATGGGTTCGGTCTCCTGCTGCTGTCTCGACGCCATCGTCACGGGCGGCGCAGCCGACGGGCCGCCGCCGCTCCTTCCCGCTCGGCCCGACGCCGGCGCACGAACGTCCAGACGCCGAGCAGGAACACCGGAACCGGCGGCAGCAGCACCGCCGCCGCGCGGATGCCGGTCTGAATCCGGCGGATCTGGCCCTCCATCCGCTCCTCGCTGGCGCGGATCTGGGCCTCCTTGTCGGCGTTGATGTTCGCCTCGAGGACCTGGAACCGCCGGTTCTCGACCTCCTCGAGGTTGCGGGCCATGATCTCCTGGGCCTGCGCGTCGAGATCGTCGCGTTCGCGCACCGCGGCGACCCGTCGGTCGAGCCGCTCCTGCGCCTGGCGCAGCGCCTCGTCCGCACTGGCTTCGGCCTCGTCCTCCTCCGCGGTCCGCTGCGCGGTGAAGGCGCGCACCCGATTCTCCACCGCCTCCAGCGTGCGGTGGCGCACCCGCCGGTTCCGCAGGGCCACGAACGACTCGTCCCCGACGAGCACGTCCATGGCGTTCAGGAAGAACGAGACGTTGTCGAAGTTCAGGTTCGGGGGGCCGATCCGGCGCAGTTCGAAGAACTGCTCCGAGATGAAGTCGAGATCGCTGATGACGATCACCCGGGTGCTGTCCGCCTCGTCGGAAGCGGCCTCTCCGTCCGCCTCCGCATCCTCGGCATCTTCGGGCCGGAAGGTCCGGGCCTCCGCGGCGACGACGTAATCCATCGGGTCGGGGCGGTGGGGCAGGTTGGGATTGAGCTGGGTTCCCAGGAAGTTCCGCTGGACCATCTGGAAGTAGGGGAGCACGCCGGAGACCTCGCCGCTCCGGAGGAGCGGCTCGAACTCCGCCGTCGAGCCCGCCAGCGGTTCGAGATGGCCCGGATAGATCAGGACGACCTGCTGAAGCCCGCGGCTGGCCGGGGAGTCCTCGGAGAAGACCTCCGGATTGCCGTTGCCGGGGCCGAGAAAGACGACCTCGGGCGGGAGGTGGCCCAGATCGGGGTGGGGGTTGTAGGTGTCCCAGACGATGCCGGCCGGATCCCACGAGACGCCGAGTCCGGCGAGGAACGCCTGGACGTTTCCCTTGGGGGTCGGGGGCGGCTGCCCCTGGCGCATGAACGGGTTCTGGGCGGCGCCCGGCGGCTCGGAGGGCGCGAGGCCGATGTTCACGACCGGAAGCGGGTCCACGAGGAGCAGCGCCGGAACGCCCGACCGGATGAAGTCGGTCACGTTCGCCATCTCGTCGTCGGCGAGAGTGGAAGGAAGCACGACGAGCAGCCCGTCCACGTCCTCGATGATCGCGGCGTCCGGCCGGATCTGGATCACTTCGTACTGCTTCCGCAGCTCATCCACGACGGACCACTCGGGATTCGAGCGCATCGTCTGGAAATCGAGGCCTCCGAAGATCTCGAGCTCCTTGGAAATGACCCCGATCCGCCGCTTGGCGGTGTTGGCGACGACCCGGATGCTGCGCGCGAGCTCGTACTCGACCGGGAGCCCCCGATCGAAGAAGGGGATGACCTGCTCCTCGGCGGCGCAGGTGAAGGCGACGCCGAGGAACACGTCGCTGACCCCGGTCCGGGCCGAGGTCACGCTCGGGATCTGCCGCGGCAGGATCCCGAACGTCTCCCGGGCCTCGCGCGCCGCCTCGGTGAACGGCTCGGTGTCCTCGATGCGCACCTGGACGCGGCCCCCGCTGACCGATTCCATCTCCCGCAGCATGCTCTCGAGGTTCACGCGGGTCTGCACCAGCGGCTCGGGGACATCCTCGCTCAGGTAGGCCTGGACGAACACCGGGCGGTCGTCGGGAAGCGAGCGCAGCAGCTCCCGGGTCTCGGCGGAGAGCGAGTGGAGCCGCTCCGCCGTGGTGTCCAGCCGCACGCCGAGCCGCGAGACCAGGACGGCGCCGCTGAGAAGGATCAGCGCAACCGCGACCGCCCGGACCGTGTGGTGGGTGGACATCGGGTAGCCGTCGGCGGCGCGCGGCCAGTGCCGTCGTCCCACCAGAAGCACGTTCAGGTAGAGGAAGAACCCGGCGACGAAGAGGAAATAGAGAACCGACGGGAACGGGATGACGCCCCGCCCGAACTCCGCGAAGTGCGAAGTGGCCGCCAGCGGCTCGACGAGGCGGGCGAGACCCGAGCTCAGACTCCCGAGGAGGATCCCGGGGAGGACGAGCGCCGCCGAGAAGAGCGCTCCGAGGATGAAGGCGACCGTCGGGATCGAGGTGAGCAGCGACGCCACCATCCCCGCCGCGGCGAGCGCCGCGCCGAAGAGGGCGTAGCCGAGGTAGTTCGCGAACAGCAGGCCCCAGTCGGGACTGCCGAGGAACATGAGAACCAGCGCGTGGCTCAGCGAGAGCGCGAGCGCGGCGCCGTAGATCGAGACCACCGCGGCGTACTTCCCCAGCACGATCTCGAGATCGGTGGCGGGCAGGGTGAGAAGCAGCTCATCGGTGCCCAGCTTCTTCTCCTCCGCCCAGACCGACATCGTGAGCGCCGGGATGAAGAAGACGAGGATGTAGGGGAACAACCCGTTGAGCTGGTCGAGATTCGCCAGGTTGTTCAGGAAGAACCGGTCCTGCCAGAACGCCGCCGCCGCGCTCAGCAGGATGAACAGCGTGAGAAAGACGTAGCCGGAGGGATTCGAGAAGTACATCCGGAGGTCGCGCCGCATGAGGGCGGCGACGACGGGGCGGCGGATGTCGGGAACGCCAGCGAAGCCAGGCATGTCAGGCAGCCTCCTCGGCGACTTCGGCCTCCGCCGTCTCGGGCGCCTCCGAGGTGAGCTCGTAGAAGGTTTCCTCCAGCGAGCCGTTCCGCTCGAGGTCGGCGGGGACGCCGTCGAACACCAGCCGCCCCCGGTTCACGAGCAGGACGCGATCGGCGACCGCCTCCACCTCCCGGAGGATGTGGGTCGAGATGAGCACGGTCTTGTTCGCGCCGAGTCGGCGGATGTTCGTGCGGAAGTCCCGGATCTGGTTCGGGTCCAGTCCCGAAGTGGGCTCGTCCATGATGAGCACATCGGGATCGTGGAGAAGCGCCTGGGCGAGCCCGACGCGCTGCCGCAATCCGCGCGAGAGCTTGCCGATCGGCTTCTCGAGGACCTCCTCCAGCGCGCACATCGAGGCCATTTCCCGGATCCGGCCGGGCAGATCCCCGGCCGGGAGTTCGCGGGCCTCTCCGAAGAAGCGGAGCAGCTCGCCCGGCGTCATGTCGGGGTAGAGGGGCCCGTTCTCCGGCAGGTAGCCGAGACGCTGCGACGCCGCGATGCGCTCGGTGCGGACATCGAGGCCGGCGATGCGGGCGGACCCCTCGCTCGGGGCCAGATACCCGGTGAGCATCTTCATCGTCGTCGTCTTTCCGGCGCCGTTCGGGCCCAGGAACGCGACGATCTGGCCGCGGGGAATCGCGAAGCGCACGCGCTCGACCGCCACGAAGGGGCCGTAGAACTTGCTCAGGTCGCGCGCCTCGATCATGATCGGTTCGGTCATCGACAGAGGTACCTCAGGCTCGGGCGGGAATCGGGGATCGGAATTCTAAGCATCGAGCGCCGAATCCGCATCACCGGCGGCGCGCCGATCCGACCACTTCCCGGACTCCTCGAATGCCGCGGTCATAGAATCGCACCGATGCGCTCCGCCCTTTCCTCCACCGGTTCGCTGCTGTCGGGTTGGCGAGGGGTCCTGTTCGCGACCGCGACGATCGCGCTCATCGGCTCCGCACCTGAAGCCGGGGCCGCGGCCGGTCCCGACCCGAGGGATCCATCGGGCGGACGCCGGCCGCAGGCCATCGCGGTGGCGGCCTTCCCGGATGGCGGCGAGGCCGTGGTCGTGGGTCACCGGGCCGGCTCGGTGAGCGTCGTGCGCGCCGCGGACCGCGCCCTCCTCGGCGAGGCGGCGGTCGGCGGGAACATCACCTCGCTCGCCCCCCTGCCCATCGGGACCGACGCGCGAGGGCGGCTCCTCGCCGTGGACCACGAGCGGGGTCAGCTCCTCGTCCTGCGGCTGGCTCCGCCCGCCGCTCTCGCTGTTCCGTTCCCGGCGGCGCAGCCCCGGCCGGTCGCCTGGGTCGAGCGGGCGCTGCCGACCTGCCCGGACCCGATGCGCGCCGTGGTCCAGGACGGCGTCGTGGCCGTCAGTTGCCTGTGGTCGAGGGAGACCCGCCGTTACGACTTCACCGCCGGCGCGGACGGAGCGCCGGAGTTCGTCGCCGGCTGGACCGCGGCGCTCCCGTTCGAGGGGCGCGAGCTGGTGTTCCTCGACGAGCGTCACCTCCTCGTCGCCGACGCGTTCGGGGGCGGGCTCGCCGTGCTCGATCTGGCCTCCGGGGCGACCCGGCAATCCCTCGAACTGACCGGGCACAATCTGCGCGGACTGGCCCTCGCCCCGGGCGGCGCCCAGGTAGCGGTCGTCCACCAGGAGCTGCATTCCGGGATGCACACCAGCTCCGACGACATCCGCTGGGGCGTGTTCCTGACGAACAGCGTTCTCCTCCTGCCGGTCGAGGACCTGGTCGCGGGAGACCCGAGGATGCACCGGCGGTCGGCCAGCTTCGACCTCGGAACCGTCTCCTCACCCTCCGGCGACCCCGCGGCCATCCTCGCCGCGGAGGACGGCCAGCTCGTCATCGCGCTTTCGGGCGTCGGTCGGCTCGCCTTCGGCACGACCGAAGCCCGGCAGGTGAGCCAGGTGCGCGTCGGCAGCGGGCCCTCGGCGCTCGCCCTCGGGTCGGGCGGCGAACTGTTCGTCGCGAACCGGTGGTCCGACTCGATTTCGCTCGTCTCGGTCGCCGATCGGGTCGAGGTCGCCCGGTTGCCTCTCGGTCCTCCGGTCCAGATGGCCGCAGAGGACCGGGGGGAGTTGCTGTTCCACGACGCCACGCTCTCGCTTCGCGGGTGGATGAGCTGCAACAGTTGCCACACCGACGGGCACACGAACCACCGCCTCTCCGACACGCTCGGAGACGGCGCCTACGGAGCCCCCAAGCGCGTGCTCTCGCTCCTCGGCGTCCGCGACACCGGCCCGTGGGCGTGGAACGGACGCATCCGCAAGCTGGAGGAGCAGGTCGTCAAGTCGGTCGAGACGACGCTGCGGGGCCGGGATCTGACCCCGCAGGAGGTCGCGGATCTGACCACCTACCTGCGGACACTCGACCTCCCGACCCGCCGCGAGGTCGGATCGGAGGACGCCGGGCTCGTCGCCCGCGGTCGGGAGGCGTTTTCGACCTATACCTGCGAGCGGTGCCACGCCGAGCCCCTGTTCACGACGCCAGGGGTCCATGATGTGGGCCTGACCGACGAGCGGGGCAACACCCATTTCAACCCGCCGTCGCTGCGCGGTGTGCGGACGCGGCGTCGTCTGCTGCACGACGGCTCGGCCGGCTCGCTCGAAGAGGTACTCCGGGTCCACCCGGGGCACGGGATCGTGGTTCCCGACGCCGATCTCCCGGCCCTCATCGCGTTCCTCCGCACGCTGTAACCCGGATTTCCCGGACCCCGACTCGCGCCCCGGGGCGTCGGAGCCGACGTCGTCGGTCCGATGGAGTCCGGACCGCCGCCCCGCCGGCGGAGGCGAACGCCGGATCACCGGGGGCGGCTCACGGCCGGGACGCCGCCGCGTCCTCGGCGTGAACCCGGGTCAGCGCGGTCCCGACCTCCCGGAATCCGGCGACTCCTCCTGCTCCGCATCCGTCGTCGTCGGCGCCCACGGATCCCCTGCGCCCGCGCCGGGGCAGAAGTCCCCGGTATCGAGGAAGTGGGTGTGCAGACATTCGAGCGTGGAGCCGAGACCGGTCAGCAGCTCGACGGTCTCCGGGAAGGGAACGCGGGTGAAGAACCCGGCCCGGCCGCCCCGCGCCATGTCGGCGGTGGACTGACCGAGACGGGTGATCGCGGTGACATCCCCGCCCTGCGAGACGAGGTACTCGATGAGTTCGTTGTCGCCTCGTGACGCGGCGTAGTGCATCGGGGTGTAGAGCCAGGAATCACGCTGGTTCACATCCGCTCCCAGCTCCTCGATCAGGTACTTCACGGCGGGGAGGAACTGATCCGGCCGGTTCCTTACGCTGAACGCGCCGAGCCCCAGATATCCGCCTCCGGCCGCAGCATGGATCGGCCATGCGTTCTCCGCTCCCTCCGGGATCCACGGCAGCGCGGAGTCCTCCTGCTGGCGGCCATCCTGCTGCCGCCGCTCCCGCATCCCGACCTCGGGCCAGCGGGTGGGCAGGTGCGGATCGGCGCCGTGGGCAACGAGCAGCCTCATCGCCTCCAGATCCTGGGCGAAGGCGGCCCGCCAGAACGGGGTCGCGCCGGTGAGATCCACGCCCATCTTGGTCAGCCCGAATTCCCAGTACCAGAGGTGGGTGTTCAGGCGCTGGTTCGGATCGGCTCCGGCTTCGAGCAGCGCCTCGAGAACCTCCAGATGTCCGGAGTCCTGGAGATCCTGCGCGCGCGGCTGCGGATAGTTCGACTTGGGCGCCCACTGGGTCTGGAGGGTGGCGAACAGCGGCGTGGCGCCATCGGTCGAGGCGGCGCGATCCGGGTCGGCGCCCCACTCGATCAGGACGAGCGCCAGATCGAACTGACCGTTCAGCGTCGCCATCAGAAGCGGACTCGTGCCATCCGCGCTCACCTGATCCACATCGGCGCCGCCCTCGACCAGAGCCGTCGCGGCCTCGATGTGACCCTCGCGGGCGGCGTGCAGGAGCGCGGTCATCCCGCCGGTCCGGCCAACGAGGACTTCGCGGTAGGGCGGCCGCACCAGCTCGGGTCCGCCGGGATAGTCGGGCCCCACCCGACCGAGCGAGTGCGGGCTCACCTCACCCACATCGGGGCCGGAGCGGAGGAACTCGCGCTGCGCCCGGATGGCCGCCTGGACTTCGGGCGGGCCGGGATCGTTCGTCCATTCGGCGTTCGGGTCCACCCGGGGCCCGAAGGGACCGGGTGTCTGCCGAGGGGCTCCGATCGCTTCGCGGAAGCGGCGGTTCGCCTCCCGATCCCGCGCCAGCGCCGGCAGGACCTCGACGGCAGCGGTCGTGACGGCCGGATCGGCGCCAGCGGCGAGCAGCGCAGCGACCGCCGCGGCGCGATTCCCGCTCGCTGCGAAGATCAGCGGCGTCTGGCCGGCCGAGCCGGCCCGCGCGTCGGGATCGGCTCCGTGCTCGAGGAGCGCGATCACCGCGGGGAAGCCGTCGGTCGCGGCGGCGGCGAGGTGGAGCGCGGTGACGCCGCTGTTCGTCGTCGCGGCGTTCGCGTCGGCGCCGGCTTCGAGCAGGCGACGGACGATCTCCCCGTGACCGGCCCGCGCCGCCAGGTGAAGCGGCGTGTAGCGACCGATCCGCGTGCCGGCGTGGACCAGCGCACCGGTCGCATCCGCTGCCAGCAGTTCGGCAACGACGCCCTCGTGCCCGCGCTGGGCGGACAGGTGGAGCGCGGTCAGGCCGTCGCCCCGCGCAACATCGCGGTCCACCCCGTCGCGCAGAAGGGCGCGGACGACTTCGACCTGTCCGGCCTCCGCCGCGGCGAGCAGTCCTCGATCCTCCGAGGCGCCCGAGGCCGGATGGACCGCCAGGAGGAGCGCGGCGGCTCCGGAGAACATCGCGAAGCGCCTCATGACGAAACACTCCCGCCGACCGTCGGAATCGCCTCGACCGGGACATCGAGCGGGAACTCCCCGTCGGAGTCGCCGAAGGTGGCCATCTCCGGATGGCCGATCTTCTGCATCAGGCTGAGGAAGGCGTTCGCCATCGGAGTCCCCGCCGGCGCCCGCAGATGGAGACCGCCGGGGAGGGCTCCGTTCGCCCGGCCCAGCAGGAGAAGCGGCGCCCTCCGGTGGTTGTGGAGGTTCCCGTCCGCCATCGCCGAGCCCCAGACGATCGCCGTCCTGTCGAGGAGCGAGACCTCCCCATCCATCGTGTCGCGCATCTTCTCGAGGAAGTAGGCGAGCTGGCCCAGCCGGTACCGGTTGATCCGGTTGAAGTCCATGATGTCCTCGGGCACGTTGCCATGGTGGGAGGCCCCGTGGACGGACTTCGTGGTCCCGCTGTCGGGGAAGGTGCGGTTCGACTGATCGAACCCCGTCTTGAAGGTGATGACGCGGGTGAGGTCCGTCTGAAGCGCGAGCAACTGCAGGTCGAACATCAACTGCATGTGCTCCTCGAAGGACTCCGGAACCCCCGGGGGAGCCTCCGGCATCGCCCGCTCCGACCCGTTCGCGTTGCGCGCCTCGACGAGCTCGATCCTCCGCTCGATCTCCCGGATGTGCTCGATGTACTCGTCGAGCGCCACCCGGTCCGCCGGGCCGAGCGTCCTCCGGAGCCGGGCGACCTCGGTCGCGATCCAGTCGATCATGCTGCGGTCGGTGCGGCGCCGCGCCGCCCGGTCGGCGGGGGTGTCCCCGGCCCCGAAGAGCCGCTCGAACACGACCCGCGGCTCGCGGATCGCCGGGAGCGGCTGGCTGGGCGAGGCCCACGCGAGCGAAGTCGTGTAGGCGCAGTGGTAGTTGTAGGCGCAGCCTCCACCGCGATCAATACCCTCGATGCAGAGTTCGAGCGAGGGGAGCACCGTCTCCCGGCCGTAACGCTGGGCGTGGATCTGGTCGAGCGAGGTGCCGATGAAGATGTCGGAGCCCTGCGTCTGCCTCGGGTGGGACTGGGTCAGGAACACCGCCGTCGTGCGATCGTGGTCGCCGCCGATCTCCTCGGCCCGGAACGCCTCCGCCGAGCGGCAGTCCGTGTTGCTCACGATCGTCATGAACTCGCGGAACGGCTCCAGCGGCTTGAGCTGGCTCTCGGGGACGAGCTCGAAACCGCGCCCGACGGTCGCCGGCGCGAAGAGGTGGCGGCTATCGCCCCAGTCGCTCGAGCCGGCCACCCCCATGGACTCCTCGATACACACGAGCCGCGTGAACTCTTCGGACTCTCCCGTCTTCCGCGGGGCAGCCCAGAGCCGTCCGGCGGGAGTCATCGCATCGAGCAGAGGCAGTGCCACGCTGGCGCCGGCGCCACGCAGGAAAGTGCGGCGCGAAAGGTGCGCCCCGGTGAGAATGTTCATGAGCCCGCTCCGCTCCTCATCGAATCATCGGATCTTCGGATTCTGTCGTTTCGTCCGCGACCGGCATGGGACGCGCCATCCGGAACGCGTCGCTGTTCACGACCCCGAGGATGAACGAGGACATTCGGTAGTCCTCGGCCTCCGCCTCGCGCGCGATGGCCCGGACCGCAGGTCCATCGAAGTACTCGGTCCGGCGCCCGATCGCGTACGCCAGCAGGTGCTCCGTGAAGTTCCGGACCAGGGGGATCGGCCTCTTCATCAGGATGGCCACCAGTTCGGCGGGCTGACTCAGATCGGTGCCGTCGTAGAAGGTACCCCGCGTGTCGAGCGGGACGCCGTTCTCGCGAACCCGCACCCGGCCGGTCACGTCGTAGTTGTCGAGCGCAAGCCCGATCGGGTCCATGAACCGGTGGCACGAACGGCACGCCGGGTTGGCCCGATGCATCTCGAGGCGTTCGCGCGTGGTGAGCAGCCTTCCCTCACTCGCCAGGGCGGTGTCGTCGAAGGCCGGGGTATTGGGTGGCGGGGGCGGAGGCGGCGAGCCCAGAAGGACTTCCATGACCCACTTCCCGCGCAGAACCGGCGACGTGCGCGCCGACATCGAGGTGAGAAGCAGCACGCTGCCGTGCCCCAGTACGCCGCGGCGGCTGTCGTCCGGATAGCTCACCCGCCGGAACTCCGGCCCCGAGACCCCGGGGATCCCGTAGTGCGCCGCGAGGCGCTCGTTCAGGAAGGTGGAGTCCGCGGTGAAGAGTTCGAGGAGGCTTCCGTCCTCGCGCACCAGGTCGTCGAACAGGAGCTGCGTCTCCCGCACCAGATCCTCGCGGAGCTGGCCGGTGAAGTCCGGATAGAGATAGGGCTCGGGCTGGTTGTCCTCGGCGTCCTGGAGCCTGAGCCACTGCGAGGCGAAGCGGGTGGCGAGCGCCTCGGCGCGCGGGTCCGCCAGCATCCGCCGCACCTGGGATTCGAGGACTTCCGCATCCGAGAGCCGTCCGTCGGCGGCCGCCGCCAGCAGTTCGTCGTCCGGCCCCTGCGCCCAGAGGAAGAACGAGAGCCGCGACGCCAGATCCACATCGCTGATCCGGTAGCTCGCTCCCGGGAGAACCTCCGCCGGGGCCCGTTCCAGGCGGAAGATGAAGGACGGGCTGGCGAGGATCGCCTGGAGCGCCGTCCTGACGCCGATCTCGAAGCCGTCCTCGCGGGCGGCGCGATCGTAGAACTCCATCGGCCCGGCGAGATCGCCGTCGGTGACCGGGCGCCGGTACGCCTCGCGCGCGAGCCGCTTCACGATGGACTCGGCGCAGCCCCGGGCCTCCGCCTCGCCATCGCGCTCCGGATGGCAGTGGAAGATCCTGAGGCGGCTGGCCGTCTCGGAGACCCCCTCGCGGCGATGCGGTCCGGTGATGATCAGTTCGCTCAGGTGCGGAAGCGCCGTGATCCCGTAGTTCGCCCAGGTCTGGGAGTCCTCGCCTCCGACGAACGACCACCCCGGCGTCTGGAGGCGGTCCTCGTAGGGCCCCTCGATCGTGCGCACGAAAGCAGCCGCGACCTGCCGCTGGCCGGCGCGGACGAAGATCGGCTCGGTGTGGATGGGCACGGTCGAGCGACCCCCGTGCTCGAGGCCGAGGAGCGCGACGCCCTCCCCATCGATCGAGATGTCCACATCCTGGAAGCCCGTTCCCCGGCCGAAGAGCGTCTGGATCTCGATCACGTACTCCCCGTCCACCGGGAAGTCGTGGGTGACGACCATCCCGCCCCGGGTGCCGTAGGGCGTGCCCTCGATGTGATCCCAGGCGTGCTGCGAGACCGCGATCGGGTTCGAGTACCGACCGGTCCGGGACAGAGCGTCGGGATCTCCGACCGCGATCCGGCTGACCTCGGTCGCTGCCCGCAGATAGGCCTCGATGAGCGTCGTCGAAAGACCCTGCGCGTCGGACATGTTGTCGAAGGAGCCGAGGTAGGTATCGGCGGGCAGCCAGCGGCCGGCTTCGATCTCGAGATCGAGGAGCTCGCGGATCACGCGTTCGTACTCGGCGCGGTTCAGCCGCTGGAACCGCCGCGAACCGGGGAACCGGTCGCGGGCGGCCTCGCGGTCCACCACGGTCTCGAGCTCGCGGACGAGGGCCAAAAGCGTGTCGGGAGGCGGACGCCGCATGCCGGGGGGCGGCATCATCCCGGCCCGCAGCTTCCGGATCATCTTCTCGGCGACCTCGGCGCGCTCGTGCGCCGCTTCCACGGCGAAACCGTCCAGCGAGAGATTCCCGGTCTCGAGACGATCGTTGTGGCAGACGACGCAGTAGCGCTGGACGACGCCGGTGAGTTCGGCCGACCGGGCCGGCGTCGCCGTGACCGGGCGCGACGCTGGCGGAGCGGCGCCCTCGCCAGCCGTCTGCCCGAACAGGGCGAGCCACGCGCCCAGAGCCGCGCCCACACTCGTAGCCCTCATACGCCCATCCCCAGGGACCGACGGGCGGAAATCGGGTGCGACAGCAGAGTGGAAGCCTCGGAGTTCAGCGGGGACGAAGACTCGGCGTGACTCCGATCCGGACCGTCACGCCACCGCCAAAGATACCAAGCGCCACTCGCAGCCCCGCCGCCGAACGGCCCATCGGCGCCCGTCGTCGTCGGGTTCCGTCCCGGCGGGTGCCGGAGACTCACCCGGCGCCAGCAGCCGATGAGGCTCGACCCGCAGCGTAAGTCGTTGTCTCTTTTCAGGGAAGGGACCGAGCAGGAGAGTCCCCCCACGCCGCTCGCCGCGATGGGGTCCGCGATCGGTCAGGGAGGCGCGAACCCCTGGGACGAAGCAGGGCGAGCGCCGGGGTCAGCTCTCTCCGCCGGCCTCTGCGCCGGCGGCGAACTCCTCGGCCGCCTGGCGGGCGCGATCCTCGAGTTCCTCGTGGGAGAGAGTCTCCTTGTGGGTCGCGATGGACCAGCGGTGGCCGAAGGGGTCGCTTATCGTCGAGTGGCGGTCTCCCCAGAACTGGTCCGTGGGCGGCTGGATCTCGGTCGCACCGTGCTCGAGGGCGCGCGCGTGGGTCGCGTCCACGTCGGGCATGTAGAGGTGGATCGAAGTGGCCGTGCCCCCGAGGCTCTTCGGCGAGACGAATCCGGGCATCCCCGGGAACTCCTGGGACAGGTACACCTGGGCGTCGCCGATGCGGATCTCGGCGTGCATGACGAGGTCGTCGGGTCCGTCCATGACCGACTCGACCTCGGCGCCGAAGACGGCCTGGTACCAGTCGAGCGCCTTCCGGCCCTCGTGGACCACGAGGTAGGGGGTCACGCCGTGGGCGCGGGGAGGGATGTAGTGGGCAGCCTTGGCCACGATGAAGGACTCCTTGGTCGCCAGCCTGCTGGCCGGCCTGGTTTCGTTTCCGATGGGGCCCCGGAGAACCGGGACGAACCCCGATCAGAACGCCGGCCGGCGGGCTTCAGTTCCGCCGCGGATTCCGGAAGTCGAAGATCCACTGGAACACGACGAGAACCTCGTGATCCGAAAGGCTGCCGAAATGCCAGCGGTAATCCGCTGCGATGTGCGTGAGCACCCAGGGAAGCTCGTAGCGCGTCCCGAACTTGATCGAGTTCAGGCTGTCGGGGTTCTCCACAGGGCCGTGGTTCGTCTCGGTGGCGACTTCGACCGCTCCCCAGAACCCGACCGGCCAGCGCTTCCGAAACCGGGCGAAGCCTCCGAAGTGGTTCCGCCCGTCCTGCTCCCGCCGGAAGGCCGCGCTCCGGAAGAAATGGCCGCCGCCGAGATCGCCGTCGAGCTGCGCGCCGGTCTGGCGAAGCGGGAGGAGGGCGTCGTCGGGGCCGTCCGTCCCCTCGTAGTGTCCGGCGTCCAGCTTCCACGAGGCGCCCGCGGCCTCGAACCGGCGCCCGGCGCTGAAGGTGAGGTCCCGCTTCGAGTTCTCGTCCGGCTGGAATCCGTTGCCCGCGATGACATTGAACAGTGCGTTCCAGGGCCCCCGCTCCCAGGCGAAGAAGACCCCGGTTTCGCGGACCGCCGTGAGCGCGGCGCCGTTGGCCGCGGTGACCATCTGGAACGCGAACGGCGGATCGGAGAACTCGGTGAGCCAGGCCACGTGAGCGCGACCGACCCGGGCCGAGAGACCCGCGCCGAAGTCCACGCGGGCCCAGAGGTCGTGGATGCGATCGTCTCCGAGATCGTAGGAAGCCCGCACCTGGAAGCGCTCGCCGATGTTGGTGTGGGACCACAGCGACACCCGCTGGAGCACGATGTCTCCCGGATCGGAAACCTGGTCGAGAAAACGCCCGCGGATCCGGAAGTGGAAGTCCACCGGAGAGGCCTCGTCCTCCGCCTGCGCCTCGGGCGCCGACTTCGCGGCGGGCGCCGGATCGTCCGCGCCGAGGACGGGGGAGGAAAGCCCCCACACGAGGGTCGTGACGGCGAGAAAGCGCATGGATCTAGCGTAACCGAGCCGGCAGCCGTTCCCGGCGGACCACGAAAGACCCCGCGAACCAACCCTCCCGAAGCGCAAGTGGTAAGGAGGGGCGGAAGCGGGTGGCTCCACGGGTAGGACTTGAACCTACAACCAACGGATTAACAGTCCGCTGCTCTGCCATTGAGCTACCGTGGATGCTCACGCGCACCCGGGAACCGGGGGCGCGGATCATAGCAGCGGGAAGCCGGTGGACCGGGGTCCATGTCGGGGGCGCAAGGCCGGCCGGGAACCCGCCCCGGACCCACCTCGGAACGCCGGCCGTCAGCGGATCGGGCTGCGATGCTGGAGGGCCTCCGCCATCGTGGTCCGGTCCGTGTGGACCAGCTCGGAGCCCATGGGAACGCCGATGCCGATCCGGGTGACGCGGACCTCCTGTCGCTTCAGGAAGTGCGCGAGCAGCGCCGCCGTGGACTCGCCGTCGTTCGTCGGATTCGTGGCGAGGAGCACCTCCTCGAACGCGCCGTCGCGAACCCGCGCGATGAGGCCCCGGATCTGGGGGTCGTCCTCGGGGGCATGGCGACCCGAGAGCCCTCCGGCCAGCACGTGATACCGGCCGCGGAACGTGCCCGCCTTCTCCACCGCGGCGATGTCGGCGGGATCCTCCACGACGCACAGCACCGGATCGGTGCGATCGTGGCTGCGACAGAGGCCGCAGGGCTGGGCCTCGGTGAAGTTGCCGCAGACCCGGCAGCGGGTCACGAGGTCGTGGAGCGTGGAAGCCGCCCCTGCGAGCGCGTCGGCGCGCTCCCGATCCCCGGCGAGCAGATGGAACGCGATCCGGGCCGCGGACTTCTCGCCGATCCCGGGGAGCCGCTTCAGCTCCCGGATCAGGCGCAGCAGCGGTTCCGGAAACGCGCTCACATCCCGCCGGCGCCGCCGAGCATCCCGCCCAGATCCCCCATGGAGCGGACCTCGGTCTGCAGCTTGCGGTCGAGACTCTTCATCGCGTCGTTCATCGCGACCTGGAGGAGCTTCTCGAGGAGACGCGCATCGCCGCGCGCGACCAGCTCGGGCGCGATCGTCACCTTGCGGACCTTGCGGATGCCGTTCACGCGCACCCGAACCTGTCCCTTGCCAGCCGAGCCCTCGCTCTCGATGGCCTTCATCTTCCTCTGCATCCGCCGGAGCTGGCGGACCTGCCTGGTGGTCTGTCCGAGTTTCTTCAACATGAAAGGTGGGCTCCGATCAGCGCTCGCGCCGCCGGGGTCAGCCGTTCGCGGGCTCCGCGGGAGCCCCGGAACGGCGGGTGGAGACGATGGATCCGCCGAACGCCTTCTGGTATTCGCGAACGACGGGCGGGGGTTCGACCTCGAGCGACGGCGCCGCCTCGCTGGGCGTCCGCCGTTTCCGGGACCGGGCGGTCTCGCCGGGCGCCCGCCGCTTGCGGGATCCGGCGGATCGCGAGGAGGACCGGCGCGGGGTGGAACGGGAAGGAGGCTTCCGCGGACTCGCCGGGGTCGGCGGCTTGTCCAGCCGGGCCACGAGATCCTCGAAGGCCGCGAGACGCGGCATCTCGACGAGTTTCAGGAGGGCCATCTCGAGATGGAAACGCGGCTCGGGGGACCAGCGCAGCCCCTGCTCGGCCTGGGTCAGGACATCGAGGCTCCGGAGGAGATCCTCGTCGGAGAACGTGTTCGCCAGCCCGGCGAGGTGCTCCCGCTCGCCCACCCACTCGAGGAGCTCGGGCTTCTTCGGGACGGCGCGGGCGACGATCACGTCCCGCAGGTAATGGGTCAGGAGCAGCACGAAGTGGCGCAGATCGCGTCCGCCGTCCACGAGTTCGCGGACGACCTCGAACACCGCCCCCCGGTCGGCCTCCCCGATCGCGGCGGCCACCCGGCGGCACAGCGCCACATCGGGAACTCCCAGGATGTCGCTCACCGCCTCCGCGGTGATGGGGCCGTCCACCGCGCCGATGACCTGGTCGAACGCGGAGAGCGCGTCGCGCAGACTGCCCTGCCCGACCCGGGCGACCTGGTGGAGGGCGTCGTCCCCGACCTCGACCTGCTGGTCGTCGGCGATTTCGCGGAGTCGCGCGGCAATCACCCGGGGCGCCACGGTGCGGAACTCGAACTCCTGGCACCGCGACAGGATCGTGTCGGGGATCTTGTGGATCTCGGTCGTGGCGAACAGGAACTTCACGTGGGGAGGTGGTTCCTCGAGGGTCTTCAGCAGCGCGTTGAAGGCCTCGCGACTCAGCATGTGCACTTCGTCCACGAGGAAGATCCGGAACCGGTCCCGGGCGGGGGCGTAGTGCGCCGTCTCGATGATCTCGCGGGCGTTCGCGACGCCGCTGTGGCTCGCCCCGTCGATCTCGGGCACGTCCCGGGAATAGCCGCCGGCGATCTCCCGACAGGAGTGGCAGTCGCCGCAGGGCTCGGGGTTCGGTCCGTCGGTGGCGCGGCAGTTCAGCGCCTTGGCGAGGATGCGGGCCGTCGAGGTCTTGCCCACGCCGCGCGGGCCGGCGAACAGGAACGCGTTCCAGATCCGACCCTTGCCGATCGCGTTCTGGAGGGTCCGGGCGATGGCGTCCTGCCCGACGAGGTCGGAAAAGACCTGGGGGCGATAGCGGAGGGCGAGCACCTGGTAGCCGGGAGCGGCGGCCGGGGGCGGGTCGGGCGCTGACGCGGAATCGCCGGGATCAGACGGGGGCGGGGAAGGCTCTTGCGGCGCCGCGACGGGGGACGGGGAAGCCTCTTCCGGCGCCGCGACTGGGGGCGGGGAAGGCTCTTGCGGCGCCGCGACTGGGGGCGGAGAAGGCGCCGCCGACGCGGTGACTGGGGCGGACTCCTTCGACGGGCGAGGATCCGTCGTCCCGGAAGCCGACGGCTCCGTTTCGACGGGCGTCGTTCCGGTCCCGGGCGAGGTTTCGGGATGGGCGCCGGACTCGGCCTCCGCCGGAGGCGCGTCAGAGTCGGGATCTGTCGCCGGCGCGTCAACCGGCGGCGGCGGCGTTGGCGGCGGGGACCGCTTCGGCTCGGGCGGCGGGGGCCGCTTCGGCTCCGGCTCGGGCGGCGGGCCGAAGAGGGAGGGAGCGCCGGGGGATTTCGGTGGGGTCATGGGGGCGCCCGGTGGCGGAGGGGGTGGGATTCGAACCCACGGTACCGTTGCCGGTACACCAGCTTTCCGGGCTGGCCAATTCAGCCACTCTTGCACCCCTCCGGGGCGGCGGAACCGGGGATTCTAAGGGAGTCCTCCCGGCTCCGTCCGAGCCGCCTCTGTTACGGGCCGGGGGTGGCTTCCGAGAGCGACGCTCCCGCGAGTTCCGGCGCGCGCCCTGCCCGCCCGCTCCTCCGGGAGCGACCGCGGAAGGCGTCGAGACGCCCGGTGAGCGCGTCGAGCGAGTCGTAGGTCACCGGCACCACGACCAGCGTGAGCACGGTGGCGACCGTGAGTCCGAAGATCACGGCGACGCCCATCGAGGCCCAGAACTGGGAGCTCTCGCCCCCCGTCGAAACCGCGAGGCCGAGGAAGTCGATGTTCAGCCCGAGCGTCAGCGGCACCAGTCCGAGGACGGTCGTCACCGCCGTGAGGAGGACCGGACGCAGCCGGATGGAGCCCGCCTCCACGACCGCCTCCTTCCGGGACATCCCCTTCTCCCGCAACTGGCGGATGAAGTCGCAGAGCACGATCGCGTTGTTCACCACGATGCCCGCGAGCGAGATCACCCCGATCCCGGTCATGATGATGCCGAAGGGCGTGCCGGTCAGCATGAGTCCCCACAGCACTCCGATCACCGACAGGGCAACCGAGGTGATGATCGTGAGCGGCAGGACGAGCGAATCGAACTGCGTGACGAGCACCATGAGGATCAGCAGCAGCGCGATCACGAAGGCGCGGGAGAGAAACGCGGTGGCCTCGAGTTCGTCCTCGTTCGCGCCGGAGAACTCCCATCGGTAACCCGGCGGCCACTCCATCCCCTCGAGCGCGGCGGCGACCTCCTCGCGCACGCTCGCCTCGGTTCGCCCCGACTCCCGAACCACGTCCCCCTCGATCGTCGCGACCCGGTTCATGTCCACCCGACGAACCGCCGACGGTCCCACGCCGTGCGCCAGCTCGGCCACGGTGCGGATCGGAACCGGGATGCCGTCCTCGTCGGGGACGGTCAGCTCGGCGATGTCGTCGAGCGACCTGCGGGCGTCGGGCGCAAGCCGCACCCGGATGTCGTGCTCATCCTCGCCGACCCGGTACTTGGAGGCTTCGGCGCCGAGGATGCCGGTCTGGATCGTCGCCGCGATGACCTGGGTGCTGACGCCGGCGCGCATCGCTTCCTCCCGGTCCACCTCGACGCGCAGTTCCGGCTTGCCCCGGTCGAGGTCGTCGTCCAGGTTCACGAGCCCCACGATGCCGCGGATCCGCGACATCGCCGTCTCGGTCAGCCGGGCGATCTCGTCGAGGTCGTCGCCCAGGATGCGCACCGAGACCGGCGCCCCGGTCGGGGGGCCGTCCTGGGGGGCGTCCACCTTGACCGTGGCGCCCACGATGTCGGACAGCCGCGCCCGCACCGCCTCCATCGTGGTGAACGTGTTGCGCACGACCCGATCCGTCCGCTCTTCGAGGTAGAGGGTGACCTGACTCGTCGTCGGGCTGCCGTCGCCCCCGCCGCCCGGATTCATGCTGACCCCGGTGCTCCCGACATTCGCGATGAGATGCCGCATGTCGGTCGTGTCCGCCGTGCGTTCCTCGATCCGGCGCACGACCGCATCGGAGGTGTCGAGCGTCGAGCCGGCGGGGGTGTCCACGCTCACGACGATCTGCCGCGGCTGGACCTCCGGAAAGAGCTCGACTCCCTGCCCCAGAACCGCGTAGAGGCCGGCGGTGACCACCAGCACCGCGCACATCGTCCAGATCAGGCCGGAGCGGTGGTCCGTGATGTAGGCCGTCGGGGCCGCGCCCCTCCCCGATCCGAGGACCGCGCCCGCGGCCCGGCGCAGGGCGCGCGCGACGCTCCAGCCGAGCCACAGGATCCCCTGCATCGCGAACGCGGCCACGCCGACAGCGGCCAGCCCCATCACCGCGGGGAGCAGGGCGTTCGTCTGGAAGAACATCCCGCCGAGAGCGAGGGCCGCGGCTACCGCCAGGAAGGCCACGAAGACGCCGGGGAGGAGCCAGTTCCGCAGGAACCAGCTCCGCGACCCCGCGTCGGGCCCGGACTCGAGCATCCAGGTCAGCAGCTTCCGGTAGCCGCGCCGGAAGGCGTGCTCCCGCAACGGACCCGCGTCGCCCTCGCGACGCGGTGGCTTCATCAGCCAGGCGCACAGCGTCGGGTTGATGACGAGCGCCACGACGAGCGAGGCGGTGAGTCCGATGATGAGGGTCACCGGCAGGTAGGACATGAAGTTGCCGATGATCCCGGGCCAGATCAGCAGCGGCGAGAAGGCGCACAGCGTCGTGATCGTGGAAGCGATCACCGGACGGGCGACCTCGACCGTGCCGGCATAGGAGGCCTCGGGCCCGGTCTCGCCCATCTCGCGGTGGCGGTAGATGTTCTCCACGATGACGACCGCGTTGTCCACCAGCATCCCCAGCATGAGGATCAGGCTGAACAGCACCATCATGTTCAGGGTGTAGCCCAGCCAGCCCAGCACGAGGAACGAGGCCATCATCGAGAGGGGAATCGCGACGCCCACGAAGAACGAGTTCCGGAAGCCCACGAACGCCATCAGGCAGGCGACCACGAGGAGAAGCCCCGAGATCACGTTGTTCTCGAGCTCGTTCACCATGCGGCGGATCTCCACCGAGATGTCCCCCACGACGGCGGTCCGGATCCCGGCGGGGAGCTGTTCCTCCCACCGATCGAGCTCCTCGTGGACCGCGTCCGCGACCGACACGAGGTTCGCGCCGGTCCGCTTCTCGACCGCGAGCGTCACCGACGGTTCGCGATCCACCCGGGACCGGGTGGCCTCGTCCTCGAACCCGAAGACGACCTCCGCCACGTCGCGCACGAAAACGGGCTGCCCGTCGCGGACCTTGATCACGAAGTCCTCGATCTCGGAGGGATCCCGAACCTCGGCGGGCAGCCGGATCAGGTAGTCCAGACCCCCCACGGCGACCTCGCCGCCGGGCACGTTCCGGTTCTCCCGGGCCACCGCCACGACGATGTCCGAGAGGCTCAGCTCGAAGTAGGAGAGACGCCGGGGATCCACATGGACGTGGACCTCCCGGTTCCGGTCGCCGATCAGGTTCACCCGATTGACTCCCGGGATCGCCTCGAAGTCCTCCTGCATGTCCTCGGCGACTTCGGTGAGCTGGGACGTCCCCACCGGACCCGAAAGGGTCATGAGGAGGATCGGGACCTGCGAGAAGTCCACGTCCTGGACCCGGGGGTCCTCCGCCTCGACCGGAAGGTCGGGTTTCGCGAGATCCACCTTCTCGCGCACGCTGGCGAGCGCGGTGTCGAGGTCCTCGTCGGGGTTGAACTCGATCGCGATGCTGGAGAGCCCTTCACTCGTCGTGGAGGTCATCTCGCGGACCCCGGTGAGCGCCTTCAGCTCCGTTTCGACGGGACGGGTGACGAGCGTCTCCATGTCCGTCGGGCTGACGCCGGGGTACACCGTGTAAACGACGATGAACGGAATCTCGACCTCGGGGAACGACTCCCGCGGCATGGAGACGTACACGCCGGTCCCGCCGAGACAGAGGATCAGGATCAGGAAGTACACCGTCAGTCGGTGCCGGATCGCGTAACGGGTGATGCGCACGGGGTTCCTCAGCGGGAGCGGTCGGGGTGGCGAAGCAGGGTCGGCGCCCCGATCACGGGTTCGTCAGCGGGCGAGGCGGGAGGGAGATCACGGCTCGACGACCCGGACCGCCTCACCGTCGAGCAGGCTGCGGTGGCCGGCCACCAGCAGCCGCTCCCCCAGTTCGAGCCCGGTGGTCACGACGACCCGGTCCCCTTCGTCCGGACCGAGCGCGACATCCCGCATGACGGCGCTTCCGCTCTCGAGCACGAAGGCATAGAGGACGCCATCCCGCTCCACGAGGGCGTCACGCGGGACGACCACGGCGTCCTCGTAGCGGCCCCGCTCCAGCCGGGCGCGCACGATGAGCCCCGACCGGAGCGAATCGTCGCGGTTCGGCACCTCGATCTCGGTCAGGAAGTTGCGCCCGGGCTGCGAGGCGTTCGGCGCGATCCACGTGATCCGCCCGTCCACGACCCGGTCCGGGTAGGCGTCGAGCGTGATTGCGGCGGGAGCCCCCACCCGGAAGAGCGCGATGTCCGTCTCCGGGATCCCGATCGTGGCCCGGAGCGAGGAGGTGTCGTGGAGCACCGCGATCCTCGCGCCCGCCGGGAGGATCTCTCCCGGTTCGAGATCGCGGCTCACGATGACGCCGGCGGCGGGGGCGGAAACCTCGGACCGGGAAAAGCGCAGACGCGCCGTTTCGTGACGGGCTTCGGCCCGCTTCAGATTCGTCTCCGCGGTCGTGAGCCGCTCGCCCGGCGCCGCTTCGCGCTCGACGAGCTGACGCGCCCGCTCGTGCTCGGTTCGCGCCCCGGAGAGATCGGCTTCCGCCTCGAGGAGCGCGGCGCGCAGGAGATCCGTGTTGATCCGGGCGAGGAGCTGGCCGGCCTCGACCCGATCGCCCTTGTCGAACCGGACCTCTTCCACGATGCCGCCGCCCTCGGTCGAGACTTCCACTTCGGCGCGGGGCTCGAGACGGCCCGAGATGACGAGCACATCGGTCAGGGTTTCCGGGGTCAGCGGGACCGCCGCGACTGCCGGGCGGACGTCCACCTCCTCGGGAGGCGCCGCCTCGGCGAGCGTGGAGTCGTCCCCGCAGCCGGCGGACCAGGCGGCCGCCAGCAGGGCGAGGGCGGGGAGCCCCCGCCCGGCCGGGAAATGGGGCGTGGTTTTCGTCTCGGATCGGGTCACCGGAAATCCTCCGTCAGGGGCGGGCCCGCTCGGGGGCGGGCGGTGACAGGGCGGGGGCATCCGCGTCGGCGGAGCGGAGCGGGACATCGGAAATGACCGAGTGGGGAGCGTTGGCCGGGAAGCCGACGAGGAACTTGATCTCGGCGAGGGCGACGAGCGCGTCGTGGGTGTTCGTGGCGAGCTCCAGCTCCACTTCGCGACGGACCTGGGCGCTCTCGAGCACGACCAGCGGCGTGACGGCTCCCACGGCCAGTTCTTCCTCGGCGACGCGTTCCGCCTCGAGGGCCTCCTCGACGGCGAGAGTCGCCTCCTCGAGGGCGGCGAGGGCGCCGCGCCAGGAGGCGGCGGCGGCGCGCAGTTCCACTTCGAGGAGGGATTCGAACTCGCTCTGCTCCCACTCGCTCTGGGTCTCGCGGGACCGCAGCCCGGCGATCCGGTTCCGTGTCTCGAAGCCGTCGAACAGCGTCCAGTTCAGCGACACCCCCGCGTTCCAGTTGTGGAGGCTCATGTCCCAGGTGTTCTCGACGGCGAAGGTGCTGACGCCGTAGGAGGCGTTCGCGGCGATCTCCGGCCGGGATCCGGCGCGCGCGAGGCTCGCCTGCAGACGCATCTGCTCCCGGTCGAGGGCGCGGCGGCGGAGTTCGGGGCGATGCTGACCGGCGAGTTCCATGAGGGCCGCCGCCGGAAGCACTCGCGGCGCCGGATCGGGCAGGGCGAGATCGTCGAGAACCTCGATGGCGAGATCCTGATCCCGCCCCACGATCGCGTTGACTCCGGCCCGCTGCACCGCCACCGCGTCCTCGGCGTCCTGGAGATCCCGCCGCAGCCGGCTGAGGCCGACTCGCGCCCGAAGCACATCGAGACGCGATCCGGCGCCGAGCTCGAGCCGGTCCCGGGCGACGGCGAGCGCGCGCTCCCGGGCCTCGACCGCTCCCGCCAGAACGTCCCGGCTCCGCTCGCGCAGCAGATAGGCGTAGAGGCCCGCGGCGGTGTCGCGCGCCACCTGGTTGCGGGTCTCGGCGAGTTCGAGCTCGGCGATCTCCCGATCGATATCCACGCCGCGCAGCGCCGGGCGGAGGCGGAAGTCCCAGAGCGTCTGCGAGAGCTGGAAGTTCCAGGCGTAGGTGCCGAAGGTGAACGCGCCTCCGAAGCTGTTCGGATCCCCGCCTCCGAAGCCGGCCGCCGCCTCCGGATCCTCGATCAGCCGGGAGAAGAACGGGCTGTTCCGGAACCCCGGATCGCGCGTCTCCGTCGCCTGGAGGCTGAGGGTGAGCTGGGGGAGAGCGGAGGCGCGGGTCTCGCGCACCAGGAACGGAAACTCGTCGAGCCGCTCGGCGGACCTGCGGACGTCGGGGTGGAGGACCTGGGCGACCTCGACCGCCTGCGCGATCGTGAACGGGAGCGTCTCCTGGGCGATCAGGTCGCGGTACTGGCCGAGAACCTGTTCGGTCAGGGCGGGAGGGGGACTGGTTGGGCCCTGCGCCGCCGCCACCGCGGGGGGCGCGCCGAGCGCCGCCCCGAGCAGGAGCACCCCGAGGTCCGGAAGTGTGGGGGTTCGCATCGAGCCTCCTTGGCGGGCGAATTGTGCGGGCGCCGGATCGGCGCTCTCCTGGTGGGCCTCGGACGGGGCGAGGCGGGTCGGGCCGGAGTTTCGGCGGACCGGAGTGACGCTCGGCGCTCACTCCCCGATTCCGGCGACGCGGACGGAAACGACGGCCTCCGGCGCCGTGTTCCCCGAAACCCTAGCGCGGGCTGCTAGAGTCGCCCGCGCCCGGCGCGCTGCGGTCGAGTTCCCTGCGCCCGCGCCGGTCCGCCCTGCTTGTCCCTGATCGCCTGCGTCTTCGTCGCGGTCGGGCTCGCCGGCCTCGCGTTCGGCGCCGACTGGCTGGTGGACGGCTCCACCGGGCTGGCGCGCCGGTTTCGGGTGAGCCCGGTCGTGATCGGTCTGACGGTCGTGGCCTACGGAACCTCGGCGCCGGAGATCGGGGCGAGCCTGGTGGCGGTCCTCCGGGAGAGTCCGGGACTGGCGGTCGGGAACGTGGTCGGCAGCAACGCCGCCAACCTCGGGCTGATCCTGGGGCTCACGGCGGCGATGCGGCCGTTCTCGGTGGACGCCGGCGGGCTGCGCCGCGAGTTCGGGGCGCTCGTCGTCGTGACCGCGCTGCTCTGGCCGATGGCGGCCGCCGGCCAGGTGTCCCGGGGTGTCGGGTTCGTGCTGCTCGGGCTGCTCGCGGCCTTCAACATCGCCTCCATCCGGTGGAGCCGCGAGCGTCCGCCGCCGGAGGCGGACCACGATCTCCCCACGCTCGGCAGGAGCCTGGGGCTCACCGCCGCGGGACTCGCGGTCCTGCTCTTCGGGGCCGAGCTGCTGATTCGGGGAGCGTCCGACATCGCCCGCGGACTCGGCGCCTCCGAAACGACGATCGGATTGACGCTGGTCGCGGTGGGCACCTCGCTGCCCGAGCTCGCCGCATCCATCGCCGCGGTGCGACAGGGAGCCGTCCAGCTCGCCGCCGGCAACGTGATCGGGTCCAACCTGTTCAACGTGCTGGGGGCGCTCGGGCTCCCGGCGGCGGTCGCCGGCGTCGCGGTGGAGCCCCGGCTGCTGAACGCCGAGATCCCGGGGGTGCTGCTCCTGACGCTGCTCGCCGGAGCGGCTCTCTTCGTCGGCCCCCGGGTGGGTCGCGGGAAGGGGGTCGCTCTGCTCGCCGCCTACGCGGCCTATGTCGGCCTGGTGCTCTGGTGACCCATCGAACTCGGGTCGCGTTCTGCGAACGGCCGCCCGACCTGGTCGCCCGCGCCGCCCGGAGCGTGCTCTCGCGCTTCGACCTCCGGATCCCCGACTCGGATGAACCAGCCGCGATCCGGTCCGCGTTGCGCGGCGCCGATGCGCTGCTCGCCCGCAAGCGCCGGGTCGGCGGGCGGGAGCTCGATCAATCCGCCGCGAAGCTCATCGTGATGCTGGGACGGCATCCGGTGAGCGTGGCCCTCGAGGAAGCGGCGGCCCGAGGAGCGCCCGTCGTCGCCGTGCCTCATCCGGGGGCGATCGCGGTGGCCGACCACACCCTCGCCCTCCTGCTCGCGGTGACGCGCCGGATCGTCGAGGGCGACCGGGGCGTCCGGGAGGGCGGCTACCGGTCCCGCGGCCTGAGTCCGAGCCGCACGACCGAAGAGTCGTTCGCCTTCAACTGGCTGGGGCGGGACGACATCGTCGCGCTCGAGGGGCGGACGCTGGGCCTCGCGGGTTTCGGAGCGATCGGCCAGGAAGTCGCCCGGCGGGCCCGGGGGTTCGGCATGAAGGTCTCGATGTTCCAGCGGCGGCCGCTGCGAGAGCCGTGGCCGGGCCGGTTCGGCGTGCGCCAGCGGGGCTCGTTCGGGGAGCTGCTCGAAACCTCGGACATCGTCAGCCTCCATCTGCCGCACACCGAGGCCACGTCGAATCTGCTCGACGGCGCCGCGCTCGACCGGATGAAACGCGGGGCCATCCTGGTGAACACGGCCCGGGGAGGACTCGTGGACGAGGCGGCGCTGGCCGAGAGGCTGCGGGACGGCCGGCTCGGGGGCGCCGGCCTGGACGTGTTCCGCGAGGAACCCCTGCCCGAGGCGCACCCGCTGGCGCAGGCGCCGGGAGCGGTCCTCGCGCCGCACACGGGAGGCGCGGGCGCGGGCGGCGCGCGGGAGCTGTTCGCGCGGGTCGGCGAAGCGGTGGACGCCTTCTTCGCGGGCCGCGCGGGACCACGCCGAGAATCGAGCGGAGGAGACGGAACATGACGAGCGCCGGAGACACCCTCCGGATCGGCGACATCGCCGCCCGACCGGGCGAGCGCGTCGCCGGATTCGTTCCCGCGGTGGAGCGGGTGGACGGAACCGGGCTGGGATTCCCGGTCCTCGTCGTGAACGGCGCCCGATCGGGGCCCGTCCTCGTCCTCGATGGAGGGATCCACGGAGACGAGCAGGAGGGCGTCATCGCGGTGGCCGAATTCGCCCGGGATCTCGACCCCGGCGCGCTCGCCGGGGCGGTCGTCGCCGTCCCGCTGATGAATGTCGCCGCGTTCGAGGCGATGGCGCGGGGCAATCCGCGCGACACCCACACCCACGACATGAACCGGATCTACCCGGGGCGCGCCGATGGCTACCTCACCGACCGGGTCGCCGCCGTCCACGCCGCCACCGTCGGCGCGGCGGCCGATCTCGAGATCACGGTGCACTCCGGCGGCAACATCTGCCTCCTGGGAGAGACGATCTTCACGACCTCCGGCGATGCGCGGGGCCTCGAACTGGCGCAGGCGATGGGCCCGGACTGGACCATCGTGCTGGACACGCCGCATCCGGCCGGATCCCCGATGGCGGCGATGACCCGTCGCTCCCGGCCCGCGATCACGGTGGAGCTGGGAGGCAGCGCCGCCACCCTGCCGGACCGGCTGCGCGAGATGGTGGACATCCTGAAGCGCGCCTTCGGGAACGTGTGCCGGCACTACGGGATGCTGGGCGGGGAGCCCGCCTACGCCCCGAAGCTCTGGCGGGGGCGGCAGGCGGTGCGCATGGCGAGCCGCAGCGGCGTGCTCGTGCCCTTCCCCGGAGGGGCCGAGACCCACTTCAAGCGTCCGATCCGCCGGGGGCAGACGCTGCTCCGGATCCACGACCTGCTCGGCGAGCCGGTGGAGGATCTGAACGCCCCCTGTGACGGCGTCCTGTTCGGGTTTCGCACCCACCCCTCGACGACCGCGGGGGACTGGACCCTCTTCTGCGGTGAGGCGGACTTCGTCGAGGTCCCGGCGCCTTCGCCGCATCGCCCCGGAGACGCGCCGTGATCGCCCAGCCGCTTCTTCTCCTCGCTTTCCTGCTGCTCCTCGTCTGGGGAGCGCGCGAAGCCGAAGAGCGCTACCCGCTCCTGCGCAAGGTGAGCTCGGCGGTGATCTGCACCCTGCTCGGCATCCTGCTCGCCAATGTCGGGGTGATCCCCCGCGGGAGCGAGTTCATGGACTCGCTCTCCCGCTACGCGATCCCCTACGCGATCGTCCTGTTCGTGCTGTCCACCCGGTTCGCCGACCTGAAGAAGGCGGGGCCGCGCATGGTGTTCGGGTTCGGGCTCGCCGGAGTCGGGACCTTCGTGGGCGCCGTGACCGCGAGCCTCCTGTTCGCCGGGATGCTCGGACCGGAGACCTGGAAGCTCGGCGGCACCTTCGCGGGAGCGTTCTTCGGCGGCGGGCTCAACTTCGCCGCGGTCGGACAGGGGCTCGAAATGACGCCCAGCCTGTTCGCGGGCGCCTTCGTGGTGGACAACCTCTCCACCGTGCCGTGGATGCTCGGGCAGGTGGCGCTCGCGTCGGCGTTCGGAGCTGCCTTCCTGCGCCGGTCCGGACCTCCGGAAACGGCCGGGAGCGGTCCGGCGATGGACTCCGATGCGCTGCGGAAGACCTGGACGGAAGCGAAGCTCTCGGTCTCCCACCTCGCGGTGCTGGCGGCGCTGCCGCTCCTCGCGCTGACCGCGGCGCACCAGCTCGGAACGCTCGTTCCGGGCGTCCCCGAGGTGCTGTGGCTGACCACGATCGCGCTGATCCTGGGGCAGATTCCGGCGGTGGCGCGCCTCCGCGGCTCCGCGATGCTCTCCTACTTCGCGCTTCACGTCTTCTTCCTCGTGATCGGGGCGGCGTCGGACGTTCGCGAGGTGATCTCGGCGGGGCCGTGGCTGTTCCTCTACATGATCCTGATCATCCTGATCCACGCGGCCGTGGTGTACGGGGTCGGCTGGTTGGCGCGGTTCGACCTGGCGACGGTCACGCTGGCCAGCCAGGCCGCCGTCGGCGGGCCCGGGTCGGCGTTGGCGCTGGGCATGGCGCTGCGCTGGAAGGAGCGGATCGCGCCCGCGGTGATCGTGGGGATCTTCGGCTACGGGCTCGGCAACTATCTCGGCTTCGCCACCGCGGCGCTCCTCCAGGGGATCCTCCCGGGGTGAGCGCGCGGGAACTCCCGCTCGCCGGGAGACGGGTCGTGATCACCGGGGCGGCGCGCGGACTCGGCGCCTCCGCGGCGCTCGCGCTCGGCGCCGCCGGGGCGGATTGCCTGCTGATGGACCGCAGCGCCGTGGAGCTGGGCGTGACCGCGTCGCGGGTTCCCGGAGGCGCTCGGACCCTGACCGCGGACCTCGCGAACCGGGCCGACTGCCTTCGCGCGGCGGAGAGCGCGGTCCATTTCACTGCCGGGGACCTCGGGGCGCTGGTCCACTGCGCCGGCGTGCTGCGCCGCGGTTCGCTCCGCGAGACCGGCGACGGCGCGTGGGACGAGACGCTCGCGGTGAACCTGACCTCCGCGTTCCTCCTCCTGCGGGAGCTGCTGCCCGCGCTCTCGGCGGGGAGCGGCGGCGCCGTCCTGCTGACCAGTTCGAACGCCGGAGTCCGCGGGTTCGCCGGAGAGACCGCCTACTGCGCCAGCAAGTTCGGGATCGAGGGGCTCGCGCGGGCGGCCGCGGCGGAGTGCGCCGGCCGGGGCGTCTTCGTGAACACGCTCACCCCCGGAGCGCGGATCAAGCCGACGGGGATGACCCGGAGAGCGGAGCGCGACCTCGCGCCCGGGCAGCGGACATGGGGTTCGTCGGCGCCGCTCGGCGCCGCGTTCGTCGCGCTCGCGCGGCTCGACGGAACCGGAGTCACCGGGCGGAGGTTCCGGTGCGACCGGGTGGCGGAACGGGTGAAGGCCGACGGCCTCCCGCTGGCCGCCGACGCATGGGAGGAACTCGCCGAATGAGCCACGACTGCGGCGTTCCGGTCGCGGACCGGACCGGGCGCTTCACCGACGACTTCGTCTGGCCCGCCGGCGAAGCCCTGAACCGGACCGCCCGGAAGCGCCTGCGGCGGGCGCTTCTCGGCGGCGAGACGCACTACACGCCGCGGCCGGGGATCCCGGAGCTGCGAGCCGCGATCACCCGGCGCCTGGAGGCTCTCGGCTTCCCGCCCGGCGGCGACACCGTGATCACGGCGGGGGCCCGCGAGGCGGGTTTCGTGGCCCTCGCCGGGGCGCGGGAGCTGGGCGGCGGCGCCGGATCCCGCGCGCTGCTGTTTCCCGGACTCCACGACTTCGACGGGGTGTACGGGGCCTGCCATCTCCTCGCCCTGGCCCCGGAACCGATCTTCGAGACGCCTGCGGAGTGGCCGGACGCCGCGGTCGTGGTCCTGCCGGTGGAAGCCGCGGAGCAGGTGGAGGAGGCGCCGGAGCGGCCGCTCCTCCTCGTGGATCTCGGCGAGCGGCTTCTGGCGGGCGACGGCCCGATCTCCGGCTGGATCCCTCCCGGCGCCGTCACCTTCGGATCCCTGGACTGGATCGCCTCGCTGGCGCCGTTCCGCGTGGGATTCCTCCACGCCCCGGCGGACCGCATCCCGGTGCTGCGGCGGTGGAAGCAGGCGCTCTCCATCTGCACCCCCGCGCCTTCCCAGCGGGCCGCCGCCCTGCGGCTCGGCCTGAGGCCAGCCCCCGCCCGCGCGAAGACCCCGGAGAAGCGGCCCCTCCCCGACGACGACTCCCGGTATTCGCTCATGGAGCTGGCGGCGCGGATGGACGGGGTCGTGAGTCTCGGGCGCGGAGATCCGGATGCCGACGCTCCCCGAAACGTCATCCGGTGGGCGTGCGCCCGGCTCGAAAGGACCGAACCGCTCCACCCGCGCGGGCAGGGCTGGCTGCGGGAGGCGATCGCCCGGCGCGAGAAGGCGCGAACCGGCGTCGAATATGACCCGGAGACCGAGGTTCTCGTGACCGGCGGCGCCCAGGAGGGGATCGCGGCGGCAGTCCTCGCGCTCGTCGGCGAGCGGGAGGAGGTCCTGATCGCGGATCCGTTCTATACGTCCTATGGCCAGGCGGTCGTCCTCGCCGGGGGCCGGCTCCTCCCGGTCGCGTGCGGAGGGCGCTCGATCGACGACCAGGAGGACTTCGGCTTCAGCGCCGAGGCGGCGGAGCAGGCGTTTTCCCGGGCGACGCGACCTCGCCTGCTCGTCTCGGTGAACTTCAGCAACCCCACCGGGGCGCGCACCGGGGCCGAGGACACCCGGGGTCTCGCGGCGCTGGCGGATCGGGGCCACCTGTGGCTGCTCTCCGACGAGGTGTACGCCGACATGGCGCTCGACGGGAAGGGCCCGGTGCTGTCTCCGTGTTCGCTCCCGGGGATGCGCCGCAAGACCCTCACGCTCTCGAGCGTCTCGAAAAGCTACGCCATGACCGGGTTCCGGGTGGGCTACCTGACCGGTCCGGCGGACGCCATCGAGGCCTGCGCGAAGGTCAAGGCGGCGATCTCGGGGCCGGTGGCGCTCCTTTCCCAGCGGGCCGCGGCAGCCGCGCTTCGGAGCGGCGGCGCCTTCCCGGCGGCGCTGCGGACGATGTACGCCCCCCGACGGCGGCTCCTCCTCGACGGCCTCCGCGACCTGGGGATCCCCACCGCAGCCCACGGCGGGGGGTTCTTCGTGTGGGCCGACATCTCCCGCTTCGGTCTCCCGGCGGAAGCGTTCTGCCGCCGGCTGCTGCGCGAGGCGCGGGTTCTCATGTTCCCCGGAACCGCGTTCGGCTCGGGGTGGACCCATCACACCCGCGTCTCCATGCTCGCCCCGGAGCGCGACATCGCCGAGGCGCTCGCCCGCATCCGGCGCTTCCGCGACGAATTCGAAGCATGAACGGCTGGAAGGAGCACCCCCTCGGCGAGTCGGCGACGCGCGCGGCGCAGAGTCCCGGGCGAGAGGTGAAAGCGCCATGGGAGCAACCCGCGTTTCGGTCATCGTGAGGCATCCGGGCGACCGTTCCCGGTCCTGGTCGGGCCGTTTCCTCGCGGACACCGGCGCGACCGACTCGGTCGTTCCGGAGTCCGCTCTCCGCGGCATCGGCATCGAGCCGCGCACGGAGCGGCGTTACGCGCTGGCCGACGGCGCCCTCCGGGACTTCCGGATCGCGACGGCGGAGCTGGATGTGCTCGGCGAAATCGCGGGAGCGACCGTGGTCTTCTGCGCCGACGACGCGGAGCCGCTCCTCGGCGGCGCCGCGCTCGAGTCGGCCGGGTTCGAAGTGGACCCGGTGAGCCAGTCCCTCCGCAAGCTCCCGGCGGGCCCCTTGAAGCCCGTGGGACTCGCGCCGGGCGGGTGACGGACCGGCGGCCGCCCCTCCCCGACATACTCTGACCCCTCGCCGGCAGTCGGATTGCGCCGGCGACCGGCGACGAGGAGGGACATGATGGGCAAGACGAGGACGACCTGGTGGGGGGCGGCGGCGGCTGCGACGCTGATCGCGGCGTTCGCCTGCATGGCGGACAGCGGCTCGGAGTCCGGGGACGCCGACGACCTCGCCGACGAGCGCTTTCGCCGCTACGCCGCCGGCATCGGCGCCCATCACCTCTGCTCGGGGGTGTTCGTCGTGGGACGGGTAACCGAGCGGTCGCCGGAGACCGTCCTCGAGGAGGACATCCGTCCGTTCGTCGGGTTCGCCTGGCAGGACGACTTCGAGTGGCGGGTGGACGAGGAGGACCGGAGCGCCACCGTGTGGGCGGCCGATGTGAACCCGCGCACCGCGCGCTACCACGACGATCAGGGGTGCGCGCTGCTCGAGGACGGGATGGACTCGGTGCGGTTCGAGCCGGTCCCGGTCCCCCGCGATCAGCCCCCGGCGTCCGAGACGGACTGGCCGCTCGGAGATCGGGAGGCCGAAGAGCCCGACCAGCCGGGCGTGGAGCGGGAAGCGCTCGACGCCGCCCTCGACGCGGCGATGGCGGCCCCCCAGAACACGCGCGCCCTCGCGGTGGTTCGCCACGGGAAGATCGTCGGAGAGCGCTACGCCCCCGGCTTCACCCGCAACACCCCGCAGATCAGTTGGTCCGAGGGCAAGAGCCTGACCGCGACCCTGATCGGCGCGCTCATCCACAAGGGCCACTTCACCCTCGACGACCCGGCGCCGATCGCCGAGTGGCGCGAGGAGGGCGACCCCCGGGGCGCCATCCTCATGCGGCACCTGCTCACGATGACGAGCGGACTCGACATGGAGAACCTGGGCCTGAACGGCGCCGAGTCCCTCGTGCCCGAGAACGAGCACATGCGGGTCTATTTCGATGCCCTGGACGTCTTCGACCACGCCTCCTCGCAGCCCTTCGGCATCGAGCCGGGGACCGAGTTCCGCTACCGCAACTCGGACCCGCTGACGCTGGGTCGGATCGTCCGGGAGACCGTCGAGCGGAACGGCAGGGAGTACCTCACCCACCCGCAGCGGCTCGTGCTCGACCGGATCGGGTCGCGCGACTTCGTGCTGGAAACGGACCCGTGGGGGAACTTCATCCTGAGCGGCTACGAGTACGGGAGCGCCGCCGACTGGATGCGGTTCGGACTCCTGCACCTGTGGGACGGGGAGTTCCTGGGCGACCGGATCCTGCCGGAGGGATGGTCCGAATTCGTGAGCGCCCCGTCCCCGGGAGCGAAGGAACAGGAATACGGCGGTCTGTGGTGGCTCAACCGGGGCGGCCGGCACCCCGACATCCCGCGGGACGCCTACTGGGCCGCCGGATTCATGGGGCAGATCACGATGGTCATCCCGTCGGAGGACGTCGTGATCGTGCGCCTCGGGCCGAGTCCGGGCGGATTCGACGACTACCTGAACCGGACGGTCGCCGCGATCCTCTCCGCGTTCGCCGACCCGGCGCCGGCGGACTGAGGGTTCCACTCCCGCAGTGTTCATCCTGGGGGTCGAGACCTCCTGCGACGAGACCTCGGCGGCGGTCGTCGAGGACGGCCGGCGGGTGCTCTCCAACATCGTCTCCTCGCAGATCGCGTCCCATGCGCCCTACGGCGGGGTCGTGCCGGAGATCGCCTCCCGCCAGCATCTGCTGAACCTCGCGCCGGTCGTGCGCCGCGCCCTCGACGACGCCGGCGTGGACCCAGGCGACATCGGCGCGGTGGCGGTGACCCGGGGCCCGGGCCTGATCGGGGCTCTCCTCGCCGGCGTCTCGTTCGCCAAGGCGTTCGCGTTCGCCCGGGGCCTGCCCCTCGTCGGCGTGGATCACATCGAGGGCCACATCCGGGCGTGCTTTCTGGACGGCCCTCCGGTTCCGCACCCGGCGCTCGCCCTCGTCGTCTCGGGGGGGCACACCAGCCTGTTCCTGAGCGAGGCGGAGGGGGAGTACCGCCTGCTCGGCAAGACCCGGGATGACGCCGCCGGGGAGGCCTACGACAAGCTGGCGAAGCGGCTCGGTCTCGGCTACCCCGGCGGTCCGATCCTGGACCGGCTGGCGCAGCGGGGAAACGCGGAGCGCCATCTCTTCTCGCTGCCGCACTTCTCCGACGGGGCGCGGCTGGACTTCAGCTTCTCCGGACTGAAGACGCAGGCGCTGCGACGCATCGAGGCCGAGGCGGTCACGCCGGTCGAACGCGGCGAGGATCCTTTCCAGCGCGAGGATGTCCGGGATCTGGCGGCGGGGTTCCAGTCCGCGGTGGTCCGGGCGCTGGCTCGCGCCGTGGAGCGCGCCCTCGAGACGACGCCGGCGTCCTCCATCCTCCTCACCGGCGGCGTCGCGGCGAACTCGGCTCTCCGGAAGCGCTTCGCTGCGCTCGGCGAGGAGCGCGGGCTCCCGGTCTTCACCCCGACGATCGCGCTCTCCACCGACAACGCCGCCATGATCGCGGCCGCCGGCTGGGTCGCCCTGCGCCGGGGGGATCGCGACGGGCCCGGCCTCACCGCCGACACCGGGCTCCGGCTCGGTGAATCGGGGCCGCGGCGCTCCCGCCGCCACCGCTGAGCTCGTCGGTCTCCCGACTCCCGGACGGCGCGGTCCCGAGCCGCCGGGGATAATGGCGCGGTTCCCGTCCCGAGGAGGCTCCATGGCGAATTCCCCCGGCAACCCCCGCGAGTTCACCCTCCGCGCCCTGCTGCTCGGCCTGTTCATGGCCGTCGTGCTCGGGGCCGCGAACGCCTACCTCGGGATCCGCGCCGGACAGACGGTCGCGGCCACCTTCCCCGCCGCCGTGGTCGCCATGGTCGTCATCCGCGGCCTGTTCCGGGGCAGCCTCCTCGAGGAGAACATCGCCCGGACGACGGCGTCAGTCGGCGAGGCGCTCGCCGCCGGGGCGATCTTCACGCTTCCGGCCTTCCTCATGGCCGGCGCCTGGGAGGAGTTCCACTATCTCGAAAGCACGCTGCTGATGCTCGTCGGCGGCCTGCTCGGCATCCTGTTCGTCGTCATCCTGCGCCGGAGCATGGTGAACGACCCCGAGCTCCCCTTCCCCGAATCGGTCGCCGCCGCCGAGATCCATCGCGCCGGCGAAGGACGCGGCGGCGGGCGGCTGCTGTTCCAGATGATGGGCGTGGGCGCGGTCATCGAGATCCTCAAGAACTCGAAGGGCATCCAGTTGTTCACCGACCGGATCGCGGGCGCGCTCGGCTACGGCTCGTTCCAGGGCGCGGTCGCGGTCGGCGGCCAGTCGTTCGGCGCGGCGGCCCAGCCGGGCGTCCTGCCGTTCTCCACTCCGGCGGCCTCGCCCGCCTATCTCGGCGTCGGCTACATCATCGGACCGCGGCTCGCGGCCCTCACCTTCTCCGGCGGGGTCTTCGCCTGGTGGTTCATGATCCCGGCCGTCCTGTTCTTCAACCCGGACTTCGCCGACGCCGGCCGCATCGCCGCGGCGGGCGCCGACTGGACGACCGTGAGCGGCGTCGTCTGGTCCGAGCTGGTCCGGCCGATCGCGGTGGGCGCCATGATCGCGGGCGCGGTCTGGACCCTGCTGCGGATGCGCAAGTCGCTCGGCGAGGGGCTCCGCCGCTCGATCGCCGAACTGCGCACCGGCCGCCCGCCGGGCGACGGCGACGAGAAGGACCGGGACATCCCGTTCTCCTGGACCGCCGCCGGGGTCGTCGCGCTCGTCATCCCCACCTTCCTGCTCTACCAGTACTACACCGGCCAGCCTCTCGGGGCCCTCGGGTCGGCGATCGTGATGATCGTGGCCGGATTCTTCTTCTCGGCCGTCGCCGGGTACCTGGTGGGCGTGATCGGCAGCTCCTCGAACCCGGTCTCGGGACTCACGATCTCGACGCTGCTCCTGGCCGCGCTCCTCATGACCTTCCTCGGCGTCACCGGGGAGCAGGGAGTGGCGGCGGTTCTCGGCGTCGCCGCGGTCGTCTGCTGCGCCTGCGCCGTCGCCGGAGACATGCTCCAGGATCTGAAGGTGGGTCAGATCCTCGGCGGAACCCCGTTCCGGATGGAGTGGGCCGAGATCATCGGCGTGGTCTTCGCCTCGGCGTTCCTCGTGCTTCCGATGATGCTCCTCCATCGGGGGGACATCGCCGCCGGCGGGGTCGGGGTCGGAGGCGCCGAGCTGCCCGCGCCCCAGGCGGGGCTCATGGCGCTCCTCTCGCAGGGCATCGTGGGCGGAGACATGCGCTGGCCGCTCGTCGTCTTCGGCGTCGCGCTGTGCTTCTTCCTGATCCTGATCCAGGCGCCGTCGCCGATGCTGATCGCGGTGGGCATGTACCTCCCGCTCCAGACCACGTTCGCCATCTTCGTCGGCGGCTTCTTCCGCTGGCTGAGCGACCGGCGGATGGCGTCCCTCGACGCCGCCGGGCGGACGCGCGGCGAGAGCGCGGGCACCCTGATCGCCTCCGGGCTGATCGCCGGCGAGGCGCTCATGGGGGTCGCCCTCTCCGGGTTCGCGGTGTGGAACCTCACCCTGCCGACCCCGGTGCTGGCGCCGTCGGGCATCCCCGGATTCCTGGTGTTCGTCCTGCTCGGCTGGTTCCTCGTGAGGATCCCGCTGCGCTACGCGCGCCGTGCCTGACGGCCGGGTTCACGCCCTCTACCGGGTTCCCGCGGAGCCCGGAGAGGCGCAGGCACTCGCCCGGAGCATCGCGATCGAACAGACGGTCGAGGTTCCGGAGGCGCTCCTGCCTCCCGGGAGCGCCCCCGCGGCGCTCACGGGACGGATCGAGTCCGTCGAACGGGATCCGGAGCAGCCGGGCTGCTCGCGGGTGGGGATCTCCTACCCGGAGGCGCTCGCCGGAGATCTCTTCGGGCTTCTGAATGTCGCCTTCGGCAACGTCTCGATGCTGCGGGGCGTGCGCCTCCTCGACCTGAGCCCTCCGGCGTCGCTTCTCGCATCGCTCCGCGGCCCGAACCACGGCGTGACCGGGGTGCGACGCCGGCGAGGCGTCTTCGGGCGGCCTCTCCTCGCCACCGCCGTGAAGCCGCGCGGCCTGCCGGTTCGGGAGCTGGCGGCGCTCGCGGAAGCCTTCGCCCGCGGCGGCGGGGATCTGATCAAGGACGACCAGAACCTGACGGACGACTTCGAGGCGTTCCGGGACCGGGTCTTCGCCTGCGCCGAGGCGGTGGACCGCGGCAACCAGGCCACCGGAGGCCAGACGCTCTACCTGCCCCATGCGGGGGCGCCGGCGGATCGGATCGAACGCTACGTGGAGTTCGCGGCGGAGACCGGACTGCCGGGCGTTCTGGTCTGCCCGATGCTGATCGGGCTGGACTCGATGCGAAGCCTGGCCGAACGCTATCCGCTGATCTTCATGGCGCATCCCTCCCTGAGCGGTTCGTTCACGCACGCGGGCCCCGGCGGCGTGGACCCGGGAGTGCTGCTCGGGACGCTGTTCCGGCTTGCCGGGGCGGACATCTCGGTGTTTCCCGACCGCGGCGGCCGATTCCGCTACCCGGAAGCCGCCTGCCGATCCATCACCGGGAAACTCCGGGATCCCCTCGGGGGCCTGTCCCGATCCTGGCCCGCGCCCGCGGGCGGCATGGCGCTCGGCGAGGCGCCCGAAGTCGCCCGCCGCTACGGCCCCGACTCGGTGCTGCTCATCGGGGGAGCGCTGCTGACCCACCCGGAGGGCGTCGAAGCCGGAACCCGCGCGCTCGTCGAGGCGCTGCGCGAGGAGTTTCCCGAGCGCGCCGCCGAGCCGGCGGCGCCGCCTCGACCCGCGCCGGCCCGACCCCGCCGCCTCGCCTTCCTCGGCGAGGGACAGTGGGAGGGCCGGACCAGTTCACCCTACAAGGACGCCCGGGATCTGGCGTTCCGCGGGGTCCGGCGGGTGGAGCTCGTCGGCAAGTTCGGCGAACGGACCCGCTGCGACCTCCGCTACTTCGAAGTCGAGCCGGGCGGATTCACGAGCCTCGAGCGCCACCTCCACACCCACCTGGTCATCGGGGCCCGGGGCGAGGGCGTCCTGCGCCTCGGAGACCGCGACTTCCCGTTGCGCCCGCTCGACGTGGCCACGGTGGGACCGCTCGAGACCCACCAGCTCTCGAATCCGACCGGCCGTCCCTTCGGGTTCTTCTGCGTCGTGGACCGCGACCGGGACCGGCCGTTCCGGGCCGCGCCGGCGGACCGCCGAAACGTCCCCGCGGGCGCGTCCGGCTGACCTCGCTCAGCTTCGCCAGCTTCGCTCGCCGTGGCGGGCGACCACTCGGGCGACCGCTCCGGTGAGCCGCTTGGCATAGGCCACGTGCAGGAACTCGTTGGGTCCGTGCGCATTGGAACCGGGCCCGAGAACGCCGGTCACGACGAACTGCGCTTCGGGGAACCGGTCCCCCAGCATCGCCATGAACGGGATCGTCCCGCCCTCACCCATGTGGACCGCGGGCTTCCCGAACTCGGCGCGCGACGCCTCGTCCAGCGCGTCGCCGAGCCACGGCGCCAGCGGGGGAGCGTTCCAGCCCGCCGCCGGTTCGTGGAAGTGGAGCGCGACTCCCGCGCCGAACGGCGGGTCCGTCTCGACCAGCTCCCGGATCTCGCGCTGAACCGCGAGGGGATCCGCGGTGGGGGGCATGCGGATGGAGAAGTTGAGCGTGACCTGCGGCAGCAGGACGTTGCCCGCCTTCTCGAGCGGCGGCAGCCCCCCCGCCCCGGTGATGGCGAGATTCGGACGCCAGGTCCGGTTCAGGATCTGCTCGCGCATGGACAGTTTCGCCGGGCCGCAGCCCTCGACCCACGGGAACCGGTCGAAGGCGTCCGGCCCCATGGTTTCGGCGGCGGCCTGCGCCTGCTCGACCCGTTGCGCCGGGATCTCGACATCGAGCGAGGGCGGCGTCATCCGGTCGGTCCGCGGTTCCTCGAGGCGATCCAGCAGCTTGCGCAGCACCAGGAACGGCGGCGGCACGATCCCCCCGGCGTCCCCGGAGTGGACTCCTTCCGTCAGGACATCCGCCCGCAGCGTGCCGCCCACGATGCCGCGCAGCGAGGTGGTGCACCAGAGCTGCTCGTAGTTTCCGGCGCCCGAGTCGAGGCAGATCACGAGGTCCGGACTGCCGATGACGCCGGAATACTCCTCGATCCAGGCGGGGAGATCCGGGGAGCCGCTCTCTTCGGAGAACTCGATGAGCACGACGACGCGGGAGCGCTTCCGGCCCTCGCGAGCCACCGCCTTGAGCGCGGCCAGCGCGGCGAAGAGCGCGTAACCGTCGTCGGCGCCGCCTCTCCCGTAGAGCCGGTCGCCCTCGCGGACCGGCGTCCACGGCGCGAGGCCTTCCCGCCACCCGACCATCTCCGGCTGCTTGTCGAGGTGGCCGTACATCAGGATCGTGCCCTCGGCGTCGCCCGGGCAGTCCACGAGCAGCAGCGGAGTCCGACCGGGGACGCGGCCCACATGGAGGGTCGCGTCCTCCGGCGCATGCTTCTCGATGAAGGCCCGACCGAGTTCCAGCGCGGACTCCAGGTGGCCGTGCGCCTCCCAGTCGGCGTCGAACAGCACCGAGACCGCCGGGACGGCGATGTACTCGCTCAGCGGCGGGAGGATCTCCTCCTCCCAGAAGCGGTCGAGGAACGCGCGGGTGTCACTCATGACCGGGGATGGTAGGCCCGCCGACGGGCGACGCGACGCGCGGGCCGCGTCCCGAGCCCCCGATTCCCTGCTCACCGCTCGCGCGCGGTGATGAAGACCGGACCGGCGCGCGGCTCAGACGCAGGGCGGCGCGAGCGCGACGTAGAGCGCGCCGCTGCCACCGTGCTCCGGCCGGGCGACTTCCCACCCGGCGACCAGCTCGGGCTTCCAGGCCGCGAGCCACTCGGGCACCCGTCGCGCGAGCACCGACCTTCCGCCGGGCGAGCGGTAACCCTTGCCGTGGATCACCACGACGAACCGCGCCCCGCGCGCCCGTCGAGACCTGAGGAAGCGCTCGATGCGCTGCCGGGCAACCGGTTGGGTGCACTGGCGGACCGAGACCTCGCACCCGTCCGAAACCCGGCGCCGACCCTTCCGCAGGTCGCGCAGAACGGAGGAGGGCGTCGGCGCGCGGGACGGCGCCCTCGCCAGCCGGGCGGCAGCGGCGGCCTCCACCGGCCCCTCGGTGAGCGCCGCCTCGAAGAGCCGGCGATCGGCCTCGGTCCCCTTCAGGACGGGCCTCCACGAGAGCGGCGGCGGCCTCCTCGGGCGCATGGGATCCGGCATCGCGTTCGGACCCGGGCTCCGCCGGACCCGGAGGCGAATTGTAGAAGCCGCCCGGCGCGGACGGAAGCCGCTGGACGGGCCACCCTCCTTGCCACTGGGGGGACACCGGGAGGGGGTGGCGAATCCCTGCCCCCGGATCTGCCGGGTACATTGCCGTCCGACCATGCCTCCGAGCACCCCTCGCACCCCGCTGCGGCGGCGCTGGCTCGTCGCGGTGTCCCTCCTGGTCCTCGCGGCGGGCGTCGGCGCCCTCGCCGCGCAAGGGACCGGATCGCGCCACCAGGCGCCGCTGGATGGGCTCCAACTTCTCGGCTGGCCGGGCGGGAGTGAGGGACTCGCCGGAGCGCAGACCTGCGCGGTGTGCCACGCCGGGATCGCCGAGGCGCAGGAGGCCCATCCCATGGCCCTGAGTGGGGCGGCGGTGGCGACGGGAGACTCGGTGGAGCGGTTCTTCTCCGCCGAGCGGCTCGAACTTCCAGTCCGCTGGCGCAGCGAGTCGGACGCTCCCGACCGGCCGCGCTACTTCCGCTCCGATGAGGGCGCGGCCCTCGGAATCGCGGATGCCGGGCGCGAACTGCCGGTGCACGCGGTCTTCGGCTCCGGGCTGCGGGGCGAGACCCCGGTGCACTTCCCCGATGGCGGCGGGATGCGGGAAATGCGGGTCTCGTGGTCGGCGGGATTCGGAACCTGGATCGAGACCCCGGGCTCGGAAAACGACCGGGATCCGCTCGGCGATCTCGACTCGTCCGAGGCGGCGGCAGATTGCATCGGATGTCACGCCACCGCGGTTCGGTGGGAGAACGGCGTTCCCGACCTTCCCGGGTCCGAATGGGGGGTCCGCTGCGAGCGGTGCCACGGTCCCGGCGCGGCCCACGCTGGCGGATGGGAGACGGGGGCTGGTGGTCCGGTGTTCAACCCGGGCTCGCTGACGCCCTCGGAGCAGGTCGTCTTCTGCGGGCAGTGCCACCGACTGCCGAGCGACATCGAACCGCTCGAGGTCCTGCGCCGGGACCGGAGTCTGGTTCGGCACGCCGGCGCCAGCCTGATGATGAGCGCCTGTTTCCGGGAGTCGCCGCCGGAGAGCGCGGTGTCCTGCCTCGCCTGCCACGATCCCCACCGCGCCGAGCCCGCCGAGGTCGTCGCCGATCGGAGCCGCATGACCTGTCTCGGCTGCCACGCGGACCCGGTTTCCGCGCACCGCTACGAGCGGGTGACGCTCGAGTCGGACTGCCTCGGCTGTCACATGCCCGCGGTGGAAGATGTGTTTCCCGGGGCCGGATTCACGGACCACTGGATCCGGGTGCGGGGCGCTCCCCCGGCTCTCGGGTCGCCGCAGTGGGAGGCGGAGATCGCGTGGCTGGAGGCGCTCACCCGGAACGCGCTGGCCCGACCGAATCGCCCGCGGAAGGAGGCCCGGCTCGCGATCGGGCTCGGCGAGATCCTCCAGGCGCAGGGGCTCGGGGAGTCCGCGGTCCGCGCCATCCGTCGTGGGCTCGACCGGGATCCGGACTACGGCCAGGTGCTCAAGGCGGCGGCCATCCTGCGCTCGGTGGGTCAGACGGAAGCCGCTGCTCAGGCGCTGGAGCGCGCCACCGGGATGGACCCGGAGGCGGCGCAGGGGTGGTTCGATCTCGGGGCTCTGCACCACGCGGAGCAGGATTCGTCCGCTGCCGTCGCGGCGCTGGAGAGAGCGCGGGCGCTGCAGCCCGGATCCCCGGCCGTGCTGTCGCTCCTGGGGGCTGCTTACCGCGATGTCGGACGGATGGATGCGGCGCTGGAGTCCGGTCTCGATGCGGTCTCGGCGCTCGAGGCATCCGCCGCCGGTCCACCCGGGCTGCCGATGCTCGAAGCCTGGCTGGAACTCGGCATCACCCGGCGGGCGCGGCGGGAGACGGCTGACGCCGTGGATGCGCTTGGCGCGGCGCACCGGCTCGCGCCCGACTGGCCTCCCGCGCTCGACGCTCTGGCGCGGCTGCTGGCGCTCGATCCGGACCCTTCCGTCCGGGATGTTCCCGAGGCGGTGCGGCTCGCGGAGCGGCTCGCAGGCCTCTCGGGCTACCAGGATCCGCAGGCGCTGGATCTTCTCGCTGCGGTGCATGCCGTCGCCGGGGACTTTGCGTTGGCGATTCGCGCCGCGGAGCGGGCGATCGCTGGGCTCGATGGCGACGCGGGCGCTGCGGCCGCGCTCGAGGGGCGGCTCGCGCTCTATCGGGCCGGGGAGGTCTGGGTGGAGGTGGGCCCGGCGCGTCGGTTCCGGTAGGTGGCGGGGAAGGCGGCGCGTATGGAGGCCCCGCCGGGAGAACTGGCCAGTCTCCAGACTGGCGCTGCGAGGGCGCCGGCGGCTTCGCGCCGCGAATTGCCGCACCCCTACCGGGAGAACCGGTGGAGAGCGGCGTTCCATAGACGCCGGCGCGCCGGCAGTGTGGCGCTCTGTGCCGGTCTGGAGAACCCCTACCGGGAGAACCGGGGCGCTCCATAGAGCGGCGTTCCATGGGGCGGCCGGGCGCGAGGGCCCCGCC
>JAJEAO010000092.1 GCA_022822745.1 Acidobacteriota bacterium
CCGGACGACGAGATGCGGATCCTGGAGCCCCCGAGCGTCGAACAGATAGGGCGACAGTGCGCGGCGCCGGCTCTTCTCCGGCTCGCCCTTCGGGTCTTCGTACGAGAACAGCCACCGCTGCTTCGGAACCCGCTCCCGCGCATCCAGGCCGAGGATCACCACGTGCACGTGCGCCATCCCCGGCGCCTCCGAACCCCACGCGAACGTCCGGTGCGCGAACGCGATCTCGAGCCCGTACCGATCGAACAGCAGCGGCCAGAGCTGCCCCACCTGCTCCCCCTGCGTCACCGAGTTCGTCGCCACGAAGCCGATCCGCGGCCGTTCCTCCGGTTGCTCCACCCCCCTCAGATACTCCCCCGCCCGCAGGAACCACGCCGTCACGTAGTCCAGCGTCCCCACCGTTCCCGCGATCCGACGGACCTGATCCCGCTTCTCCGCCGGCTGGTACTTCGCCCCTCCGAACGGCGGGTTTCCGAGGACGAACGAGCACTCGTTTGCGGGCAGAAGTTCCTCCCAGTCCATCTCCAGCGCGTCCGCGCACCGGATGTGCGGCGATCGCTCCAGCGGAATCCGCGCGAACGCCTGCCCGAACTCGCGGCTCAGCTCGTTGTTCATCAGGTGATCCATCATCCAGAGCGCCACTTCCGCGATCCGCGCCGGAAACTCCTCGATCTCGATCCCGTAGAACCGATCCACATCGAGCACCGACAGCGACCCCACGTCGAGTCGCAGCGGCAGCGCCCCGCTCTCGTCCCGCCGAGGCTCCAGGATCTCGCGGATCACCTGGATCTCGAGCCGTCGCAGCTCCCGGTAGGCGATCACCAGGAAGTTCCCGCATCCGCACGCCGGGTCGAGGAACCGCATTTCCCCGAGCCGCTGCTGGAACGCCCTCAGCCGGGCCTCCCTCCCCCGCCGCAGCGACTTCAGGTGTTCGAACTCCGACCACAGATCCTCGAGGAACAGCGGCTCGATGACCTTGAGGATGTTCGCCTCGGTCGTGTAGTGCGCCCCCTGCCGGCGCCGCTCCTCCGGATCCATCACCGACTGGAACAGCGAGCCGAAGATGGCCGGTGACACCGCCGACCAGTCGAAGCGGCAGGCCGCGAGGAGCTGCTCCCGCATCTCCCGGTCGAAGCTGGCGATGCGGATCGGGCCGGCGAAGAGATCCCCGTTCACGTGGGGGAAGCGGGCCAGATCCTCGTCGAGCGTGTTCTGCCGATCCTGGACCGGGGTGTCGAGCACCTGGAACACGTGCGCGAGGAACGGCCCGAGGTCCGATCCGTCCTCGCCGGTCCGTTCCTCCACGAATTCCATGAGGATGTCCCGGGGCTCGAAGACTCCGGTGTCGTCGGCAAACAGGCAGAACGCCAGCCGCACGAGGAAGAGGTCCAGGTCCGGCCGGTGGTAGCCGGCAGCTTCCAGCGTGTCGCGGAGCCGTCCGAGGAGCTCGGCCGCCTCGATGGAAGCCGGATCCTGGTCGAGGGGCTGCTTCTGGACTCCGAGGATGAAGCCGAAGCTCTCGACCACTTCCGGCAGCTCGTCGAGGCGGAAGATCTGCACCTCCCGCTCGAGCAGGTCGTAGAGCTCGAACCGCTGGAAGTCGGACACCAGGATCCGGCGCGGCCGCTCGATCTCCGGCAGCGCGAGGCTGTACTCCTCGGCCCGCTTCCGGGCGGCGCCGAGGTCGAGGCCCGCACTCTTCTGCTCGACGACGAGCTGCCCCGGCCAGAAGAGATCGATGTAGCCCCGGCGGTTGTCCAGAAATCGGACCCGTGACTCGTAAAGCGCCACCGACTCGCGCCGAACCCCGAAGATCTCGAAGAACTCGTTGTAGAAGGTCTGTGTCTCGCCCTTCTCGTAACCGGCGTCCTTCCATTTCCGGGCGAACGCCGCGGCGCGGGCGCGAATGTCGTTCCAGGAGACCGCCATCAGCCGCCGGATTCTCTCTCACTCTCTACCCCTGCCGCACCGCGTTCACGCCCGGCGCAATCGCGATCCATGCCGGGCAGGGCCGCTACCGCGAGAACCAGCCCGGCGCGCCGGCAAGCGCCGGCAGCGGGCGCGCCGGCGGGCACCGCCCTTGCGCCCGGGACCGCGACCCCGACGGCCTTCCGAAGGGAGATCCCAGGAAGGCCACCCAAGTGAACTCTCCCTTGCGATCCACCCAATCGCTCGGCCAAAGCGAGACATTTTCAATGGCCATTGACAAATGTGCCGGCAGCGGGCGCGCCGGCGGGCACCGCCCGTGCCGGTTCCGGCAGGAGGTGCCGGCGCGAGCGTGCCGGGCGGGGCCGCTACCGCGAGAACCGGCCCGGCGCGCCGGCAATGTGGCGGTCTGGAGACCGGCGCTCCATAGAGGGACGCCGTGCCGGGCAGGGCCGCTACCGCGAGAACCAGCCCGGCGCGCCGGCAAGCGCCGGCAGTGCAGGTTCCGGCAGGTGGTGCCGGCGTGAGCGTGCCGGGCGGGGCCGCTACCGCGAGAACCAGCCCGGCGCGCCGGCAATGTGCCGGTCTGGAGACCGGCGCTCCATAGAGGGGCGCTCCGTGCCGGGCGGCGCCGCGACCGCGAGAACCGGCCCGGCGCGCCGGCAAGCGGCGGCCGACGGGGGAGAGGTTCGGAGAGGGGGTGCCCCCCATAGGCGCTAACATAGTGGTATCCTCCTCTTGCCGAAAGAATCAGGCTTCGGCGGGAGGACGGCATGAGAGAGGAGTGGGGGCTGCTGCGGTCGTTTCTTCCGGGGAACTGGCGGGAGCTGGCGGTAGAGAAGGG
>JAJEAO010000034.1 GCA_022822745.1 Acidobacteriota bacterium
TCGGGACCGGAAGGCCGGCGATGTCGTCGCGTTCGATCTCGTGCGCGACGGCGAGCCCCTGCGGCTCGGAGTGCGCCTCGCCCGGTTCGTCCGGGATCCCGCGGATCTCGGCCTCCCGTTCGAAGCGGTCGAGTTCGATTCGGAGAGCGGCTTCCGGCTGCGCGGCTGGTGGATCCCGCCGCCCGAAGGGAGCGACGGCCGGAGCGTGGTCTGGGTGCACGGCGCCCATTCCTCGCGGTTCCAGGCCCTCGACCACGGCGCCGGGCGCTTCCGGGACCGCGGCTACGGCCTGTTCACGTTCGACCTGTCGGGGCGGGGCTCGAGCGAGGGGCGCTACATCACCTACACGTGGAACGAGCGTCACGACGTGGCGGCGGCGGTGCGTTTCATCCGGGAACGTTCCGAGACCGACCCGTCTCGCGTCGTAGTCTTCGGAACGTCGAACGGGGCCTCGTCGGCGATCTACGCGGCGGCCGCGCTCGGCGATCTCCCGGCGCTCGCGCTCGACGCCCCCTACGCCGACCTGTGGCGTGCGGCCGCCACGATGCTGGAGGAACGCGGCGGCCATCCGGCGCTGCGGGCGCCGCTCGCGCTCTTCGTCCGCCTCCGCACCGGACTGCGGATCCGGGATGTGCGCCCGATCGAGGCCATCGCCTCGGTCCCCGGCCGCGTGCTCTTCATCCACGGGGATCTCGACCGGCAGGTGCCTCCCGAGCACAGCCGGGAAATGCACGAGAAGCGCCTGACCGCCGGGCTGCCCTCGTTGCGGTGGGTGTTGCCGGGGGCCGAACACGGCTTCGACGATTACCCGCCCCGGGGGATCTTCTGGAACCGCGTCGCGGATTTCTTCGACGATGCGCTCGGGGGCCGGGCGCCGGGCTGGGAACTGGGAGGCCCGGCGCCGGACACCCTCGAGAATCCATCGTGGGCGGACCTGCCGCGGCGGGCCGGCCGCGTGCCCGATCACGGAGCTTCGTGACCGTCCCGCGGCTCGCCCTTCTCGCCCTCCTCCCCGCCCTCGCCGCGGGGTGCGGAACTCCTGCGGAAACGCCCGGGTTCATCGGGCCGGCCCCGGGCTATCGGGAGCTCGCCGGCCGGCTCGGCGACTTCGTCGCCGCCGAGATGGAGGACAAGGGGATCCCGGCGATGGCGATCGCCCTCACCGACGGTGACCGCATCGTCTGGGCCCGCGGGTTCGGGGAGGCGCGGCCGGGCGTCCCCGCGGACGCCGACACCCTGTTCCGGGTGGGCTCGGTCTCGAAGCTGTTCACGGACGTGGCGGTCGTCGCCCGGAGCGAGCAGGGGGAGATTGATCTCGACGCCGAGGTGAGCGAGGCGCTGCCCGGCTTCGCTCCCGGCTCGCCCGGAGACCCCGCCGCCGGCGTCACGCTGCGACGGCTCATGGCGCACCGGGCCGGGCTGCTCCGGGAGCCTCCGGTGGGGCACTACTTCGACGACTCCTCCCCCTCGCTGGAGGCGACCGTCGAGAGTCTGAACGGGGTTCCGCTGGTGTTTCCCCCGGGATCGCGCGAGAAGTACTCGAATGCCGGGATCGCGGTGGTCGGCCGGGTTCTGGAGCGCCTCGCCGGGCAGCCGTTCGAGGAGGCGGTGACGGCCGGGGTGCTGCAGCCGCTCGGTCTCGACTCGAGCTGGTTCTCGGTGGAGGCGGCGCCGCCGGAGCGGCTGGCCTCCGGTCTCATGTGGAGCTACGACGGCCGGGAATTCCCGGCGCCCGGGTTCGAGCTGGGGATGACCCCGGCAGGCTCCATGGTGACCTCGATCCGGGATCTCGGCGCCTTTCTCACCCATCTCGCGGCCGGACGGCTGCCGGGAGTGCTGGGGCCGGAAGCCCTGGAAGGGATGTGGCGCGTCCAGTTTCCGGCGGAGGGCGCGGGGCAGGGGGACACCGGGTTCGGGCTGGGCTTCCACCGGAGCGTCCTCGAGGCGCCGGGGGCGGACGGCGCCACGACGCGTCACCCGATGGTCGGGCACGGCGGCGCGATCTACGGCTTCTCCACCGAGCTGGCCTTCCTGCCGGAGAGCGGACTCGGCGCGGTGGCGGTGAGTTCGGTGGACTTCACGAACGGCGTCGTCGCCCGCATCGTCCGTCTCGCCCTCCTCGAGCTGCTGGCCCGCGCCGAGGGCCCGCCTCCGGACTATCCCCGGAGCGGGCCGCTTCCCGCCGGGCTCGCCGACCGGCTCCACGGCCGGTGGGAGGCGCCCGATGGATCCCGGATCCGCTTGCTGGCCCGCGCCGACCCGGCCCGGGCGGCCGGCGAGGACCGGCTGGAACTCGAGGGTCCGACGAGGACGGTCGAGCTTCGCGCCGCCGACGGGCCAGGCCCCTCTCGACGCTGGCGCCCGGGTGGGGCAGACTGGCGCCTGGTCCCGGAGTCGCGTCTCGGCGCGGGGATCGAGATCGAGGTCCGCGGCGCCGGCGAGGCGACGACCCTCGCGCTGGACCCCGGGGGACTCGTGTTCCGCCGCGTCCCCGACCCCCGCCCACCCCCGCCTCCTCCCGATCTGCTCCCCCTGCTCGGCGAATACGGCCACGATCACAACATCCTGTTCGTGTTCGAGTCCGACGGCGCCCTTGCCGTGCTCATCGAGTGGCTGGAGCGCCAGATCCTGACCCCGGATCCCGGAGATCCGGACCGGTTCCTCTTCCCCGACCGCGGCCTCTACCCGGGGGAATCGCTGCGTTTCATCCGCGGGGACGACGGGGCCGTCACCGGAGCCTCGCTCTCCGGGATCCTGTTCCCGCGCCGCCCGGGCCCGGGCGAGGGCACTTTCCGGATCGTCCCCCGGCGCCCGGTGGAGGAGCTGCGGCGCATCGCCGCCGAGGCCTCCCCTCCGGAGGAGGAAGGCGATTTCCTGCCCTCCGATCTGGTGCGCATCACCGAGCTCGACCCCTCGATCCGGCTCGATGTGCGGTACGCGGGGACGGACAACTTCATGGGGGCGGCGTTCTACGAAGTCGCGGACGCCTTCCTGCAGCGCCCGGCCGCGGAGGCGCTGGTCCGGGCCCATCGGAAACTGGCGGATCTCGGGCTCGGCGTCACGGTCCACGACGGGTACCGTCCGTGGCGGGTGACCTGGATGTTCCACGACGCCACGCCGGAGCATCAGCGGCTGTTCGTGGCCGATCCCGCTTCCGGCTCGCGCCACAACCGGGGGGCGGCCGTGGATCTCGGAGTTCACGATCTGGCGACCGGCGCGCCCCAGCGGTTCGTGTCGGGCTACGACGAGTTCTCCGAGCGGGCGTTCCCGGCGTACGTGGGCGGGACTTCGGAGGAGCGCTGGCTCCGCGAAGAGGTCCGGCGCGCCATGGAGCGGGAGGGGTTCGTGGTGTACGAGCACGAGTGGTGGCACTTCGACTACCGCGGGTGGGAGCGCTATCGCCTCGGGAACGAGTCGCTCCTCGAGGCCGGAGCATCCGCCCGTCCCGGATCGGAGCCGTGATGCTGGATTTCCTCACCCGGACGGGCCGCGAAGTCGCCCGGATCCGACGCGCGGCGAAGACGCTGACCGAGCGCTACGCCCAGCCCGAGGCCCGAGCCTCCGCCGCGGAGCGGCTGCTCTCGGTCGGAACCCCGGAGGCGATCTACCAGCTCACCCGCCGGTTCACGATCACCTCGGGCAACCTCGAGCAGGACGACCAGGAGAAGCGGTGGGTGCGGGATCTCCTCGTCGAGCGGGGCGCGTCCGCGGTCGAACCGCTGAAGCGGTTCCTGCGGGGGCACGACGAGGTGACCTGGGCGATGGAGGCGTTGCGGGGACTCCTCCCGGAGGGCGAGCTGGCTTCCTTCCTGTTCACGGTGCTCGGCGACGGCGATCCGGTGATGATCCGCGGTCCCAAGGCGGTCCGGATCCTCGACTTCGTCGCCGGGCTCGATGTTCCCGGCGCCGCGGCGAGCGTCGCGCGATGCCTCGAGAGCCCCGACGACACGGTCCGGATGGCGGCGGTCCAGGCGCTCGGTCTGTACCGGGATCCCGCCAGCCGGGAGGCCGCGCTCCAGGCGCTCGCCTCGGACGAGGAGGACTCGGTCCGGGTGCGCATCGCTCTCGCCGGCCTGTTCGCCGACCTGGAATGGGAGATCCGGGGGAAGCGGCCGGCGGTGGAGCGGCTCCTGCCGCCCGGATTCCGGGTGACCTCGAAGGGCCGGATCCTGCGGATCTGACGGAGACCGAGCCGACCTGTCCGTCGCGACCATCCTCATCGTCGCCGGCTATCTCGCCGGCATCACCGCCTTCGGCGTGTGGGTGGGGCGGAAGGACCGGACGGTCGAGGGGTTCTTTCTCGCCGGCCGCTCGACCCCGTGGTGGGCGGTGGCGGCCTGCATCGTCGCCACCGAGACCAGCGTTCTCACGTTCACCTCGGTCCCGGGCTTCGCCTACGAGGGGGACTTCCGGTTCCTGCAGCTCGCCGCCGGATTCGTCGTGGGGCGGCTCGGCATCGCCCTGTGGCTGCTTCCCGCCTACTTCCGGGGCGAGGTGGTCACGACCTACGAGCTCCTGGGGCGACGCTTCGGGGACCGGGTTCGCAGCGCGGCGGCGGCCATCTTCCTCGTGTACCGGAACCTCGCCGACGGCGTTCGCCTCCACGCCGCCGCGCTCATGGTGGCCATCGTGGCCGGGGTGCCGGAGTGGTGGTGCATCCTGGCGCTCGCCGCGGCCATGGTCGCCTTCTCCGAGGAGGGCGGCGTCCGCGCCACGATCTGGACCGACGCGATCCAGCTCGGCGTGTATCTCCTCGGCGCCGGCGTCATCGCGGCGACCCTCGCGGAGCTCGACGGCCGCGACGGCTTCGGGGGCTTCGGCGGCGCCCTGGACTGGATCCCGGCGGCGGCCGCGGCGGACAAGTTCCGCGTGCTCGCGCCCTCGTTCGACCTGACGGTCCCGTACACCCTCGCCGCCGGAGTGCTCGGGGGGGCGTTCCTGACCTTCGCGACCCACGGGGCGGACCAGTACCTGGCCCAGCGCCTCCTCGCGGCGAAGTCGCTGCGGCACGCCCAGATCGGCCTGGTGCTCTCGGGGATCGGGGCGGCGTTCCAGTTCTGCCTCTTCCTCGGGATCGGAGCCTGGCTCTGGACCTGGTACGACGGACGGGAGTTCGCGCGCCCGGATGAGGTGCTCCCCACCTTCGTCGCCGAGAACCTCGGCGGCGTGGGCGCCGGGATCGCCCTCGCCGCCGTCGTGGCGGCGGCGCTGTCCCCGTCGCTGGTGAGCCTCTCCTCCACCACCGTCCGGGACTTCTGGCTGCCGTGGCGCGCCCGTCGGACGGGCGCCGCCGCCCCCCGGTCCGGGCAGGTGCGGGTGGGGCGTCAGTTCGTCGTCGTGTGGGGGCTCGTTCAGACCGTGGTGGCGCTGATCGCCCAGCGCGCGCCGTCGGCGCTCGAGGCCGGGCTTTCCATCCTGTCCTACGCTTCGGGGCCGACTGTGGGAGCTTTCGCGCTGGCGCTGATCGCCCCGGGGACGACTCCGGGCGCCGTGCTCTTCGGGATGGCGGGGGGCTTTCTGGCGCCGGCGGCGGTCCGCCTGGCCGGATTCCCGCTGGCCTGGACGTGGGACGTGCTGGTCGGCTCGGTCGTGACCGCCGCCGTGGGCGTCGCGTTGTCCCGGTTCGTCGGCGGGCTGGCGCGGGAGCGGGTCGGATGACCGGATTCCGGGCGCTCCTGGCCGCCGCCCGATCGGGGCGGACCCTCTCGGTCTCGCTGCTTTCGTTCTCGTCCGGGCTGCCCCTGGGGCTCGTCTGGTACGCGATCCCCGACTGGATGCGGGATGTCGGGGTGGACATCCGCATCGTGGGGCTGTTCAACCTGGCCCAGATTCCCTGGGCGTTCAAGGTGCTGTGGGCGCCGTTCATGGACCGCTACGTCCCCGGGTTCTGGGGTCGGCGGCGCGGGTGGATCGCGGTCTGCCAAGTGGCTCTCCTCGTCCTCGGGGTCCTGCTCGGCGGCGCCGGGGACCACCCCGAGGCGATCTGGGTGGTGGCCGCGTTCGCCCTCGCCATCGCGCTGGCGTCGGCTTCCCAGGACATCGCCCTCGACGCCTACGCCGTCGAAGTGCTGCGGCCCGAGGAGCACGGGGTCGCGGTCGGGGCGCGGGTCGCGGTGTACCGGGCGGCGATGCTGGTCGCCGGCGGCGGCGCCATCAGCTTCGCCGCTTCCTTCGGCTGGGGCGTTGTGAATGTCGTGCTGGGGCTGATCTACCTGCCGCTCCTCCTGATCACCTGGCGTTCGCCCGAGCCCGAGGAGCGCCTCCTGCCGCCGCGCACGCTTCGGGACGCGGTCTGGAAGCCGTTTCTCGAGGCGCTCTCGCGGCCGCGGGCGTTCGAGATCCTCGCCTTCGTCTTCTTCTACAAGTTCGCCGACAACCTGGCGCAGTCGCTTACGCGGCCGTTCCTCATCGACATGGGCTACACCGCCGCCCACCGCGGCATCGCGCTCGGGACGGTCGGGCTCGCCGCGACGCTCGTCGGCACGTTCGCCGGCGGCGTCTTCACCACCCTGGTCGGGCTCGGGCCAGCCCTGTGGCTGTTCGGAATCCTGCAGATCTTCTCGAACCTCGGCTACTTCTTCGTGGCCGGAGCGGAAGGCAGCCTGGCGTGGATGTACGGGGCGTCGGCGTTCGAGCTGCTCAGCGGCGGGCTCGGCACCGGGGCCTTCTCGGTGCTCCTGCTCCGCATCACGGAAAAGCGGTTCTCCGCGACGCAGTACGCGCTGTTCTCGGGTCTGTTCGCGTTGCCCCGGCTGCTCGCCGGACCCTTCAGCGGGTTCGCGGTGGACGCGATCGGCTGGCGGACATTCTTCCTCTCGACGATGGCGATGGGGATCCCCGGGCTGGTGCTCCTTCATCGCTTCTCCCCCATCGGAGTCCGCGAGCCCGAGATCCGGCTCGGGGGCGGCGACGCTCCCGCGGCGCCCCGGGCGTCCTCCGGCGTCCTGGGGCGCTTCGTGGGCGCCGCGGCCGTCGGCGGGGGCCTGGTGGCCGCCTTCGCCGTCGGGCTGGGCGCCCTCAAGGCGATGCGGCTCGACCCGGAGGCCGGTTTCCGGATCGCCGCCGGGCTGGCGCCGCTCCTGAATCCGGCGTCGTTCGAGGACTGGGTTCAGGTCGGGGGCATCGCGGTCCTGGCGGTGATCTCGGGCCTTCTCGGCGCCGCCTTCGCGGCAGCCCGGGGCCGCTGAGCGCCGCGGTCTCCATGGTGGTGTCTGCTCCCGCCGCGAGCGGCCCGACGCCTCCCGACGCCGGTCGCGAATCGCCGCGGGAGGACTCCGACGCGTCTCCTCCTCCCGGATCTCCGGCGACGATCGCGGCGTCCGGGCTAGATTCCCGGCGATGACGGCGCCGGGATTCCTGTCGGGGGTGCTGGCTGGCGCCCTGGCCGGAGTCGTCGCTCCCGTCTTCGAGGGGCGCGTCCTGCTTCCCGACGGCCAGCCGGCTGCCGGCGCCATCGTGCAGGTTCTCGGAGCTTCGGGGTCCGCGACCACGGACCGGGACGGGCGCTTCGTGTGGGTTCCGACGCCGTCGCCTCCGTTCCACGTTCTGGTCGTCCTCCCCGGGGACCGCTACACCGAGCCGGTCTTCATCGAGTCCATCGCCGCCGCCGCCGAGATCCGCGTCGAGCTCCTCGCGCTGGTCGAGACGGTCACGGTCACGAGCGGCGCCGTGCCGCACACCGAGGCCACTCCGGGAAGCGCGCCCGCGGTCATCCGCGGCGAGGCGATCCGGACCCGGCAGGCGCCCCGGCTGACCGATGTGCTCGAGGCTGTCCCCGGCGGCGGGCGGAGCAGCGACCTCCACGCGGGCGTTCCCTCGCTCCGGGGCCTCTCCCGCGGCCGGACGGTCATGCTGCTCGACGGGGCGCGGGTGATGACGGAACGGCGGGCCGGCCCGAGCGCCACCTTCCTCGACCCGTTCTTCCTCGAAGCCGTCGAGGTAGTCCGGGGCCCGTCGCCGGTGGCCTACGGATCGGACGCTTTCGGCGGCGTGATCCACGCCCGAACCCGGCGGCCGGCGCCGGGCGATCCGCTCGACGCCCGCTTCCGGGGCACGCTCGGCGCCGGGATCCCCGAGGCCAGTCTCGGCGCCGAGGTCTCCGGATCGGCCGCCGGGACCGGACTGCTGCTCCAGGCGAGGCGGCGCTCGTTCTCGGACTACCGGAGCCCGGACGGCGTCGTGGCGGGATCGGGGGCCCGGGACGCAGGCTTCCTCGCCCGCGGAGTGCGCGAAGTCCCCGGCGGGACGCTCGCCACTTCGGTCCAGGTGGATGCGGCGCGCGATGTGGGCCGCCCCCGGCGAACCTCGTCGGTGACCTCTTATCCCCGCGAGGACTCGGGTCGGTTCCTCGCGGACTTCCAGATCCTGCCGCGGTGGGGCTTCGCCCGGCTCGACGCCGGTCTGTTCTTCGGTTCGCACCGGCTCGTGACCCGGCGGGAGTCGGGAAATCCGCTCGGGTCGTCCGTCGTCGACTCCGAAGTGCGGGCGAGGGACTTCATGCTGCGCGCCCACGGCGTCCGGCCGCTCGGCGAAGGGCGCCTCGAACTCGGCGTCGAGGCGCTGTCCCGGTTCGGGCTGGAATCCTCGACGCGGCTCTCCGGTCCGGGCGCCGCTCCGCTGCCGGTCTCGCCCGGCGACGGATCCCCGTTCCGCTCGCTTCTCGACGGCGCGCACCGCGAAGAGGCGTCGTTCTACGCCCACGCCGAGAGCCCTGTGGCCCGGTCGCTCTCCGGGAGCGGCGGCTTCCGGCTCTCCGGCGTCGCCACCCGCCCGGGCGCCTCGGAGAGACGGCGCGTCGGCTCCGATGGAACCGATCACGCCGCGCTCTCCGGATTCCTCGCGCTCCGCGCCGATGTCGCGTCGGGCGCCTCGCTCACCGGCCAGCTCTCGCGGGGTTTTCGCGATCCCACCCTCTCCGACCGCTACTACACCGGGCTGAGCGGGCGGGGGGTGATCCACGGGAACCCCGGGCTGCGCCCCGAGCGCTCGCTCCAATCGGACCTGTCGCTGCGGGTGGATCGAAGCGGCGCCCGGTTCGGCCTTCACGCCTACCGCTACCGGATCCGGGATCTGATCGAGCGCTTCGAGCGCGGCGAGGATCTCTTCTTCTTCCGGAACCGCGGCGAGGCGCTCATCCGCGGGCTCGAGTTCGAGATGCAGGTCGGAGGCGGCCCGGGCCGCCGGCTCGGGTTGGGCGTCGCGGCTTCCCTGACCCGGGGGGCGGCCGAGGACGGGAGTCCGCTCGACGGGATTCCGCCCCCCAGCGTGCGCGCCGCCCTGAGGCGCCGGCTGCGGGACCGGGCCTTCGCCGAAGTCGTCGTCCACGCGTTCGCGGCCGATGCCGACCCCGGACCCACCGAGACGGAGACCGATGCGTGGACCCGCCTCGACGCCGCGGTCGGGCTTCCCGTCGGGGGGGGCGCCGAGCTCCGGTTCTCGGGCCGCAACCTGCTGAACGCGGCCTACCCGATCAGCGCCGACGCCCGGGCGGTGCTCGCCCCCGGCCGCACCGTCGTCGGCTCCGTCGTGTGGACGCTCGGCGAGGCGCCCTGAACCCGTTCGACGCTGGAGCCTGCGCCGCCCGGCCGGAGGCGGATCGCCTCCTCGAGGAGCTGGAGGCGTGGCGCTGGGAGGGACGAGAGACCGGGCTGGACCACGCCGGGGGCGTCCCGGTGTTCCGGAACCAGTTCTGGACCGCGAAGCAGCGGGCCGCGCATTCGCTCCACGAGATTTCCTACCGGGCGTGCTTCAAGCCGCAGTTGCCCCGCTTCTTCGTGTCCCGTCTCAGCGCGCCCGGAGACCTGGTGTTCGATCCGTTCATGGGGCGCGGCACGACGCTGCTGGAGGCCTCGCTCCTCGGTCGGAAGACGCTCGGGAACGATGCGAATCCACTGGCGCGCCTGCTGATCGAGCCGCGGCTGGATCCACCCGCGGTCGCCGAGGTCGAGGCGAGACTCGGGGAGTTCGATCTCGATCGGGCCGGAGACGCGCCCGCTGACTTCGAGGTCTTCTTCCACGAACGGACCCTGAACCAGATCTGCCGGCTGCGGGAGGAACTCGCCCGGCGACGCGCTTCCGGGCGCGAGGACCGGGCGGATCGCTGGATCCGGATGGTGGCCCTGAACCGGCTCACCGGCCACTCGCCCGGCTTCTTCTCGGTGTACACGCTGCCGCCGAACCAGGCGACCTCGATCGCCCGTCAGCGGCGGATCAACCGGCGGCGGGGCCAGCGGCCCGAGTACCGCGAGGTGCGCGCGCTCCTTCTGCGGAAGTCCCGGTCCCTGCTTCGCCACCTGGCGGGGCAGGCGCCGCGGGGACGCTGTCTCGGGTTCTTCCGGCAGTCCGCGGCGGATCCGTTCCCCTGGAGCGGTCCCCCGGTGAGACTGGCCGTGACCTCCCCGCCGTTCCTCGATGTGGTGGACTACCGCGCCGACAACTGGATGCGCTGCTGGTTCGCGGGGATCGACGCCGATGCGGTGGAGATCGTCCAGACCCGAAGGCTCGACGAGTGGCGGCGACTGGTGCGGCGAGCCCTGGTCCAGGTCGCGCGGATCTCGGCGGCGGGCGCGTTCTTCGCCTTCGAGGTCGGCGAGGTGCGGCGCGGGCGCCTCGAACTGGATCCCCTCGTCGTGGAGGCGGCCCGGGAGACGCCGTGGGAGCCGGTCGCGGTCGTCGTGAACGAGCAGCGCTTCACGAAGACCTCGAACACCTGGGGGATCGCCAACAACCGCGGCGGGACGAACACGAACCGCATCGTGGTGATGCGCCGCCGCTGATTCGGCTGACTCCGAAGTTTCGCGGTCTCCACGAACGAGGAGTCGTGACTCGGCCGTCCCGCTCCCGGCGATACGGCCGGGGACCGCGTTCCGGCAGCCTCGGATGCCCCTCGCCTTCGGGCATCAACGGGAGATTTCCCGGCGAGCCTGCACCGAGCTGCCGCTTCGCCCGCGGGCCGCAGCACGAAACTTCGGGGTCAGATCACGCCGTGCAGCGGGCCGCCCGGGGCGGCGAGGGCGTCCACCCGGCGGGTCACGGCCGGATCCTCGATCAGCGGGGGCGCGTGGTGCGGCTTCAGCCGCGCGTCCACGAGGATCGGCTCCACGGCGCTCCAGTGCTTGTGGCGGATGCGGCTGTTCCGGCCGTGGACATCGTGGGACGGATTCGAGCGGGTGAAGGTGACCCACAGGAAGTTCCGGAGGTTGGCGGCGGCGAAGGCCGGATCGTCGCAGAGCACGACGAGCGGCATCCCGGAGAGGTCGGCCCCGTCCCGCTCGGCGGCGTCGAGTCCGGCCCACAGCGGGGCCAGATCGGCCTCGACCGCTTCGTGGGAGGAGAAGCGGGGCCCCCCGAGCGTGAAGACGCCGGGGAGGACCGGGAGGGGGCCGGAGTACGGCGCCGGCAGCCGGCGCCCGACCGGGTCGGGGACGCGCCGAGCCAGCCGGCGCCTCTCCGGGCCGGCCCCCGCCACGACCAGCTTGGAGCCGGCGTTCAGCCCCTCGCCGGTGTAGTCGAGGGTGTCCATCGTGGTCCGGGTCTGGAAGTGGAGGTCGGTGGCGAGATCCACCCGGCGGAGAACGTGATCGAGCATCCCGGCGATGTCGCCGGCGCGGAGATCGGGGGCGTCTTCCCGCGCCGCGATGAAGAGGTATTTCGCCAGCGAGCACTGCCCGAAGCCGAGGATGGCGTTGGCGATGGTCCACAGTTCCTGCGGCCTCCGGCCGGTGAACGGGGCGTAGCGCTCGCTCCCGACCGCGAGAAGGAGGGGATGGACTCCGGCGGCGTCCACGGCGTGGACCGAGTGGACCCCGGGGAGCGAGGTCGGGACCATGGGTTCCGTGATCTCGTGGATCAGTTCGCCGAAGGTCGTGTCCTCCTGGGGCGGGCGGCCCACGACCGTGAGCGGCCAGATGGCGTCGTCACGACAGGTCACCCGGGTCACCCGGAGCACCGGGAACGGGTGGATCAGGCTGTAGTAGCCGAGGTGGTCGCCGAACGGCCCCTCGGGAAGCGTGCGCCCCGGGTCCACGAAACCGGTGATCGTGAAGTCGCTCTCGGCCGAGACCACGAACCCGTCCCTCCGCCGCAGCCACCGGAAGGAGCGCCCGGCGAGCATCCCGGCGAAGAGCAGCTCGCTGAGGCCTTCGGGCAGCGGCATGACCGCGGCGAGGGTGTGGGCCGGCGGGCCGCCGACGAAGATGCTCACCGGGAGCGGTTCGCCGCGGCGCTCGGCCATCGTGTGGTGGATTCCGATGCCCCGGTGGATCTGGTAGTGCATTCCGGCTTCGGAGGGGCCGTAGTCGTTCCCCGCGAGCTGGATGCGGTACATCCCCACATTCGAGGCGAGCGGCGCGCCGAGCGGCCCCGGCCCGGCGCCGGGCTCCTCGGTGAACACCTGGGGCAGGGTGATGAACGGCCCGCCGTCGTCCGGCCACGAGGTGATGCGGGGGACGTCCCCGAGCTCGATCCGCCGCGCCTGGCTGGGGGCGCTCCGGACCCGGCGGGGCAGGGAGTGGAGGCCGGCGGCGGCCGCCTTGAGCGGCGTCAGCGGTTCCCGGAGAAGGTCCCGCGCCAGCCGGCCCGGCTCGGCCCGGTAGCGGACCGCGGCCTTCGCCGCCTCGAGGCCGTGACGAAGCAGGAACCGGGCGCGCTCCGGGGCGCCGAACAGGTTCGAGACGCACGGCGCCGGGGCTCCGCGAACCCGTTCACAGAGGATGGCCGGGCCCTTCGCGGCGTAAACCCGTCGCTGGATCTCGGCCACTTCCAGATGGCCGTCCACCTCGTCCGGAACCCGGACGAGCATCCGGTGGCGCTCGAGATCGGAGACCGCCTCGGCGAGCGATCGGTACGCCATCGCCCGGGGAGCCTACCGGGGGCTCGGCAGCAGCACGACAGGGGCTCTGCGCCCCTCAGGTCCGGGCGTCGTGGCGCCTCAGCGGGCCGCTCCAGCCGAGGATCCGGCGATCCGCGGTCACGAGCTGATGGCCCGAGAGCGCCGTGGCGACGATGATCCGATCCGCGGGATCCCCGTGGAGATCGGACAGGAGTCCCGCGCGGAGCGCAATCTGACCGTCCACCGGGATCTCGATCAATCCGTCCGCGAGCAATCCCCGTCTCCATGCCGCAGGGTCGATCCCCAGCGCGAAACGGCCCCTTCCCACCAGCATCCCGATTTCCCACATCGAGACGGCGGACACGGCGACGTCAGCGAACATGGCGACATGACCTGACGACCAGCTTGCGTCGAGCAGCCGCCGCGTTCGCGGGCCGAGCCTGCGGTCCGCGCGCCGAAACCAGATGAGGGCGTGAGTATCGAGAAGGATCAGAACAGATGGTCGTCGTCCGGCTTCTCGTACCACTCGCGCGGCATCGGCGAGACGATGTCACCATGGATCTTGATGAGCTCACGGTCCGCGCCGAAGGGAGTCGCTGCCTTCTTCCGATAGGGAGTGAGCCGCGAGATCGGCCGACCGTTCTTCGTGATCACGATCTCCTCGCCCGTCTCCGCGACTTCATCCATCAGCTTCAGGCAGCGGGCCCGGAACTCCGACGCCACGATCACGCGCGCGCCATTCCTTGCGGCCGGGACCGGCTCGGGGTTCGTCATGAGGGGCATTCTAGCCGCGATTTCTCCTGCCCGGCGCTGACGTCGCCCGAGCCGGCGCAGTCGGTCGCAGCGGGGTCCGGAGACTCCCGACGGACCAGCCTCCACGATGGACAGCAGCCGCCCGGCCGGCCCCTGGCGGCGGCGATAGCATGGCGGCCATGGCGTCTCAGCCGGTCAGTCTTCTCGGAGTCCCTCTCGATCTGGGGGCGGGTCTGCGCGGGGTGGACATGGGGCCTTCGGCGCTGCGGCGGGCCGGACTGGCGGAGCGGATCCGGGCGCTCGGGCGCGATGTCGAGGACGCCGGGAACCAGATCTGCCCGGTGGCCGAATCACTCGACGGGGAGGGCGATCCGCGGGCCCGCTACCTCGATGCCGTGGTCCCGGTGCTCGAGGAGCTCGCCTGCCGGGTGCGCTGTTTCCGTGATCGCGGCCGCTTCCCGATCGTCCTCGGCGGCGACCACTCGATCGCTCTCGGAACCGTTTCCGGCATGGCTGGCGAGGGTCGGGCGGATCGCCTCGGGCTGCTCTGGGTGGACGCCCACGCCGACGCGAACACGCCGGAAACCAGCCCGAGCGGCAACCTCCACGGGATGCCGCTCGCGGCGCTCCTCGGCCACGGTCCGGATGCCCTCACCCGCATCGGCGGATTTACGCCGGGCGCGGCCCGCGTGGCCCCGGCCCGGGTGGCGCTCATCGGCGTCCGCAGCGTGGAATCCGGGGAGGTCCGGCTGCTCGGGGAGCTGGGCGTCCGGATCTACACGATGGAGGAGGTGGATCTGCGCGGTATCGCCGTGGTCGCCCGCGAGGCGCTGGCCCGGGTGGGTGAGGGGACCGATGGGTTCCATCTGAGCTTCGACATGGACGCCCTCGATCCCGCCGCCGCCCCCGGGACCGGGACCCCGGAGCCGGCGGGGCTGACCGTTCGCGAGGCGCACACGCTCATGGAGCGGGTGGCGGCGACGGGAGGGCTTCGGTCGCTCGAGATCGCCGAAGTGAATCCGATCCGCGATGTCCGGAACCAGACGGCCGAGCTGGCCGCGGCGCTGGTCGCCTCCGCCCTCGGCAAGCGCATCCTCGGTTTTCCGGCGCCTTCATCCGATGTCTGACGCCGCACTGCAGGACGTTCGGCTCCCCGACGGCCGTTCGGGGGAGCTGACCGGCCGCCTCCACATCCCGGCCTCGGGCGACGCCGGCGCGCCAACCGTCGCCCTCACGCACGGCGCCTCCGGGTCCCTCGATACGCCCGGCCTGGTCGCGGTCGCGGAGCGGATCGCCGGCGGCGGCGTCCGGGTGCTGCGCTTCAACCTGCCATCGGCCGAAGCGGGCCGGCGCCGGCCCGACCATCCCCGCACCGCGATCCGCGCCGTCGCCGCGGTGGCGGGGTGGGCGGCCGAGCAGCTTCCCGGGCCACTCTTTCTCGGGGGACGGTCCTTCGGTGGGCGGATGGCCTCCCTCTTCCTCGCCGAGACGCCGCCGGAGTCCTCCCCTCCCGTTGCCGGCGGCGTGTTCCTCGCCTACCCGCTCCGGCCCCCCGGACGCCGGGAGATCCCTCCGGGCCGAGCGGAGCATCTGCCGCGGATCCGCCGGCCGACGCTGTTCGTGAGCGGAAGCCGGGATCCGTTCGCGCCGGCCGAACTCATCGAACCGCTCGTCGCCGAAGCCGGGGGCCGGATGGTCTGGATCCCGGGGGCCAACCACGGCTTCGGCGTGCGGAAGAAGGATCTCCTCGCCACCGGCCGCACCGCGGCGTCGGTCCTCGACGAGGTCGCCGCCGCGGTCATCGAGTGGCTGATGGACAGGGCCCCGCAGTCCCGCGTTCCGTATTACCGGGGGCCGAAGACCCAGGACATGCCGATCGTGAAGGTGTCCTGACTCTTCGAGATGCCGCCCGAGCAGCCCGAGCACGGGAAGAACGCCGCGTCGGACCAGTCGCGCCGGTACTCCAGCCGGGTCAGGAACCGCGGGTCGTCCACGACCGGCTGGAATTCGAGCGTGATCGTGTTCTCCATGAGCGTCTGGGCGAGACCGGTGGATCGGGCCTCCTGGTCGTCCATGAACTCGTAGCGCTCCGCGATCCGCACCCGATCGCTCAGGTGGAAGCGGAGGTAGCCGCCGAGGCCCCACGAGGTCGCGCTCGTTCCGGCGGGGTCGGTCGCCGAGATCAGGTCCATGTTGATCATCGCCTCGAACCGGTCACTGAACTGGACCCAGCCGTTCCAGCTCAGGTCGCGCAGCCAGCCCTCGTTCGTCCCGGCGTTCTCGGGACCGTGGATCCAGGTCAGGACCGTGCTGGCCCGGTCGCTCGGGGACCAGGCGCCCTGGACTCCGTAGGACTTGCCCGAATTCTGGTCGAAGGCGTTGTCGAACCCGTTCACGAAGAGCAGCGTCCCGGTCAGGGTGTCGGTCAGGGGCGCGCCGAGGCGGGCGCCGAGGTGCGAGAACGGTTCGTTCCACGCCCACAGGATCCCGCGGGTGTAGTTCCAGTTCGCGTGCGATTCGGCGACTTCGAGTCCCGCGATCGTCCCCATGAGACCCACGTCGAGCTGGGCGCCGTTCCCGAACTGGTAGTAGCCGTAGGCCTGCTGCAGGTAGAGCACGTCGGCGAGAGGACCCGGCTCGAGGCCGTCCCGGAACAGCCGCGCCCCCGAGCCGAACCAGATGTCGGACCGGAAGCCGAACGGGCCGGCGCTCGTGGTCTCGAGCTCCAGCTTGACCTGGTTCAGACCGAAGCCGCGGGCGTTCGGGTTCGTGTAGTAGAGCGCGTTCTGCCCGTCGTCGGGCGCGTTGGCGTTGTGGGTGTAGTAGGTGTCCACCAGGCCGGTGATCGCGAGCGGCTGTCCGCCGGTGCTCGCGAGTCCTTCGGGCAGATCCTGCGCCGCGGCGGCGGCGACGGCTTCCGCCGGCGAGGCCATGGCGGGTGGCTCGACGCCTCCGGTGCGAAGCGCGGTCAGCTCGGCGAGGAGGACTTCGAGATGTTCGATGCGGTCGCGAAGGGAGTCCAGCTCGCCGCGGATCTCGGCTTCGAGGGCGAGCGCCGAGGTCGGGACGGCCGGAGGGGTCTCCTCGGCGGCGGCGCCCGGCAGCGCGGCCGCGACCAGGAGGATCAGGGTGCGGGTGAGAGTCTTCATGTCGGGTTGGTCGGGCCTCCGTGGGCAGGGCTGCGCTCCGCGCCGGTCTCCTTCCGGTCGGCTCGGGCGACGGTCCCCGAGGTGCCGGGGAGCGGGTCAGGGTGAGTTCTCGAGGGCGTAGCGCGCCACCTGTTCGTGGGTGGCGTACCACACGTCTCCGGATGCGTTCATGTGTTCGACGAGCCGCTCCAGCATCGCGATCCGGGAGCGATGCCCGATCACGTGCGGGTGCATGGTGAGCAGGAACATCCCGCCCTCCTCCCGCGCCATGTCGAACTCGGCGATCCAGATCGAGAGCACGTCGTCCGGAGTCGAATGCGGACGCAGCGCCGAGTAGCGGCTGAAGCCGAAGTAGGGGGCGTCGTCGAGGATCCACTCGACGGGGAGTTCGACGACTCCGGTCGGTTCTCCGTGGGCCACGACCTCGTAGGGCCAGTCGTCGGCCATGAGACTCGAGTCGTAGAGGAAACCGAGATCCCGGATGATCTGGAGCGTGTTCGGGCTGTAGTCCCACGAGGGGGTGCGCAGCCCCACCGGTCGGGTTCCGGTCATCTCGGTGAGCGTCTCCAGCGCCTGCTCGATGAGACGACGCTCCTCCTCCCCCGAGATCAGCGAGTTCCGCTCGTGGATCCAGCCGTGGACCCCGATCTCGTGTCCGGCGGCCACGATGTCCGCCACATCCTCGGGATAGAGGAGCGCGCTGACCGCCGGGATGAAGAAGGACGACGGGATCCGGTGGCGGTCGAGCAGGTCGAGGACCCGCGGCAGACCGGCCCGCGACCCGTACTGGCCCCGCGAGAGGTTCGACGCCGTGGTCTGGTTGTCGCGCAGCGAGACGGTCTCGTTGTCGAAGTCGAACGAGAGCGCCACCGCGACCCGGGCCCCGCCGGGCCAGCTCTCCGGTGCGAGCCGCCGCCCCGCGCGCACCGCCTCGACCGGCGCCCTCCACTCCGCTTCGGTCCACTCCCAGGGCGGCTTCTCCACGGGTTCCGCGGGCGGGGCGGGGGAACAGCCCATCCAGCCGGCGAGGAGGAGCAACCCGATGAGGAAAGGCAGGATGCGCATGAGCCCGATTCTATGCGGCTGCCTTCGCCGTCGGCAGAGGGCCCGGTCCCGACGCGGAAGGCCAAGCGGCTAGAATTCCGCGACTTGCGCGATGTCCGCCGTTCACGATCCCGCCGCCCTGACCGTGCACCTGCCCTCGGTGCCCGCGGATGGCGCCCGGATCGCGATCCGCGCGACGGGTGCGGATCTCGGGTTCGGTGAGCCCGATTTCCGGAATCCCGATTTCGAGGTCGCTTCCGAGCTGCGGCTGACCGGGACTCTCGCGCCGCTCGATTCCGGTGGATTCCGGCTGCGCGGCCAGCTCGGCGGCGGCGTGGACCTCGAATGCGTCCGGTGTCTCGGGGCGGCCGGTCTGGCTCTCGACGAGAGGCTCGACCTGGTGTGGCTCCCCGCCGCGGCGGCTCCCTCCCATCCCGCCTCCGACGGCGGCGACCGGGCGCTCGACGCCTCCGACATGAACGTCTCGTTCTTCGAGGAGGACCGGCTCGACCTCCGCGCCGCGATCTGGGAGCAGGCGCACCTCGCCCTTCCGGTGAAGCCGCTGTGCTCCGATGCCTGCGCCGGTCTCTGTCCCGAGTGCGGCGCCGACCGGAACCGGGTCGCCTGCGGCTGCGCCGGGAGGATCGCCGCCGTCGGCGATGGCCCGCTGAGCGGTCTGCGGGCGCTGATGGCGAAGGAAGCGAAGACCGGCGCTTCCGCCCGCTGACGACCCGGCTCCGGCCCAACCCCGAACCCCAGTCCCTCCCGCGAAGGAAAAGGTCCCCCGATGCCCCATCCCAAGAGGCGCCATTCGCGCGGCCGCCGGAACCGCCGTCGCGCTCACGATTCGCTCCGCCTGCCCGCCATGTCCATCTGCACCGAGTGCCAGCGCCGCATCCGTCCCCACGTGGTCTGCCCGCACTGCGGCGCCTACAAGGGGCGCAAGGTCCTCGAGGTGAAGGATCTGGCGTGAGCCTCGCCTTCCTCTTCCCCGGCCAGGGCTCGCAGCGGGTCGGCATGGGCCGGGCCCTGTTCGAGGCCTTCCCGGAGGCGCGGCGCACATTCGATGAGGCGGACGCGGTTCTCGGAGAGCCGCTGTCCCGGCTCTGCTTCGAGGGGCCGGAGGCGGAGCTGCGCCGCACGCGGAACACCCAGCCCGCGATGCTCACCGTCAGCACCGCGGCCCACCGCGTCGTGGCGGCGCGCGGCGTCCGGTGCGACCTCGCCGCCGGGCACAGCCTCGGCGAGTACTCGGCGCTGGTCGCGCTCTCCGGGCTTCGCTTCGAGGACGCGCTGCGCCTGACCCGTCGGCGCGGCGTCCTGATGCAGGAGGCGGCGCCGGAAGGCGAGGGAGGGATGGCCGCGGTCATCGGCCTGCCCGCGGACACCGTGCGCGCCGTCTGCGACGAGGTGCGCGGCGACGGGATCGGCGTCGTCGAGCCGGCCAACTTCAACGGCGGCGGGCAGGTCGTCGTGGGCGGCGCCTCCGGGGCGGTCGCCGAGGCCGGGCGCAGGCTCCGCGCCGCCGGGGCGCGGCGGGTGCTCCCGCTGCCGGTGAGCGCTCCGTTCCACACTCGTCTCATGGCGCCCGCGGCCCGCCGCCTTGCCCCCGAGCTCGACCGCACCCGGTTCGCCGATCTGGAGGCGCCCCTCTGGACCAACGTGGACGCGGCTCCGGTCACGACCGGGGCCGCGGCGCGTGACGGCCTCCGGCGGCAAGTCGCCTCCGCGGTGCGGTGGGAGGAGACGGTGGCCGGGATGCGCGCCGCCGGAGCCCGCACATTCGTGGAACTCGGAGAAGGTCGGGTGCTGAGCGGGCTGGCGCGGCGGATCGCCCGGGGCTGCGGCACGTTCGCGGTGTCGGACCCGGCCGGCGTGGAGCGGCTCGCCGGAGCGCTCGGGGAGGCTGCGGCATGATGCGGCTCGAGGAGCAGCGGGCGCTCGTGACCGGCGGAACCCGCGGCATCGGGCGCGCGATCGCGGCGCGGCTCGCCGACGAGGGAGCGAGCGTCTGGATCACCGGGACCGACGGCGGGCGGGCGGAGACGGCGGCCGCCGAACTCGACGGCGGGCGCAGCCGCGTCCGCGGCATCGAGCTCGATGTTCGGGATCCCGGGTCGGTGAAGCAGTGCTTCGGGCGGGTCCACCGCGAAGGGCCGCTCCACATCCTGGTGAACAACGCCGGGATCTCGCGCGACCGGCTCCTCATGGCGCAGTCCCGGGAAGACTGGCGGCTGGTCCTCTCGACGAACCTCGACGGACTCTACGCCTGCTGCCACGCCGCCATCCGCCCGATGCTGAAGGCCCGCTACGGCCGGATCGTGAACCTGAGCTCGGTCGTCGGAATCCACGGCAACGCCGGGCAGGCCGCCTACGCGGCGTCGAAGGCCGGGATCATCGGGTTCACCAAGGCTCTCGGCAAGGAAGTCGCCCGCCGGAAGATCACCGTGAACGCGGTGGCGCCCGGGCTGGTCGAAACCGACATGACCAGCCATCTCACCGACGCCGCGCGCAAGCGTTTCCGCATCCCGATCGCCCGGGCCGGTTCGCCCGAGGAAGTGGCGGCCGCGGTCGCCTTCCTCGCCTCTCCGGAGGCGAGCTACATCGTCGGCGCGGTCCTCGAAGTGACCGGAGGACTCGCGCCCTGAACCCGGCGGGGACATATCGCCCCCGTCACGACCAAGACCAGGAGGACTGGATTCACGATGGCCGACAAGCCCAAGGGCGCCGCGCCCGCCCCCGAAGAGATCCCGCTCGAGGAGCGGATCCGCGACATCATCTGCGAGAACCTGTCGGTGGCCCCGGATGAGGTGACCTCCGACGCCAGCTTCGTGGACGACCTGAACGCCGACTCCCTCGACATCCAGGAGATGAACATGGCGCTCGAGGAGGCCTTCGGCATCGAGATCAGCACCGAGGACGAGGGCAGCATCCAGACGGTCGGCGACGCCACCGCGTTCATCCGCGGACGCATCGGCGGCTGAGAGACTCCGTGCGGCCGACCGTCGCCCCCCGTCGGTCTCCGCCCTGGAGGGCGCCATGAGCCCGCGCCGCGTCGTCGTGACCGGCGTGGGTCTCGTGTCTCCGGTGGGCGTGGGGACCGCGCCGACCTGGGACGCGCTCGTCGCCGGGAAGTCGGGGGCCGGGCCCATCACGCGGTTCGACACGACCGGGTTCTCCGCGCGCATCGGATGCGAGGTCCGCGGCTTCGATCCGCTCGATTTCATGGAGCGGCGCGACTCGCGCAAGATGGACACCTTCATCCACTACGCCCTCGCGGCCTCGCTGCTCGCGGCCGAGGACGCCGGGCTGAGCGCGCCGGTCCCGGACCCGGACCGCACCGGGGTCGTCATCGCCTCCGGCATCGGCGGGTTCTCCACGATCGAGCGGGAGCACCGCCGGCTGCTCGGCATGGGGCCGCGGCGGATCTCCCCGTTCTTCGTGCCCGCCATGGTGGTGAACCTCGCCGCCGGGCAGGTCTCGATCCGGCTCGGCGCCCGCGGTCCGAACTCGGCCCCGGCGACCGCCTGCTCGGCGGGCGCCCACGCCATCGGCGACGCCTTCCGGCTGATCCGCTACGGCTACGCCGACACGATCGTCGCGGGCGGCGCGGAGGCCACGATCACGCCGATGTGCATCGGGGGCTTCGCCTCGCTCCGGGCGCTCTCCACCCGGAACGACGAACCGGAGCGGGCGTCCCGTCCGTTCGACGCCGATCGGAACGGCTTCGTCGTTGGCGAGGGGGCCGGCATCCTCGTCCTCGAGGAGCGCGAGCGCGCGCTGGCGCGCGGGATCGAGCCCTACGCCGAGATCGTCGGCTACGGCATGACCGGCGACGCCTTCCACATCACGGCGCCCGCTCCCGACGGCAACGGCGCGGTCCGGGTCATGGAGGCGGCGCTCGCCGAGGCCGGCGCCGCCCCCGAGGATGTGGACGCGATCAACGCCCACGGCACCTCGACGGCGCTGAACGACCGCATCGAGACCGCGGCGATTCGCCGGGTGTTCGGCGAACACGCCGATCGGCTCGCCGTGTCTTCCACGAAGTCCATGACGGGTCATCTCCTCGGCGGCGCCGGAGGGCTCGAGGCCGGGATCGCGTGCCTCACGCTCCGCCACCAGACCGCGCCGCCGACGATCAACTACGAGACGCCGGATCCGGACTGCGACCTCGACGTGGTTCCGAATCAGGCGCGCCGGATGACGATCCGGGCCGTGCTCTCCAACTCGTTCGGATTCGGCGGAACGAACGCTTCGTTGCTGTTCCGGCAACCGGAGGACTGAGACCCGTGTACGCCTCCCTGTTCCGCTATGTCCGCGAGCTCGTTGACATTCCTTCGGTCACCGGCGACGAGGCCGCCGTGGCGAAGCACATCGCCGACGATCTCGAAGCGCACGGGTTCTTCGCGGAGCTCGACGAGGCCGCTCCCGGTCGGCCCAACCTGATTGTCCGCGCCGGACTGGACGAGGTCCGCCTCTGGTTCTGCACCCACCTCGACACCGTTCCTCCCTTCATTCCATCCAGCGAGACCGACGAAGCGATCATCGGCCGCGGCAGTTGCGACGCCAAGGGGATCCTCGCCGCGATGGTGTTCGCCGCCCGGGAGCTGCGAGCCTCCGGACGCAGGAATTTCGGCCTGGTCTTCACGGTGGGCGAGGAAGTGGACAGTCTCGGGGCGCGGGCGCTCGAAGAGTGGGGCCCGGAGCGCTACTGCGCCGGTCCCGACGCCTGGTTCGTCGGCGGCGAGCCCACCGAGAACCGGATGGCCAGCGGGCACAAGGGGACGCTGCGGGTGAAGATCCGGGCCCGGGGGAAGGCCGCCCATTCCGCCTACCCGGAAGCAGGGGACTCGGCGGTCCATCGGCTGCTCGACGTGGTTGCGCGACTCCGGGCGATGGACTGGGGCGAGGACGAGATGCTGGGTCCGGCGACGCTGAACGTCGGTGAGATCGCCGGCGGGATCGCGGGCAACATCCTGGCGCCTGCCGCGGAGGCGACCCTCTACTGGCGGCTTGTCGGGCCGGCGCGGCCGGCGCGCGAGCGGGTGGAGCGCATGATCGCGGCCGACCGGAAGCTGTCCCTGGAGCTCGTCGGACAGAACGACGCTGTCTTCTGCCAGACGCTCCCCGGCTTCCGCGTCGCCCCGATGTCCTATTCCACCGACATCCCGTTCATGCCGTCGTGGGGCCGGCCGCTCCTCATCGGGCCGGGCAGCATCCACAACGCCCACACCGCCGACGAGTACATCCTGAAGTCCGAGCTGGTGGAGGCGGTGGATCTCTACCGCCGGATCGGGCAGGACCTCCACGACCGGTAGCTGCGGAGCGCCGGGCCGTTCTCCCGCTGGAGCCCTCCCCCCGGCGCCGCGCGGTCCGGGGGTCGGGCGCTCCGTCGTGCAGCGACGGATCCTCGCCTGGTTCCAGGCGCACCGCCGCGCCCTCCCGTTCCGCGACGATCCCGATCCATGGCGGGTCTGGGTCGCGGAGGTCATGCTCCAGCAGACCCGCGTGGAGGCGATGCTCCCGCGCTACCGGGAGTTCGTGGCCCGGTTCCCCGACCCGGCGACGCTCGCCGCCGCGGAGGAGGAGGCGGTCCTCGCGATGTGGTCCGGCCTCGGCTACTACGCCCGCGCCCGGGCGCTTCACCGGGCGGCGCGTCGGCTGGCCCGCGGCGGCGGCGAGATCCCGCGAGCCGCGGCGGCGCTGAAGGAGCTGCCGGGCGTCGGGGAGTACACCGCCGCCGCGGTCGCCTCCATCGCGTTCGGCGAGGCGGTCGCGGTCGTGGACGGGAACGTGCGCCGGGTGCTCGCACGCCTGTTCGCCGTGCCGGGGGCGCCGGGCCGGGCCGCGTTCGAGCGGCGCATCCGGGAACTCGCCGACGAACTGATGCGCGCGGGCGGCGCCGCCGACCCCGGGGCGTGGAACCAGGCTCTCATGGAACTCGGGGCGCTCGTGTGTCTCCCGAAGCGCCCGCGCTGCGGCGAGTGCCCCGCCGCCGGGGCCTGCCGGGCCCGCGCCGCCGGCCGGGAGGCGGACTTCCCCGAGCGAGCCCCGCGCCCGGCCGCGACCGTCGTCTCGACGACCCGCGGCGTGGTCCGCGACGCCGAGGAGGGACTGCTCCTCGTGCGCCGCCGGGAGAGCCCGCTCCGCGGCCTCCTCGACTTCCCCGGCGGGCCGTGTCGGGCGGGTGAATCGCCGAGGCGGGCGCTCGCGCGCGAGGCCTCCCGGCGATACCGGCTCGAACTCGTCCCCGGGCGCGCCCTGCCGCCGTTCCCCCACCAGATCATGCATCGGAAGATCACGGTGTTCGCCTTCGAGGCGACGTTCGCCGGCGCCTCGCCCGACCGGCTTCCGGAGGGGGCCCGGTGGGTGCGTCCCGATCATCCCCCCGGAATCGCCGCCGGAGCGATCTTCAGGAAAGTGCTTCGCCTCCTGCCGGCGCCCTGAACCGCCTACACTGCCCGCCGAGTCGCCCCGCCGAGTTCCCATGAAGAGGCCGCCTTTCCACCCCGTCGTCGAGCAGAAGTGGCAGGACCGCTGGGAGCGCGAACACGCGTTCCGGACGCCGGATCTGCCGGACGGACCCCGCTACTACTGCCTCGAGATGCTGCCCTACCCGTCCGGCCGCATCCACATGGGCCACGTCCGGAACTACTCCATCGGGGATGTCGTCGCCCGCTTCCACCGCCGCCGCGGCTCTGCGGTGATGCATCCCATCGGGTGGGACGCGCTGGGTCTGCCCGCCGAGAACGCCGCCCTCGCCAACGAGGTCCATCCGGCGGAGTGGACGAAGGACAACATCGCCCACATGCGGCGCCAGCTCCGCCGCCTCGGGCTGAGCTACGACTGGGACCGCGAGTTCGCCACCTGCGACCCCGAGTACTACCGGTGGAACCAGTGGTTCTTCCTCCGCATGCGCGAGCGCGGTCTGGTGTACCGCGCCAGCCGGGCGGTGAACTGGTGCCCCGGCTGCGAGACCGTGCTCGCCAACGAACAGGTGGAGGCGGGGGGCTGCTGGCGCTGCGAGTCCGAGGTCGAGTCGCGGGAGCTTCCGCAGTGGTTCTTCCGCATCACGAAGTACGCCGACGAGCTGCTGGATGCGATGGAGGGGATGACCGGATGGCCCCGGAAGGTGCTGCTGCTGCAGCGCAACTGGATCGGGAAGTCGGAGGGCGCCGAAGTCCGGTTCCGCATCCCGGCGCTCGGGGACGACGGCGAGATTCCCGTCTTCACCACCCGGGTGGACACGATCCATGGCGCCACCGCCCTCGTGCTCGCGCCCGGGCATCCGGCTTCGGCGCGGATCGCCGAAGAGGACGGCGAGGTTCGGGACTACATCGCCCGCGCGCTCGCCGCCGCCTCCGCCGCTCCCGGCGCCCCCGCCGGCAAGACCGGCGTCCGCGCCGGCGTCGCCGCGGTCAACCCGTTCACCGGCGAGGACATTCCGGTGTTCGTGGCCGATTACGTCCTGATGGACTACGGAACCGGGGCGGTCATGTGCGTTCCCGCCCACGACGATCGGGATCACGAATTCGCGGTCCGGTACGACATCCCGATCCGCCAGGTGGTCATTCCGAACGATCCGGCTTCCGCGGCCGGCGACGGCGCCTTCACCGACTACGGCACGGTCGTGGATTCCGGAGACTTCAGCGGGCTCCCCACCGAGGAGGCGAAGGAGGCGATGGCGCGCCACGCCGCCGAGGGTGGCTTCGGCGGCCCCCGGACCGAGTGGCGGTTCCACGACTGGGGGGTCTCGCGGCAGCGTTACTGGGGGACGCCGATCCCCATGGTGCACTGCGGCGACTGCGGCGTCGTCCCGGTCCCCGACGAGGATCTGCCGGTGGAGCTGCCCCGGGACGTCGAGATCACCGGCAAGGGCGGCGCGGCGCTCGCGAAGTGCGACGCCTGGATGCGGGTGGACTGTCCCGCCTGCGGCGTCCGCGCCCGGCGCGAGACGGACACGATGGACACCTTCGTGGACTCGTCCTGGTACTTCTACCGCTATCTCGACCCGGAGAACGCCGAAGCTCCGTTCGACCCGGAGCGGGCGAGGGCCTGGTTCCCCATCGATCTCTACATCGGGGGCGTCGAGCACGCGATCCTGCATCTCATCTACTGCCGGTTCTGGACCCGGGTCATGCGCGACCTGGGGCTCTGCGACCACGACGAGCCGGTGGTCCGGCAGTTGAGCCAGGGCATGGTCATCAAGGACGGCGCCAAGATGTCCAAGAGCAAGGGGAACGTGGTGGACCCCGACGCGGCGATCGAGGAGCACGGCGCCGACGCGATCCGCCTCTACGTCCTGTTCGAGGCGCCTCCCGAGAAGGAGATGGACTGGACCGACGCCCGCCTCCAGGGCCCGGCGCGGTTCCTGAAGCGGCTCGAGCGCGTCATCCCCGCAGCGGCGTCGTGGCTCCCGGAGACGCCGCTCCCCGACGAAGAAGACGTCTTTCGGGGGCCCGACCTCGGGCTTCGCCGCAAGACCCACCAGACCATCCGGCGGGTGACCCATGACCTGGGCGAGCGCATCCATCCCAACACCGCGATCGCCGCGATCATGGAGCTGTGGAACGCCGTGCTCGCGCGCCTTCCCGACGCCGGATCCCGGTCGGCTCGGCGGGCGGTTCGGGAGGCGGTGGAGACGGTGCTGTCGCTCCTGAACCCCATGGCCCCGCACCTCACCGAGGAGCTGTGGGAGCGCCTCGGCCGCGAGACTCCGCTGCTCGATTTCCCGTGGCCCGAGTGCGATGAAGAGCTTGCCCGCGAGGAGACGGTCCTCATCGTGGTCCAGGTGAACGGCAAGCTGCGCGGGCGCCTCCAGGCGTCGCGGGGCCTAGACCGCGACGAACTCGTCGCCCTGGCGCGGGAAAACCGCGGCGTCGCGCGGCATCTGGATGGCCTGACGGTCTCCCGGGTGGTCACGGTGCCGGACCGATTGGTGAACTTCGTGGCGCGGAAACCGGCGCGTGGCTGAGAGGGCCGTCACGAGCCTCGTTTCCCGGTGGGCCCTGCTCGGGGCGGCGGCGACGGCGGCGGCGTTTCCGGCGTGCGGCTATCGGCTCGCGGGAGTCGGGTCCGGGCTCCCGGGGCACATCGAGATCGTCGCCGTGCTCCCCTTCCAGAACGAGAGCGCCTTCCCCGAAGTCGAGGAGGCGATGACCGAAGAGATCATCTCCGGGTTCAACCGCCGCGGCCGCTACGAGGTCCAGGAGACCGAAGAGGGAGCGCACGCCGTGCTCTCCGGCACCGTGCTCAGCGTGGATTTCGCTCCCGCCCAGCTCGACTCCGCCAGCGGAGCGGCTTCGACCTACCTGATCATCGTGCGCGCCACCGTGGAGCTGCGGGACGTCGTGAACGACGAGGTTCTGTTCACTTCGGACGAGTTCACGCTCCGCGACGAGTTCGCCATCGGGGACGACCCGGACGCCGCGTTCGACCGGGAGGGTCTCGCCTTCCGGCGCATCGCCACCTCGTTCGCCGATTCCCTCCTCGTGGCCATGCTCGAGGGGTTCTGAGCGCCATGGCGTGGCGTTCCGCCGGTTTCGCCAGGACCTTCTCCGCGCTGCGGCCCACACCCGCCGCGCAGATCCGGAAGCGACTCCTGCCCTCCGAAGGTCCGGCGCTCTACATCATCGGCGGCGCCGACGCGTGGCTTCGCGGACGAGCGCTCCGGACCGTGGCGTCGCATCACCTCGGCGAGCAACCGGCCCCCTATCGGCGGCGTCGGCTGAACGGGCTGAGGACGAAGCGCGATCAGCTCGAGAGCGCGGCCCGGACGGTCTCCTTCGAAGGCGCCCCGGTCGTGATCGTGGAGAACGCGACCCGACTCGTCCAGCCGCCTCGCACGAAGGCGGGGCGACGGCTCGGGGAGGCCTTCCTCGGGCTGGTCACGGAGCCTCCGGGGAAGACCGTGATCGCGGTGGAATGGGAACGGGATCCCGATCGGCGCCGCAAGGAGTGGCGCGCGCTCGGCAAGGCGCTGGCAGCGGCGGTCAAGGAGAAGCGGGCGGTGGCCGTGGACGCCGATCCTCCCCCGGAGTCCCGGATGCCGGCGTGGATCCGGAGCGCCGCCGGGGAGCGGGGGCTCGCGCTTCCCGACGGAGGCGCCGAGCTGCTCGCCGAGCGGTTCGGAAGCGATCTGCGGCGCCAGACCAACGAGATCGAGAAGCTGCTCGCCTTCACCGGTGACGACGGAGCCGGCGCGGTCTCGATGGCCGACATGGAAGCGGTGCTCGGCGGGGGCAGCTTGCGCGACCGGTTCCGGTTCACGAACTCGGTCGAGCGGGGAGACACGGCGCAGGCGCTCGAGGCCCTCGATCGGTTGCTCGGCGAGGGGGAGCACCCGACGGTGCTGCTCCCTCTTCTCTACCGGACGCTGGTTCGGCTGCAGCTCGCGCAGGCGTGGAAGCCGGGGCGGGAGTCGCTGGCGGGCGCGGTCGGGGCGCCGCCCCGTGTGGCCGAGGATCTGCGTCGCACCGCCGCCCGGTTCACGCCGGCGGATCTGCGGCGACTGCTCCGCGAGGCGGCGGCCACCGACCTCCGGCTCAAGTCCTCGTCTCTCGACGGCCGGGCGGCGCTGACCGCACTCGCCGGAAAGCCCGGGCGGGCCGGGGAGGGGGGCCGAGGATCCGGTCGTCCCGATGGGTGAAGACCGACTCTCTGCGAAGTGGCCCCCCTCCCCGACCCGCTCGGCGCTTCGCGCCTCGGATCGCAACCTTCGCTCCGCTCCAGGTTGCGATCAACGCGACTTTCTTTCTCGGAGAAGGGGGATCCCCCCATAGGCGCTAACATAGTGGTATCCTCCTCTTGCCGAAAGAATCAGGCTTCGGCGGGAGGACGGCATGAGAGAGGAGTGGGGGCTGCTGCGGTCGTTTCTTCCGGGGAACTGGCGGGAGCTGGCGGTAGAGAAGGG
>JAJEAO010000048.1 GCA_022822745.1 Acidobacteriota bacterium
CATCACCCTGAGGCCGCCCTACTCGGCGATCTGCGGCTACACCGAGGCCGACCTCGACGAGGTGTTCGCCCCCGAACTCCCCGGCCTCGACCGGGAGCGCATCCGCGAGTGGTACAACGGCTACTCGTGGCGCGGCCGGGAACGCGTGTACAACCCGTTCGACATCCTGCTCCTCTTCGACACCGGCGAGTTCGACATCCACTGGTTCGAGACCGCGACGCCCTCGTTCCTCGTCGAGATCCTGCGCCAGCGCGGGCTGTTCACTCCGGAGCTGGAGACCATGTTCGGAACCCGCGACCTTCTTGCCTCCTTCGACGTGGAGCAGATCGAGCCCGAGGCGCTGCTGTTCCAGACCGGCTACCTGACGATCACGGGAGAGGATCAACGCGGCGGCCGGCCACGGTTCCGGCTCGGCTATCCGAACCGCGAAGTGCGCCAGGCGCTGAACGACCATCTGTTCCGGTGGATGGCGCCGATGGCCGCGGAGACGGCGGACCGGGAGGATGACCTCTCGACGCTCCTGGCCATGGGCGACTTCGCGCGGGTCGAGATTGTTCTTCGGGCGCTGTTCGCGAGCATTCCGCACGACTGGCATCGGAGGAACAAGCTGGCGCGCTACGAGGGGTACTACGCGAGCGTCTTCTATTCCTTCTGCGCGGCGTCGGGGCTGGACCTGGTGGCGGAGGACGCGACGAACCGGGGACGGCTGGATCTTGCGGTGCGGCTCCCCGGGTCGGTGCTCCTGATCGAGTTCAAGGTGGTGGACGAGCCTGCGGGATCGGCGATCGCGCAGCTTCGGGATCGGGGCTATGCGGAGAAGTACCGGGGCGCCGGGAAGACCATCCACCTCATCGGGATGGAGTTCAGCCGCAAGTCCCGAAACCTCGCGAGCTTTACCGTGGAACCCGCCTGATCGTGTCTTCACCGGATCCACGCCTCCCGCACCCGTCCCGTGCCCCCGGATCTCCCGACGCCCGGCGCTCCATTCCGCCTCGGGCTCTTCCTGCCGTTCTCCCCCGCCCCTCCGCGTGAAGGACTCGCCGCCCATCACGGAAGACACCGGATCCGGATCCTCGCAGTCCGATGCGAGCGGCGCCGCTCATGACCGGTCCGGTCCCATTTCTGATCAGGAGCCCACGCCTGACGGCGGGCGCGCCCGGGCGCAATTCGCGCGCCGATCGAGACGAGGCATCCGCGTCAATCAGGATGAGACGCGAGCCGCGCGGGCTCGCTACCGGAAGTCGGGGATGAAGGGCAGCAGCGTCAGGCGGGCGCCGGTGAGGGCGGCCACGAGGACGGGGAAGCGGTCCCGGAGACGCATCCCGCCGGGAAGTCCGCGGGCGAGCTCGACTTCGAGCGCCTCGCCGAACGTCGGGGGCTCCGGCAGGTGGATCGTCTCGGTCGGCGCGTCCTCCGCGAACCCCGCCGCGGTGGCGGCGACCCGGATGGCGTCGGTCAGGCCGCCGAGTTCGTCCACGAGTCCGGCCTCGTGGGCCGCGACGCCCGAATAGACCCGGCCGCCGGCGAGCGCGCGCACCTCGTCGGTCGTCATGCTCCGACTCGTCGCAACCCGTTCGAGGAACGCCTCGTAGGTGCCCTCGAGGCTCGCGCGGAGGCGTCTCCGCTCCTCGTCGTCGAGCGGGGCGGCGAGGCTGGTCCACCCGGGACTGCCACCGAGGTCCACGCGCTCGGCCGAAAGGCCCACCTTCTCGAAGAGCCCGCCCATCGCGAACTTGCCCGCGAACACGCCGATCGAGCCGGTCGTGGTGAGCGGCGTCGCGATCACCCTCTCCGCCGCCGTGGCGACCCAGTATCCGCCGGAGGCGGCAACGTCCCCGAACGACGCCACGAGCGGCTTGCCCGCCTCCCGGATCCGCTCGGCCGCGCGCCAGATCGAGTCGGAGGACGTATCGAGGCCGCCGGGGCTCGCGATCCGGAGGACGACGGCGTCCACCGAGTCATCCTCCTCGACGCTCTCGAGCGCCTCGACGAGAGACTCCGCTCCGGCGATCCGACCCATCACGACGTCCTCGCGGCTCCGGCCCGGCGCGATGACGCCGTCGAGATGGACGACGGCGATGCGCGCGTCGGCGGCGGGGCGCGGCGGAAGCGAAGTCAGGTAATCCTCCACGGCGACGAGGCGGCCGGTCCCCTGTCCCACGACATCGGCCTCGATCCCGTCGTGGTAATCGAGAGCGTCCACCAGGCCTGCTTCGAGGGCGTCCGGAGCGGTCCAGGGGCCCTCCCTCAGGAGACGTTCGGTTTCCGCCGGGTCGAGCCCCCGGCCGTCGCTCACGGCGGCGACGATCTCGCGCCGGATGGCCTCGCCGAGCGCCGTGATCTGAGCGCGGTTCTCTTCCGTCATGGTCGAGCCGGTGTAGATCTCCGGCGCGGTCTTCCACGGCCCGATGGCCTCGAACTGCGCCTCCACACCGAGTTCCTCGAGCAGCTCTCCGTAGTAGAGGATCTCGACATGGAGCCCGCTCAGAGCGAGCTGCCCCCGGGGGTGCATGGTGATCCGGGAGGCGGCGCTCGCGAGATAGATCCCCTGCGGGCCTGCGTAATCGAGCGAAGCGGTGACGCGCTTGCCGGCGGCGCGGGCGGCGAGGACCGCATCGCGCAGCTCCCGGGCCCGACCCCATCCAAGGCCACCCTCCTCGATGCGCAGATGGATGCCTGCGATCCGCGGATCCTCGCCGGTCCGAAGGATCCCGGCGACGAGGCCGGGAAAGTCGGGCTCCGGGTCCAGGAACAGGAACGGGGCGTACGGACGGGTCTCCGGGACGTCGCGGCCGGCGGGGACCACGACGACGCTCCCGAGCGGGACACCCGGGCCGTCGCGGATCACGAGTCCGATGCCGACCAGCAGAAGGACGAGGGCGGCCAGGACGGCCCCGACGAGCAGGAAGCCGAGCATGCAGCCGCGGCCCCGACGCGGGCGCGGCGGCGGCGGCGCGGGCGGGAACGCTCCCCGGGTCACCGAAGCATCCCCCGCTGGCGCCTGCCGATCACGGAGACGAACCGACCGCCGCCCTGCCGATCACGGAGACGAACCGACTGCCGCCCCGCCGATCACGAAGACGAACCGACTGCCGCCCCGCCGGTCACGGAGACGATGGGACGAGCCGCTCTCGCCGGGTCTCGGCGAGGTCGAGGAAGGAGGATCCGGGGTGCTCCTCGACGATCCGGTCGTAGAGCGCGACGGCGGCCTCGGGCCGGCCCGCCTCCTCCTCCAGCACGCCGAGTTCGAACAGCACCGACTCGACCGGGATGCCGGTGTTGCCGTCCAGCAGGGTGCGGTAGGTGAGCGCGGCCTCCTCGGTGTCTCCCGCGCGGCGCTGGACGCCGGCGAGGGCGAGCGCGGCGAGGTCGCCGATCAGGTCGCGGCGGGCCCGAGCCGCCTCGAAGCGGACGCGGGCCGCTTCGAGGTCGCCTCCGGCGCGGTCGCAGATCCCGAGGTAGTACGCGGCGGTCCGGCCTTCCTGCGAGCCGCCCTCGCTCTCCACCAGCCCTTCCAGCTCCGCTCGCACGGTTGCGCAGGGCTCGCCGAGCGCTTCGTCGCCCCCGAACGCCGTCTGGATCTCGGCGGTGAGCATCCCGAGCCGGGTGCGCGCCGCCTCCTTCCGGTTGGCGCGGTTCACCAGCAGACCGCCGACCAGGAGCGACGCCCCCACGATTCCCGCGACGAGCGTCAGCAGCAGGCGGCGGTTTCCCTGGGCCCAGTCCACGGCGCGGTCCACCTGGAGGACGAACTCGTCCGTTCCCAGCTTGTGGCGTTCGTCGCTGCGCATCGGGGATGGAAGTCGGGAGGACCGGGATCGCCGGCCGGATCGGGAATTCTATGCGGAGCCCGCGTCCTCCCGTCGCCGGCCGGAAGCCGGCTCAGACGCGAACGACGCCGGAGAGGCAGGCGCCGTCGGGGATCACGGCCTCCGCGCCCTGCGCGATCACGGTGACCGGGCCCTCGCAGACCACATCGCGGCCGAAACGGACATCGCCCTCGATCCGCAGACGATCGCAGCCGACGAGCGACGGCGGGCCGTGAGGGAAGCGGGTCTCGAGATCGCTCACGAACCGGTAGCGGTCCGGATCGAGTTCGAGCAACGGGGGTTTCCGGCGCGGCTCCACGCGGCCGTCCCGTCCCACGTCGTAGATGTCGGAGCGAAGGACGAGCAGGTTCGCGGTCGTCTTCACCGGAGCGAACCGGCGGCGGGGCGCCTCGATCGCCGTCGCGCCGGGGAGGATCGCGATCGCCGATCCGGCGGCCTGTTCGAGGTGGACGCATGGCGCCGAATCGGGGTCGCGCGGGTCCACGGTCTTCGGGTTCACGATGACCGGGAGGGGGAGGAAGCCGCCGGAGCGATCCAGCGCCTCCTTCAGCGCCTCGAGCCGCACCCACAGGTTGTTGGCGTTGAAGTAGCGGTAGCGCCCGGCGTCGCGGAACGCCTCCCGGTCCTCGGGCGCGCACTGGGCCGTCTCCCGCAGCACCAGTCCGCCCTCCCCGCGTCGCCGCGCGAGGTGGCCTCCCTTCCAGTCGCCCTCGGTCCGCCGGACGACCTCCATCAGGAACGGCGCTCCCGAGGCGATGAAGCGGGCCAGCACCCTCGGGTCGGGCCAGCCGCCGAGGTTGTCCACGTTCGAGAGGAAGGCGTAGCGGACGCCGGCGTCGAGGAGGCGGGCGAGCGCGCCGCTCGTCCCGAGCGCGGTGTAGAGATCGCCGTGCCCCGGCGGGCACCACGCCAGCTCGGGTCGGCCGGACGCGCGCACCGGAGCGAGGCGCCCCGGATCGAGCTTCGGAGCGAGGTGCTGGAGGAAACACTCGACCGGCCCGTCGCGCCCCTCGATCTCGGCGCGGACGGTCCGGTCCGTGGCGAAGCTGTTCATCAGCAGCGGCCGCACCCCCGCCGCTTCCGCCTGCTGCAGGGTCAGGTCGAGGAAGGTCCGGCCGTTCGCGGCGTGGAGGAGCGCTTTCGGGGCCTGCATCCCCATCGTGGTTCCGAGTCCGCCGTTCAGCGTGATGGCGACCGTGCGGGCGCGCTCCGCCGCGGACGCTTCCGGCCCGTCGGAGGGCAGACGGGGCAGCTCCTCGACGGGTTCGATCTCCTTCTCCCGGATCCAGGCCGGCCCGCGGAGAGCGGTTGCGCGGGCGGCGAGGAAGGCGCGCACGAAAGCCTCCGGCATGCGGCGCCTCCGCAGGAGCGCCGCGATCCGACCCGGCGCCGGGTCGCGCGCGGGAACCTCGATCATCGGGCGGGGACGGGTTTCGGGGGCCGCCGGCTCGTCCACCACACAGCGCCGACCGGGAGCGTCGCGGCGAACACGGTCCAGGCCAGCGGCTGCGGAATCCAGCCGGAGAACAGGACCACGAGAGAGATCGCCGCGAACGCGAGCCGGACGGGGGCGTAGAGCCGGGCCCACCGCGTCGTGAGCAAGCCGTCGGTCACCGGGATGGCCAGGAACAGGAAACTGCTGCTGAACTCCGGGAGCGGGCTGGCGATGCGGAGAAACAGCCCGATCGCGCCGAGCAGCGCGAGGCCAGCCCCGACGGCCACGGTCACGACCCGACTCGAGCGTTCGCCGCGGAGGATCAGGCCCGCGAGACCCGCGGCCACGATCAGGAGGGCGGGGACGTACGGGCCGCTTCCGGGATCGCCGGGGAGGGTGTCGCCGTCCCGTCCGGCGCGCAGCTTCCGGGGCGGCGCGGCGAATCCGGCCTCGACGCCCGCCCGCAGCCCTCCGGGAAGGAACATCATCTCGAAGTCGCCGATCGGGCGATCCACCGCGGCGCCCACTCCGACATCGGACACCCACAGCAGGAGCGGCCGGTCGGCGAGGCCGCGCCGGATCTGGCTGCGGAACGTGGCCGGGGCGCCGCCGCGGCCGGCAGACTCGGGCGGCATCCCGATCGGACCCCGGAGCGCCCCGCCGGAGGCATCGTCGAGATAGTCCCGGATGCGGGTCGTGCAGTTGTCTTCGAAGTGGTTGTAGAGGTATTCGCTCGCTCCCGGCACGAGATCGGCGGCGAGCATGCCGAGGAGCGCCGACCGGGCTTCCGGGCGGAGCTCGAGATCCTGTCGGAACACGGTCCGGTCGTGCGCGGCGTAGGTGGCGAGAGTGTGCCGGTAGGGCGTCACCGCCATCCGGAAGATCGCCCGCCCGAGCAGGACGTCGAAGAGGAGGCCCACCGGCCGCGAGAAATCGGTGACGCCGTAGTTGAAGCAGTTCTCGCCGACGCAGAGGGCGGCGTGGCCCCATTCGCGGAACAGGTCGTCGTGGTCCGGACCCATGGTCAGGACGAAGATCTCGTCGAAGGCGGCCGGCGCCTCCGTTCGCCACGACGGAGGCTCGGGACGCTGGACCGGGGGCGCGACGGCGATCGCTCCCGGGAGAGTCGCCCACGCCGCCGCGAGAGTCAGGAGGTGCACGGGGATCGGGTCGGTCTCGCGGGAAAACGGAATTCTAGTACGGCGGGCCCGAACCCCGGCGGAAACCGTCGTCTCCACCGCCCTCCGGAGGCGCGCGAGCGAGGGCGGGCGCGATCGGTCCGCCATCCCTATACTCCGCCGCGTGGAGATTCCGCCGCCGAGGCGCAGGCGCGGTGTCGCCCTGCCCCGGCCCCCGGATCCCGTCGGGGCGAACGCCGCGAACGCGGCTCCGGTGACCGGCGAAGCGCTCGTGCTGTGGGATCCGGACCGGCCCGGGCAGAAGCGCGACGCGGTGGACACGGACCAGATCACCCCCTCGGCCTGGTGCGTCTCCGAGAGCCTCGACCGGCTCGACGAACGGTGGAAGGCGGGGACGTTCCGCTACCTGATGCCGGACTTCGCCGAGCGCGTCCGCGCCGGCCAGAACTTCGTCGTCGCCGGGGACCGCTTCGGCATCGGATCCTCCCGCGAGATGAGCCCGGCCGGGCTTCTCGGCATCGCCCGGGACGCCGGAACCACCCTGGTGCTCGTCCTCGGCGCCGATGTCGGCGACATCTTCCGCCGGAACGCCCTGAACCTGGGCCTTCATGCGCTCGAATGCCCGGAGGCGGCCGCGGACGCCGACGACGGCCACCGGTTCCGCTTCGATCCGACGACCCGGCGCCTCGTCAACGAGAGCCTCGGCCGCTCCTACGCCCCCCGTCCCCTGACCGCGCGGGAGGAAGAGCTCCGTCGGGCCGGCGGGATCTTCGCGGTGGGACGCCGCGAGTTCCTCGCTTCCCTCGACCGCGATCCGGATGTCGTCTGGCCGGACGCCGCGACGCGGAGGCGGCTGACGGCGACCGAACAGATCCTCCACGCCCACCGGGTGGATCGCGCCGCCCGCGTCGCGCCGGGCGAGACGATCCTCGTCGCCGCCGACCTCCTGCCCGCCTCCGACGGAACCGCCCCGTTCGCCATCCATACCTTCCGGGAGATCACCCGGGGCGCGATCCACCCCCGACAGGCGGCGATCGCGAGCGACCACTTCGTGTTCACCGGCCGGGATCGCGACGAGCGGCAGGCCGCGATCAGCCGGGCCTTCGCCGTCGAGGAAGGCCTCGAGGCGCCGTGGTTCGCCGCGCCCGGGGACGGCATCTTCCACTTCTACTTCCCGGAGCAGGGGCTGGTGACTCCCGGAGCGGTGATCCCGGGCGCCGACAGCCATTCCCGCGCCTACGGGGCCCACGGGGCGGTCGGGATCGGGGTCGGCTCCACGGCGCTCGGGTTCGGCTGGGCCACCGGATCGGTGTTCCTCACCCCGGCGCCGGCCCGCCGCGTCGTGTTCGAGGGCGCGCTGCCCGCCTGGTCCTCCGGCAAGGATGTCGTCCTGCGCCTCATCGCCGGCTGGGACGGCGCCGCCGCCGGGATGTCCGTCGAATTCTCCGACCCGGGCGAGGCGCTGCCGATGACCTGGCGCAACACGATCGCCAACATGATGGCGGAGGCCGAAGCGTGGAACGGGGTCTTCCCCTTCGACGCGATCACCGCCGCCTGGTATGCGGAGCGCGGCGTCGGGGACCTCCCCGAGGCCCTCGGTCCCGCCGGCCCCGCGGCCCGCTTCGAGGCGGAGGAGGTCTTCGACCTGGCCGCGGTGGAGCCGCTCGTCGCCTTCCCCCCCTCTCCCGGCAACGCGCACCCGGCCCGCGAGGTGGCCCGCGAGCGGATCCCGTTCGACCGGGCCTACATCGGCTCGTGCACGAACGGCAGCTACGAGGATCTGCTCGCCGCCGCCCTGGTCGTGCGGGCGGCGCGCGAGGAGGGACGGGACGAGGCGCGGCGGAAGTTCGTGATCTTCCCCGGCTCCGGCGGCGTCCGCCGACGGATCGAGGAGGGCGAACCCCGACTGGGAGGCGAGCCGGTTGCCGAGGTCCTGCGGTCGGTCGGAGGCGCCATCCGCGCCTCCTGGTGCGGGCCCTGTTTCGGACAGGGAGAGGACGCCCTGAAGCCGGGGATGCGCGCGATCACCTCCTTCAACCGGAACTGGGCGAACCGCATGGGCCGCGGCGGGGAGGGCTTCCTCGCGAGTCCGGCGGTCGTCGCGTCGTCGGCGCTCCTCGGATACATCGCCCCTCCGTCCGATCTGGGCCTGCGCTGGGATCCCGAGCGATTCGGCGGATGAGGATCCGGCTGGCCGACTCCCGTCCGGCGCTCCCGCTGGAGCGGCTGATCCGGGACGGCTCTCCCGGACGCGACGCGCTCCCGTTCGATGTCGTCGTCGTGGGCGGGGGACCCGGCGGCCTCGCCGCCGCCATTCGGCTGGCGGGGGCGGCCCGGGCGCTCGGGGAGGAGGTCAGCGTCGCCGTGTTCGAGAAGGCCGCCGAGATGGGAGGTCACTCGCTCTCCGGCGCGGTCGTGAACCCGGTCGGGTTCCGGGAGCTGTTCCCGGGCGCCGACGACAGCGAGTTTCCCTTCCGCCGGCAGGTGACGAGGGAAAGCGTTCACTTCCTCACGGCCCGACGAGCCTTTCGAATCCCCACGCCGCCGACCATGAGGAATCGCGGCTTCTACACCGCCTCGCTCTGCGAGATGGTCCGCTGGCTCGCCTCCCGGGCCGAGGAGTACGGCGTGGAGGTGTTCCCGGGCTTCCCGGTGGGTCGGCTCGTCATGGACGGCGAGCGGGTTCGGGGCGTGGAGACGGTCCCCGCCGGATTGCGCCGGGACGGTTCCCCGGGCCCGGGACACGAGCCCTCGGCCTCGATCGAGGCGCGCGTCGTGGTTCTCGCCGACGGCGCCCGGAGCCCCCTCACCGCCGCCTGGCGCGCGCGGTGCGGCATCGGTTCCCGGGCGCCGGGCTCGTTCGCTCTCGGCGTCAAGGAGCTGTGGCGGTCGAAGCATCCGCCCGATCGCGTGATCCACACGCTCGGCCATCCCCTGCCCCCGAAGGCCTTCGGAGGCAGCTTCTTCTACCCGATGGGCTACGACCTCGCGGCGCTCGGGCTCGTCGTGGGCCTCGACGCGCCCACCGAGGCGCTCGACGTCCACGCCGCGCTCCAGGAGTTGAAGCGGCATCCGCTGTTCCGACCTCACCTCGACGGCGGCGAGTGTCTGGAGTGGGGCGCGAAGCTGATTCCGGAAGGCGGACCGCCCGCGCTGCCGAAGCGTTTCTCCGGCGACGGCGCGGTCGTTCTCGGGGACGCCGCCGGGTTCGTGGACGTCGCGTCCCTGAAGGGCATCCACCACGCGATGCGCTCCGGCATCCTCGCCGGCGACGCGGTGCTGAACCACCTGCGCGCGGACGTGCCGCTGTCGTTCTACGACGCCTCGCTCGAGTCCAGTCCGATCCTGAAGGATCTCCACCGGACGCGGAACTTCCGACCGGCCTTCCGCCGGGGGATGCTGCCCGGCGCGCTCCTCTCCGCCCTCGCCAGCCTCACGGTGGGCGCCCTGCCCCCGGGCACCCTGGCGCTCGGGGACGACGCGGAGCATCCCCGCGAGGTCCCCGAGGGACCGGCTCCGGCGCCGCCGCCATTCACCAAGCTGGACGGCGTCTTCCGCTCCGGAAACAGCACGCGCGACGACCATCCGTCCCATCTCGTCCCCCCCGACCCGCTCCCGGCCGACGCCGCGAAGCTGTGGGAGCGGATCTGTCCCGCCGGGGTGTACGAGGTCAGGGACGACGAAGTGACGGTGAATCCGTCGAACTGCGTGGACTGCCGCGCCGCCGATGTCTTCGGACCCCGCTGGACTCCGCGCGAAGGCGGCGCCGGACCCCGGTATCGCCGGATGTAGCGCGCCGGCGCGCCTGGACGTCTCCCGGGGATTCCTCCCCACCCCCACGCAGAAGGCGCTGAGGCTTCGCCGGACCCGCGAGCCGGGCGACGATGTCCGCTCGGACCCACCACCCCCGACCCGAGGAGGAATCGGGGCCGATACCCGGCCATAGACTCGCGCCGGGGCGCGCCGCGCCCCCCGTTCCCGTGAAGTCCCCGGTCAAGTCGCCTGCCGAACCGTCGCGCGCGGAGCCAGCCGGTCCCATCGCGTGGATGGCGAGCCATCCCGTCGCGTCGAACCTCCTCATGGGCGCCATCCTGGCCGCGGGGGCCGTTTCGTTCTCGGGACTCGAGCGCGAGGCCTGGCCCGTCGTGCCGTTCAACACGATCGAGATCTCGGTGGCCTACCCGGGCGCCTCGCCCCGGGACGTGGAGGAGGCCGTCGTACTGCGGATCGAGGAGCAGATCCAGGCGCTGCCGGACATCAAGTCCGTCAAGTCCCTGGCCTCCCAGGGCCTCGCATCGGTCCGCGCGGAGCTGAACACCGGCGCCGACATCGGCGAGGTCATGGACGAGGTCCAGGCCGCAACGGGCCGGATCACCTCGTTTCCCGCGGCCGCGGAGCGCCCCCGGTTCCGGGAACTCGACAACGAGACCAGCATGATCCGGCTCATCGTCTCGGGCGATGTCCGGGAGCGCGCCCTCAAGGAACTGGCCCGCCGGATCGAGGATGAGCTGGCCTCGCTTCCCAGCGTGTCGCGCGTGGAAACGGTGGGAACGCGCAACGACGAGATCTCGATCGAGATTCCGCTCGCCCGCCTTCGCTCCCTCGGCCTGACGATCGCGGACGTGGCGGACGCCGTTCGGAGCAGTTCGCTCGATCTCCCCGCCGGGCGGATCGCGGCGGGGCCGTCCGAGGTCCGGGTCACGACCACCGGGCAGCGCTACGGCCAGTTCGACTTCGAGGACATCGTGCTGATTTCCCGCCGCGATGGCGGCGCGCTGCGGCTCGGCGAAGTGGCCGAGGTGCGCGACGGATTCGAGGAGACCGACCTGATCCTGCGCCACCAGGGACGGCCGGCGGTCTTCGTCGAGGTCTATCGGGCCGAAGGGGAACAGGTGATGGATGTGGCCGAGGCGGTCCACGCGCACCTCGACGCCGTCATCCTCCCCGCTCTGCCACCGCAGGTGGGGGTCACCGTCTGGAACGACGACTCCCGGACCTACTCCGAGCGGGTGGAGCTCCTGGTGCGCAACGGCGCGCTGGGGCTCGCGCTCGTCTTCCTCGCCCTGGCGCTCTTCCTCGAGATCCGGCTCGCCGTCTGGGTCGTCGCCGGGCTCGTCACCGCGGGCGCCGGCGCGCTCGCGGTGATGCTCTCCCTCGACCTGGCGATCAACACGATCTCGCTGTTCTCGTTCGTCCTGGCGGTCGGCGTCATCGTGGATGACGCGATCGTGGTGGCCGAACACATCCACCTGGAGCGCCAGCGCGGGAGGCCGGGTCTGGTGGCGGCGATTCGCGGCGCGCGGCGCATCCGGAAGCCGCTCGTGTTCGCGATCCTCACCTCGGTGGCCGCGTTCACCCCGCTCCTCTTCATCCCCGGGGGCATCGGAGAGGTCTGGGTCGCCCTGCCCGTGATCCTCATCGGCATGCTGCTGATCTCGCTCGCCGAGTCCCTGCTGATCCTGCCCGGGCACCTGGCCCACCTGCCGGGACCGGAGTGGCGGCCGCGAAACCCGGTGGACCGACTCGCGGCCTGGACTCGCGGTCGGGTGGGCCGGGGGCTCGACCGGTTCCTCGAAGGGCCTCTGGATCGGATGCTGCGGTTCGCGACGGAGCATCCGGTGGTGGTCGTTGCGGGCGCCATCGGTCTCCTGGTGCTCAGCGTGTCCCTGGTCCCCGCCGGGATCGTCCCGACGACCTTCGCCGACGTCGTGGAGGGCGATTTCGTGACCGCGACGATCGAGATGCCCGACGGGACGCCGGCGGAGCGCACGCACGCCGTGGCCATCGAACTGGAGCGGGCCGGGCGGCGGGTTCTGGACCGGCTGGACCGGGGGCGGCCCGGCGACGCCCCTTCCCTGATGACGGGCGTCCTGGTCACGGTGGGCCGGCCTCCGCGCATCGAAGGCGGCGGTCTGGAACCCACGCCCACGACGAATCCCCGGCCGAACATCGCGGCGGTCGAGTTCAAGCTCCTGGGCGCCGAAGAGCGGGATCTGTCCACCCTCGCCGTCGTCCAGGCGTGGCGGGAGGAGGTCGGCGTCCTCCCCCAGGTTCGGGGCCTCGGCTTCAGCGGCGAGGTGATCGATCTCGGCAGCCCGATCGCGGCCGTCCTCTCTCATCCCGATCCCGCGCGGCTGACGGAGATCGCCGACTCCGTCGTGGACGGGCTCCGGGGCATCACGGGCGTCTTCGATGTCCGTTCCGATCACACCCCGGGCGTGCGGCAGATGGATGTCCGGCTCCGGCCGGAAGGGCGCGCCCTGGGACTCACGACCCGGTCCCTGGCGGAGCAGGTCCGGGGCGCGTTCTTCGGACAGGAGGCGCTCCGGTTCCAGCGCGGGCGCGAGGAAACGAGGGTCCAGGCGCGTCTGCCGGAGGCGGAGCGGAACGCGCTGACCGATCTCGAGACCGCCCTGATCCGCGTCCCCGCCGGAGGGGAGGCGCCGCTTCGCGAAGTGGCCGTCATCGAGGCGGGTTCCTCCCCTCCCGCCATCCGGCGTCAGGACGGGCGCCAGGTCGTGACGGTGACCGCCGAAGTGGACGCGAGCGTCATCTCGGCCGGACAGGCGAACGCCGTCCTCGAGGACAGCATCCTCGCCGGACTGCGCGCCTCGAATCCGGGGCTGACCTGGTCGTTCGGCGGGGAAGCGCAGCAGCAGCTCGAGTCCCTCGACGCCCTCTACCGGGGGTTCGCGCTGGCCATGGTCGCGATCTTCGCGCTGCTCGCGATTCCCCTCGGCTCCTGGACCAGGCCGTTCCTCGTGATGGCGATCATCCCCTTCGGACTGATCGGGGTGGTCCTCGGCCACCTGGTTCTGGGGCTGGCCATCAGCGCCGCCTCGTTCCTCGGCTTCTTCGGTCTCAGCGGGGTCGCGGTCAACGACTCGCTCGTCATGATCGTCTTCATGGAGCAGCGCCTCGGGGAGGGGGTCGCTCCGCGAGACGCCCTCATCGAAGGCGCGAAGGGGCGCTTCCGGCCGATCTTCCTCACATCGGTGACCACGTTCCTCGGCTTCACGCCCCTCATCCTCGAACGCGCCATCCAGGCCCAGTTCCTGGTTCCGTTCGCCGCGTCGCTCGGGGTCGGGGTCATGATCACGACCTCGATCCTGATGCTGCTCATCCCGGCCCTCATGGCGATGGTCCTGCGGGTGAACGCCCGTCCGGCGGCCTGACGCCCGGCGGACGCGAGACAGTCCGGGCCGGAACAACCCGGGCCGGAGTCAGATGGGACGGACGACGTCGGCCACGCGGAATCGCAACTTCCGGCCCGGCGCCGAGGTCGGAAACGGGTTGATCCCGAGCCGGTAGTCGCCCGGCTCGATGGCGAGGTCGAGGTGGTAGGCGATGAGCAGCAGGTTCACGGCCATCTGCAGCTCCACCCAGCGGTGTCCGAGACACATGTGGGTCCCGAGGCCGAAGGGAGCGTAGGCGCCCGGCTGCAGGTGTTCGCCCCGATCCGGAAGGTAGCGGTCAATGTCGAACCCGAGAGGGTCGGGGAACAGATCCTCGCAGTAGTGGGGCACCGTCTGGCCGATCAGGAGCATGGCGCCCGTCGGAATGCGGAATCCGCTGATCTCGCACTCGTTCATGACCGTTCGCAACTGCATCGGGATCACCGGATACAGGCGCGCGCACTCCATCGCGAACCGGACCGTGACATCCATCGAGCGGTGATCGAACTCGTCGGCCTGCGGCTCGCGACCGCCGCCGAAAAGCGCCTCCGCCTCCCCGCGGATCCGCCGGCGGAGCTCGGGATGCCGGGCCATGGCGTACACCGCGAAGGCGACCCCGCTGCCGAGATAGATGCTCGCGACCATCGAGGCCACGAACGGGAAGGTCAGGTCGGTTTCCGGCAGGAACTGCGGATCGTCGCGATGCAGGCGCAGGACCGTGTCGGCGAGGTCGGGCGGCTTCCCCTTGCGCTGTCCCGCCGTGTGCGTCGCGAGGATGTCCCGTTGAAGCTGGTGGACGCGCCGCCGCGCCCGTCGCATGCGCGGCGTGGACAGCATGAAGTGGGGCAGCGCGCCCTGGACGTGGGTCACGAGCGCCCGATGTTCGAAGGCGATCAGTTCCCGGGAGTACTCGCTGCAGTCCACCCCGATCATGAGATGCGAGATCTGATGGCTGATGTGCCGCTGGAAGGCGTCGGTCGCCCCGAAGGAGTCGCCCGCCTTCCATCGGGCGAGCGAACGCCGGCAGTGGTGGATCAGCTCCGGCAGCCGCTCCGCGAGCGCCCGCCGGGAGTACGCGGAGTGCATCTCCCGCCGGAAGCGGTAGTGCTCCGCCCCGTCCATGCCGGGCATCGTGCGGCTGGCGCCGAACACGGCTTCGAAGTTCCGGATGTAATCCCGCGTGCGCAGGTAGAAGCGGCCGTGCCGGTTCACCCAGTGGTTCGCCTCGGCCCCCATCACGATCACCGTCGGGGCTCCGCGGATCCGGAACGGGGCTCGGACGACGGGCCCGAACCGCTCGTGGAGGTTCCGCAGACCCCGGGGGATGTTCCCCCGGCGGAACGCCGGCTGCCGCAGCAGGTCCAGCCACCCGATCCGGGGGATGGGTTTCCGCCGGAGGGGGCTCCGGGTCTTCGGCGTCAACGCGCTGCTCCGGACGGCGGTGGCCACGGTGCGCCCGATCAGGTCGAGCCGCGCGATCCACTCGATCCGCTCTTGCCGATCCTCGTAGTCCTCCGGCTCGAGCAGCAGGCGGAAGCCCCCGCAGACCTGCATCAGCGCGACCAGGATGGCGTCGCGGGGAGACGGAATCGTCTCGTTCAGGATCACGTCCAGGATGCGCGCCTTCGACTCCCGTCGCACGGTCGCATCGGCCGTCGGGTAGGTTCCGGACCGGGAGACCGACGGCGACAGCCCCCAGAATCCGCCGGTCCGGTGGCTCAGGATCTTCCGGGCCACCAGGCGGTCGAGCGTGGCGGCGACGATCCCGTCGGCGTGGCGCGCGCCCCGCTCGATCCAGAACTGCGCATCCGCCCGGTCGTCGGCCGCGACGATCTCCCGCAGCATCGGATCGAGCAGGTCGTCCCCCGTCGGCGTCCCGTCGGCCAGGTGAAGCGCCTCCAGGTCCGTGTCGATCCGGTGTTCGAGCGCCAGATCGGCCAGCACCGCGCCCGCCATGACGCACGAGAATCTCCAGCCGGGCGCCATTTCCAGATAGCCGCTGCGCTCGTCCAGCATCAGCAGGACGAGTTCCTCCGCAACGCGGATCGGGAACTGCGGGGACGCGGTCATGCCGGCGGGGGCGTCCCGGTCAATCCGGAGACGCCGCGGTGCGAACCCTGAGGCCGTCGGTGGCGAACGGAACGCCGCCGACGACCACGTCCTCGCCTTCCCGCAGCGCGCCGGTGACGAAGATCCAGTCGTCCCGGCGTTGCAGCACGGCGACCGGCACGATGGCCACGGCGCCGTCCCGGACGACCCAGACCTCGTTCCCCGGGTGCAGGGCGAGCCGCGGCAACCGGTAGTAAGCCGGCGGCGCGACTCCCTCGATCTCGAGGTCCACGAACCGGCCGAGCAGGAGAGGCGGAGCGGACCCGGCGTCGGACCGGTCCGCCTCCATCGGCGAGCCCCCGGTCAGGGGATCGGGGACGCGGACGATGGCCTGCACCGTCCGGGTCGCCTCGTCGAGCGCCGGCTCGATCCGGTCGAGCACGCCGTCCCACGCCAGTCGGGCGTCCCCCACGGTGGCCAGCACCCGGACCGGGATGCGCGGCCCGGGGGCGCCCGCCCGCAGATCCCAGAGACCGGGAATCAGCGCGGCGTCCCGGTCGGCGAGCGAGGCCACGACCTCCACGGCGTCCACCGGCGCCAGCCGCCCCAGAGGCGCTCCCGCCGGCGCGAACTGTCCCGCCGCGACGGACTCGCTTCGCACGATCGCGTCGAAGGGAGCCCGGATGGCGGTGCGCGCGAGCCGCAGCTCGGCCTCCGCCAGCAACGCGCGGTCGTGTTCCACCGCGGCCCGCGCCGCTCGAAGCTGAGGTTCCCACGACGCCAGCGGCCCCGGCTCCGGGGACGGGCCGGACGAGAAGCGCTCGTAGTGCTCCCGCGCGATCCTGGCCTCCTCTTCGGCCCGGAGCAGCTCCACCTGCCGGATTTCCACACTCGCTCGCGCCCGCAGCACGCCGGCTTCGTAGTCCGCGTCCTCGAGCCGGAGGAGAACCTGCCCTTCGCGGACCCGGCCGCCGCTCCGGAACGCCGGATCCAGCCACACGATGCGACCGCTGACCTCCGCCGAGACCTCCACTTCCTCGCGGGCCCGGACCGCGCCGCTTCCGTGCACCGTGAGGGGACCGGCGCCGGCGATGACCGGGACGGTGGTCGCGAACGGAATTCGCGACGGCGGCGCCTGCCGAGCGGGCTCGGGACGCATCCCGATGAGGAGGGCGGCGAGTCCCAGCGACCCGAGCAGGAGGGCCGACGCCAGGACAGCGGCTCGGGGGCGGCTCATCGCGCTGCCGCCCCGGCCGGGGACGGATCGAGGCCACCGCCGTCCCAGCCGCCCCCCAGGGCCCGGTGGATCGCGAGCCGGGCAAGCGAGACCCTGCGTTCGGCGCCGACGAAGTCCGACTCGGCTGCCAGCAGCGCGTCGCGGGCGCCGAGCACCGCGTCGTAGCCGCCGACTCCAGCCGCGTAGCGTTCCCGCTCGAGGTCGAGGCTCGCGGCGGCGTGCTCGCGACGGGCGGCGACGGCGCGGCGCACCTCGCGTTCGCGCTCCAGCGCGGCGAGAGCCGCCTCCACCTCGCCCGCCGCCGTGACCACCGCCCGACCGTAGGCCGCCGCGAGCTCTTCGAACCGGGCCTCGGCCATCGCGACCTCGTCCCGCAGGCGGCCGCCATCGAAGACGGGCGCGAGCAGACCGGACGCCAGGGTGGCGAACCACTGCTGGACGTCGAACAGTCCCTCGACCTCGGTGCTCCGGAGTCCGATCGATCCCGAAAGCGAGAGTCGCGGTCGGAGCGCGGCGCGGCGCGCTCCCACGGCGTGGCCGGCGGCGTCCAGCCGATGGCGGGCTGCCCGCACATCCGGCCGCTGGAGGAGTTGATCGGCCGGAATGCCCGTCGGGACCGGCGTCGGCGGGGGCGGCGAGACCGCCTCGGCGGCGAGGAACCCGGCGACGTCCTCCAGGGTTCCGCCGGCGAGCACGGCAAGCCGGGACTCCGCCTCGACCAGGCGTCTCGAAATGCCGGGCGCGGCCGCTTCGGCCCGCCGGCGAGCCTGACGCATGGCGGAGAGCTCCAGCGCGCCGGCCAGCCCCCGCTGGTAGCGGTCCCGCGCGGCTCGCTCCCGTTCCGCCGCGATCTCCACCCTGCCCAGCGCGCGCTCGTGCTGGCGCCGGAGCGCGCGGATCTCGAACCAGGCCGCGATCGTCTCGGCGAGGATGCCGATCCGGACCGCCTCGACATCCGACTCCGCGGCCATCCACTCCGATCCGGCGGCGAGGGATTCCCGCCCGGCGAGGCCCCGGAGATCGGCTTCCCAGGCGAAATCGAGGCCCGCCGTCCACGTCTCCAGCCCCAGGCGCTCGGGAAGCGGAAAGTCGAGCCCGAGTTCATCGAGCTGGGCGCCGATGGCTGCGTTCGTCGGGAGGTCCCAGGCATCCAGGCCGGCGCGAGCGGCGACGACCGGAAGCCTCGCGGCGTTCGCGAGACGCGCTCTCGACCGCGCCTGCTCGACGCGCGCGGCGGCCTCGGCGAGGGAATGGTTCGCTTCGATCACGGCCGCCACCACGCCGTCGAGCGCCGGATCCCCGAAGGCGCTCCACCAGGAGCCGCTCCGAAGGGTGTCCCCGGCCGCGCTGCGGTCGAACAGGGCGGGCAGCCGCGAGACCGGATCGGGGGCGGTTCCCGATGAGCCGGCGGCGCACCCGCCGGCGAGGAAGGCGGGAAGAACCGACAGGGCCACCGCGGCCGGGGGCAGGCGGGCGGGGAGGCTCATGGTTCGGATGCTAGCGAACCCCGTCCCCCTCCCCGGCTCCCGACTCCCGGCTGGTACCGTCCCGACCATGCGCCGCGCTCTCCTCCTCGCCCTTCTCGCCGCCGGCTGTGCGGCGCCGCCCACCGACGAAGCGTCCGGGACCGGGGACGAGGCGGAAGTCGCGCTCCCGGACATCCTCGCCCAGAACGCGTTCCTCTACTACCGGGACCTGGCCGAGGCCGAGGCGTTCTACGGCGATCTGCTGGGCCTGCCGCTCGCGTCCGACTTCGGGTTCGCCAAGGTCTTCCAGGTCGCCGATTCCGCCTACCTGACGCTCGTGGACGAGGCCGAGGGAATGCACAGCGCCGACGATCCGAAGACGGTCGCCTTCGCGCTCGTCACCGAACACCTCGCGGCGTGGCAGGCGCGGCTCGACGCCGCCGGCGGCGTCGAGTTCCGCAGCCGCTTCGACCCGGAAACGGCCGATCCGTCGGCGGCCCACCACGCCTTCACCATGTACGACCCCGGGGGCTACATCCTCGAGATCGAGCGTTTCCTGCCCCACGCCGAGAACACCGACCTGATGCCGATCCTCGATCGGACCGAGCCGCTCGGAGGCGACGAAGCGGCGGCGGGCGCGGGCATGGGCTTCGAGGCGATGATCGTCTGGCTCTACTACCCGGACATTCCGGCGATGCTGGACTTCTACCAGACGACCTTCGGTTTCCCCCAGACCGTGGATCAGGGGTGGGTGAAGATCCTGCGCACCTCGCACGCCGGCTTCGTGGGGCTCGTGGACTCGTCGCGGGGCATGCACTCGTTCACGGAGGACAAGGCGGTCACGGTGAGCTTCATCACCGAGGCGGTGGAGCCCTGGTTCGAGCATCTCTCCGCCGCCCCCGGATTCCGGCCCCGCAGCGCCGAGATCGGGATGGAGAGCAGTCGGGTGGAGACGTTCGTCGGCTACGACCCGGGGAACTACACGCTCGAGTTCGATCGCTTCCTCGACGCTCCCGGGAACGAGGCACTCGTCGCCCAGCTCGAAGCGGTCCGCCGCCGCCCCTGAGGCGGCCCGCGGAAGGCGACGGATTCGCCGACTCGCGGCCTGCTCGGGACGCTACCGGACGACGGGACTCGATTTCTCGCCATTTCCGTCCGCGGGAGCGGGGATCACGACGCGTCCACGGACCCGGTCTCCGCCCACTGCTCCATCCGTTCGTAGAGCGTCGGAAGCACCACGAGCGTGAGTAGCGTCGAGGTCACGATGCCGCCGATCACGACGGTCGCGAGCGGGCGCTGCACCTCGGCGCCGGCGCCCTGCGAGATCGCCATCGGCAGGAAGCCGATCGAGGCCACCGTCGCGGTCATGAGCACCGGCTTCAGCCGCGACCCGGCCCCGCGCAGGATGGCCTCGCGCAGCGACAGCCCGTCGTCCTCGCGAAGCGCCCGGATCGCCGCCAGCATCACGATCCCGTTCAGAACGGCGATCCCGAACAGCGCGATCAGCCCCACCGAGGCGGAGAGGTTCAGCGTGAGGCCCCGAATCCAGAGCGCGGCGATCCCTCCCACCGCGGCGAAGGGCACGTTGAGCAGGATGAGCAGCGTCCACCGCACGCGGTGGAAGGTGAGCTGCAGGAGCGCGAAGATGATCGCGACGGCAAGCGGGACGACGAGCGCGAGCCGGGACATCGCCCGCTCCTGGTTCTCGAACTGCCCGCCCCAGGTCAGGTAGTAGCCCGAGGGCAGGACGACCTGCTCCGCGATCCGAGCCTGCGCTTCGTCCACGAAACTGCCGACATCCCGCCCCCGGACGTTGTTCTGGACCACCAGGCGGCGCTCGGCGTTCTCGTGGTGGATCGCCTCCGGCGTGGGCGCGGCGACGATCTCGGCGACCCGACCGAGCGGAATCCGCTCCCCGCCCGGGGCGAGGAGGGGGAGCGCGGCGAGAGCGTCGGCGTCCGCCCGGTTCTCGGGCGGGAACCGCAACACGACGGGGAAACGGCGGGCGCCATCGAGCAGCTCGGTGGCCACGCGGCCCGCGACGGCGGTCTCGACAAGCTGCTCCACCTCGGCCACATGGAGCCCGTACCGGGCCAGCGCCTCGCGGTCGAGCCGGACTTCGAGCTGAGCGGCGCCGGAGAACGGCTCCATCTGCGCGTCGGCAGCGCCCGGGACCGCCTCGAGGACACGAAGGATCTCGGCGCCGAGGCGCTCCAGAACGGCGGCGTCGGCGCCGAAGACCTTCACCGCGACATCCGCCTTGATCCCGGAGACAACCTCGTCGAGACGCATCGCCATCGGCTGGGTGAAGTTGACCGACAGCCCCGGGATCTCCGCGAGAGACGCCGCCATCGCCCCGATCAGATCCTCCTTCGAGCGGCCGCTCTCCCAATCCCCTTCGGGAGGGAGCAGGACGTACACGTCGCCCTGGTAGATCCCCATGGCCTCGGTGGCCAGGTCGGGGCGGCCCATCTTGGTCACGACCTCGGAGATTTCGGGGAACTCGTCGAGCAGCTTCCGCTCGACCCGGGTGGAGATCGCCACCGATTCCTCGAGCGAGACCGAGGGCAGCTTGCGGATCTCGATCAGGATGGAGCCCTCGTCGAGACGGGGCATGAACTCGGTTCCGAGGAACGGGACGGAGCCGAGCGCGAGGGCGACCACGATCGCGGCGACGCCCACCGTCACCGCCTTCCGGTTCATGGCGATCCGGAGCGCCGCGAGATACCGCTCCCGGAGCCGTCCGAACCATCGCGCTTCCCGGTGGACGCCCCGAAACCGGAGCAGGAAGGTGGAGACGACCGGCACGCCGGTGAGGGACAGGACCAGGGATCCGAACAGCGCCGAGCAGACCGTGATGGCCATCGGCCGGAACATCTTGCCCTCGAGCCCCTCGAGGCTCAGGATCGGCAGATAGACCGCGATGATGATGAGCACGCCGAAGAGGACCGGCCTCGCCACTTCCACGGCGGCGCCGCGGATGAGCCCGACGCGGTCGCTCCCGGAATCCCCGCCCGCCGCCCGGCGGCGCACGAAGCTCTCCATCATGACGACGGACCCGTCCACGATCAGGCCGAAATCAATGGCGCCGAGCGACATCAGGTTCGCCGAGATCCCGAACAGCCGCATCCCGGCGAAGCCGACGAGCATCGAGAGCGGAATCACCGCCGCGACGATGAGCGCGGCCCGCACATCGCCGAGGAACAGGAAGAGCACGAGCACGACGAGCAGGCACCCTTCGATCAGGTTCCGGCGCACCGTCGCCGATGTGCGGTGGATGACCTCGCTCTGGTCGTAGAACGGCTCGATCCCCATCCCCGGCGGCAATCCGGGCAGGATCTCCTCCATCCGCTCCTTGACCCGCTCCGACACTTCGAGGGCGTTTTGCCCCTTCAGCATCACGACCATGCCGCTCGTGACTTCTCCCTCGCCGTTCCGGGTGACCGCTCCGCTGCGCTGCATGGCCCCCACGCCGACTTCGGCAATGTCCCCGAGCAGGACCGGAACGCCGTCGCCGGAGCGCAGCACGACCTGCTCGAGATCGAGCGCCCCGGTCAGGAGTCCGACGCCCCGGATCGTGTAGCGCTCGTCGCGAGCCTCGATGAAACCGCCGCTGAAGGCGCGGTTGCTCTCCCCGATGGTCTCGAAGACCTCCCCCAGATCGAGGTCGTGCTCTTCGAGCGCCTCCGGGCGCACGACGACTTCGAACTGCCGGGTGAGGCCGCCCCAGGAGTTGATCTCGCTCACGCCCGGCACGGACCGGAGCCGGTTGCGGATCTCCCAGTCGTGGGTGGTCTTGTTCGCCATCGGGTCGTCCCCGGTGACGACGTACTGGTAGATCTCCCCGAAAGCGGTCGCGGGTGGTCCGAGCACCGGTTCGAGGCCGTCGGGGAGCCGCCCCCGCACGTCTCCGACCCGCTCGGTGACGAGCTGGCGCGCCAGATAGAGCGGAACGGAGTCGTCGAAGACCACCGTGACCAGCGAGAGCCCGAATTTCGAGACCGACCGAACCTCCTCGGTGTCGGGCAGCCCCATGAGAGCGGTCTCGACGGGGAAGGAGATGCGCTGCTCGACCTCGGGCGCTCCCAGTCCCGGCGCTTCGGTGATCACGACGACCTGGTTGTTCGTGAGGTCGGGAAACGCCTCGACCGGCAGGTTCCAGAGCGCCGCGACGCCGGTCAGGGCGATCGCGGCGACGCCGGTCAGCACGAGTCCCCGGCGCTCGGTGGCGGCGGCGACGAACCGCTCGGCAAGCCCGCGTCCCGGGCCGGCGTCCGCTGGCACCGACGGCTACTCCTCTTCGGGGAGTCCGATGAGCGCCGACTTGAGCAGGAAGGCGCCGCCGGTCGCGACCATCTCCCCGGCCGCCAGCCCCTCCCGGATCTCGATCTCGCTCCCGAATCGGGCTCCGGTCTCGACGACCCTCCGTCGGAACCCGCCCGGGCCCATCTCGACGAATACGACGGATTCTCCGCCCTCCGACTGGACCGCGGCTTCCGGGACCACGATCATTCTCCGGGTCGCGCCCGAGGCGATGCGCAGGCGGGCGAACATCTCCGGCTTCAGCCTGCCGTCCGGGTTCGCCGCCTGGACTCGCAGCGTCACCCGGCGGGTGGTCGGGTTGATCACGTCCCCGATCGAGGTGAGCTCGCCCTCGAAGATCTCGTCCGGCCACGCCTCGACGGAGAAGTCGACCGGCTGCGGAACGGAAAGTCGGGGCAACTCGGTCTCCGGAACCTCGGCGCCGATCCACAACTGCGAGAGGTCGGAAACGACGAGGAGCGGTTCTCCGAGCGTGACCGCGGCGCCGGGGGAAATGAAGCGCTCGATGACCGCGCCGGCGAACAGGGCCCGAACCGGCACGTGCTCGTTCTCATGCGGATCCGCGTCCGGACGCGGCGTCAGGCCGTAGTGCAGGAGATCTTCCTCCGTGCGGCGCAGGTCGGCGGCCGCGCCGGCGAACTCCTCCTCGGCGGCGCCCCGGTCGGCGCGAGCCCGTTCCAGTTCCTGCGCCGCGAGCGCGTGGTCGGCCACCAGCCTCTCGGCGCGAGCCACGGCGATTCGCGCGTACTCCAGCTCGGTCGCGGCATGGTCCCGGCGGGCCACCGCGGTGAAGTACTCGGCCCAGACATGGTGGATCTCGTGACTCAGGATCAGGGCGAGCACCGCTCCCGCCGCGACCCGGTCGCCCGGCTGGACCGGAACATCGGTGACCACCCCGTCCACGATGGCCCCGAATCGAGCCGTCCGTCGCTCGTCGAGGCCCACGACCCCGAGCGCCTCCACGGCGTCCGCGCCTTCGATCTCGCGCGCCATCCCGGTCGTGATGCCGGCCGCCTCCCGGCCCGCCGCCGACAGCGTGACGATCCCGGCGGCCGGGTCCGCCATCGCGGCTTCCCTCGGGATCTCGTCCGGCGAGCCTCCGCACGCCAGGCTCCCCAGCAGAAGCAGGATCGCCGGGGGGCGCCGCGTTTCCGAGCGGTTCCCGGCCGAGCTCGGCCGCCGGAGCTCCGGCGTCACGGCAGTGGCCCCTCCCCGAGGGCGAGTCGGGCCTGGATCGCCGCTGTCGCGGCCCCGATGCGAAGCTCGCCGGCGAGCAGCCGGGCCTCGGCGAAGGTCCGCTCGGCGTCCACCAGCCGCAGCAGATCCGCCGCGCCCAGATCGAACGCCGAACGGGTCGCCGCCCGCGCCAGCGTCGCCGGTTCGACGAGGCTCGTCTCGACCCGGGCGGCGGCTGCGGAGAGCCGGCGCGCCGTTCCGAGCGCCGCGGCGGCGTCGGCTCGGGCGAGTCGGAGCAGCCCTTCCCTCTCCAGCTCGGCGGCGCGAAGTTCTCCCCGGGCGTGAGCCATCCCGACCTGCCGGCGATCGAAGACCGGAAGGGTCAGCGAGGCCCCCAGAACCCCGGTGTTCCTCTCGAGGGTCCGCTTGAGGCCGGCGTCCACGGCGAGATCCGGAATTCGAGCCGCGCGCTCCAGGGCGAGAGCGGCCTCCGCCGACTCGACCCGCACCGCCGCCTGGCGAGTGTCCGGCCGCGCGTCCGCCGCTTCGGCGATCAGCGCTTCCGCGTCTCCTTCGGGCAGCGGGATTTCCCCGGGCGATTCGAGCGCTGCCATCGTGAGCCCACCCGGCAGATCGGCGAGCGCGGCAAGCTCGAGGAACGCCCGCTCCGCCTTCGCTTCCGCCCGAACCAGGACGACCCCGACCGCCGCCCGCTCCACTCGCAGACGCGCGCGGTCGGCTTCGGGAGCGACCCCTCCTCCACCCGCCGATCGAGGATGCGGAGCAGTTCGTCGAGCGATTCGATCTGCTCCCGCCGAAGGGCGGCGCGGTCCCGCTGACGCACCGCGTCGAGGAACCGCCCGGCGACCTGCCCTTCGATCTCCCGCAGCGCTCCGAGCGTCCCGACGCCGGCGGTGACTGCCGCGGTCTCCGCGGCGTGGCGCCGGGCGCCCCGCTTCCCGCCGAGTTCGAGAGCCTGCCGGACCGTGGCGAAGCTGTCGAGGGGGAGCTCATGGTCCTGCGCGCCCCAGTTCTCGCTCCGGATCTCGATCTCGGGGTTGGTCCAGCGCCCGGCGACCGCGGCGGCGGCCGTCGCCGCCGCTTCCCGGGAGCGGGCGGCCAGGAGCGCGGGGGCCGAGGTCCGGGCGGCGGCCAGCACCTCGGACAGGGTCAGTCGCTCCGGCGGCTGCTCCGTGACCGGCGCGGCCGTCGCAGCCGGCAGGATGCCCGCGAGGAGCAGCGCGGCGGCCAGCGAGGACAACCGGGCGACCCTCACGCCGTTTCGCGGGAGAGGTAGTCGAGGAGATCGATCGGGGTCAGGAGGCCGGTGGCCCGACCGCTCTCGGTGACGACCGAGATCCGGCCCCGGGCGAACAGCAGGGCCAGCTCCTCGAGCGGACTCGAAGCCTCCAGCGTGGCGATCGCATCGGTCTGGACGTAGGGCCGGATCGCATCGTCGCCGCGGCCGGGGCCCCCCGCGAGCATCCCCTCGAGCAGGGAGGCCTCGGTCACGACGCCGGTGAAGCCGTCCCCGTTGCGGACCGGGAGCTGCGAGACATCGTGCCGCCGCATGAGCGCCACTGCGTCCCGCACGCCGGCGGTCTCCGGCAGGCTGAGGATCTCCCGGCCTCCCTTGGCGGCGAGCACATCCCCGACCCGCGAGGCGGCGAAGCCGGTGTCGAGGAATCCGTTCTGCCGCATCCAGTCGTCGCTGAAGATCTTCGACAGGTAGCGGTTGCCCGAGTCGGGCGCGAGCACCACGACGAGCGCGCCTTCGGGGACCCGCCGGGCGACCTCGAGGCCGGCCACGACCGCGGTGCCCGCCGAGCCGCCGACGAAGAGCCCCTCCTCGCGGGCGAGGCGGCGGGTCATCAGGAAGGACTCCCGGTCTCCGACCTGGAGCACGTCGTCCACGACGCCGAAGTCGATCGTGGACGGCAGGAAGTCCTCTCCGATCCCCTCGATCTTGTAGCTCCGCGCCTCGCCCAGCTTTCCGGTGCGGAAGTACTCGTGGTAGAGCGACCCGACCGGGTCGGCCCCCACGACCCGCACCGCCGGGTTCTGCTCCTTCAGGTAGCGGCCGGTCCCCGTGACCGTGCCCCCGGTGCCGAGCCCGCAGACCAGCGTGTGGAGCTCCGGTCCGACCTGTTCCCACAGCTCCGGCCCGGTGGTCCGGTAGTGGGTCTCGGGGTTCACCGGGTTGTGGTACTGGTTCGCGTAGAACCCGCCGGTCTCCTCGACGATCCGGCGAGCCACGCTGTAGTAGCTGCGGGGATCCTCGGGCTCGACGGCCGTCGGCGTCACGACGACCTCCGCCCCCAGGGCGCGCAGCGCCCGGATCTTCTCGTCGCTCATCTTGTCGGGCATGACGAAGATGGAGCGGTAACCGCGGACCGCGGCGACGAGCGCGAGTCCCATCCCGGTGTTCCCGGAGGTGGCCTCGATGATCGTGCCGCCGGGCTGGAGCTCTCCGGCGCGCTCCGCTTCCTCGATGATGGCGATCGCGATGCGATCCTTGACCGAGCCTCCCGGGTTGAACGACTCCAGCTTGATCGCCACCCGGCCGGGGCGATCCCGGCCGATTCGGCGCAGTCCGACGAGCGGCGTCCCGCCAACCGTGTCGAGGATCGTCTCGGCGATCCGCGCTTCGAAGCCCTCCGCTGCAGTGCTCACCTCGTCTCTCCTCCCATCCAGTGGGGAACGAGCACCCGCCCGGCGAGCGCTCCGGTGGCCTCGCCGTTCTCGAGGGCGAAGACGCCGTTCACCAGGACGTGCTCGATGCCGACGGCGAGCGCGTGAGGATCCTCGTAGCTGTTCCCGTCGCCGAACCGGTCCGCGTCCACGACCAGGAGATCCGCGATCCGGCCGGCGGCGACGAGTCCGCGATCGGGCATCCGGAACACGGTGGCCGGAAGGCTGGTCATCCCGCGCACCGCCTCCGCCAGCGTCAGCACGCCGCGCTCGCGCACGTAGCGCGAGATGCGGCGGGGGAAGGCGCCGTAGAACCGCGGATGGGGCCGCCCCTGCCCCGCCGGGACGAGCCCGCCGTCGGAGGAGCCCATCGTCCACTCGCGGGTCATGATGTGCGCGATGTCGTCCTCGGACATGTTGAACGAGACCAGCCCGGCCCCCCCGGCCTCGAGAAGGCGGAGCGCCGCGTCAATCGGGGCCACCTCCCACTCCCGGGCGATGTCGTCCAGATACCGACCCTCGAGCGAGGGATCGGCCCGGTGTCGCGAGAGCAGGAGCGTGTCGGCGCCGCCGCGCCGTTCGAGGGCGACCAGCATGTCGGCGCGCAGCCTCGCCCGTTCCGTCGGGTTCGCGAGCCGATCCGCGAGCGGCGACGGCATCCCCGGCATCGTCTCCCCGGCGAGCGCCCACCGCGGCACCAGCGCCCCGGTGATGCTGGTCCCCGAGGCCTCGTAGGGGTACTGGTCGGCGAACACCTCGATTCCCCGGGCGCGCGCCCGGTCGATCGTCGCGGTGGCCTCGCGGCTGAGGCCCCACACCGTCGGGCCGAGCGCCTTGAAGTGGGTCACGACGCCGCGGATCCGCTGGACCTCGGCGACCTCGATGACCTCCTCGACGGAGGCGACGAGGCCGATGTTGTAGTCGCTCTCGTCGCGGATGTGGCTCACGAACGCGCCCCAGGGGGCGATCTCCGCGGCGAGCCGCACGACCTCGTCGTTCTCGGCATAGCTGCCCGGGGCGTAGTAGAGGCCCCCGGTCATGCCGAACGCTCCCGCCGCCATCCCTTCCCGGACGAGCGCGGCCATGCGCTCGAACTCCTCGGCGGTGGGAGGACGATCCTCCATCCCCAGCACCTCGCGCCGGACCGAGCCGTGGCCGATCATGAGCGCCACGTTGACGCCGATCCCGCCGGCGTCGAGCCGCGCCCGCTGGGCGGCGAGGTCCACCACGCCGCCGCCGTCGGGGTTCACGAACACCGTCGTCACGCCCTGATGGATCAGGGGCGCGGCCGCCCGCAGATCCGGGTTCTCGAGTCCCGGCGCCGCGTGGGAGTGGGGATCGATGAAGCCCGGCATCACCGTGAGTCCGGTCACATCCAGTTCCCGGGCGTTCGCGGGGGCGGCCCCGGGCGGGATGACGCCGACCCGCGCGATGCGATCCCCGACCACGAGGACATCGGCCGAGTACCACGGGTTCCCGGTCCCGTCGAGAACCTGTCCGCCCCGGAGGACGACCGCGTCGGCCGCCGGCTCCGGTTCCGCGACGCACCCGGACGCGAACAACAGCGCCACGAACGCGCCCGCAGCCCGCGCCGGCGTCCGCCGGAACCCGGCGTGGGGACGGATCGCAAGCGCCATGCGCGGCCAAGCATATCGGCGGACATATCAGAGGGGCGGGGCTCGGGGTCGGCCCTATACTGCGCTTCGGTGTCAGCGGAAACGGTGGGCGGGGAACGGTCCGCGGCAGGGACGATCGTCCCGGGGTGGAGGGCCGGCGGCGGGCCCGTCCCGGTCTGCGCGGCTCGCCGGAGAGCGCCGTGGTGAACCGGGTGAACCGCCGCGCCAAGATCATCGCCACGCTGGGCCCGGCCACCGCGGGCGCCGCGCCGGTCGAGGCGCTCCTCGACGCCGGAATGGACGCCGCGCGACTGAACTGCGCTCACGAGAGGCGGTCGTCGTTCGGCGCCCGGGTTCGCCTGGTGCGTCGGCTCGCCCGAAAGCACGGCCGCGCCGTCGCGATCCTCGCCGATCTCGCCGGCCCGAAGATGCGCACCGGCGTCGTCTTCGGAGGAGGCGTCGAGCTGGTGCCCGGGAAGACGCTCATCGTGACCTCGGAGGAATGCGAGGGCACCGCCGAGGTCGTCTCCACGACCTACCCGCAGCTCGCGCACGATGTCCGCCCCGGGGACTCCATCCTGATCGACGACGGACTCCTCTCCCTTCGGGTGGTGCGCGTCCTCGGCGACGACGTGGAGACCGAGGTCGCGGTGGGCGGCGTCCTGAAGTCGCGCAAGGGGCTGAACCTCCCCGGAGTGCCTCTCTCCGGTCCCTCGTTCACCGAAAAGGACCGGGCGGATCTCGAGATCGCGGTGAACGCCGGCGTGGACTACGTGGCGGTCTCGTTCGTCCGGCGCCAGCGGGATCTGGAAGAGGTCCGGGAAGCCCTCGTGGAGCTGGAGCGCCCCGATCTGCCGTTGATCGCCAAGCTGGAGCGCCCCGAGGCGCTCGAGGATCTGACCGGCATCCTGAACACGGCGGACGGCGTGATGGTGGCGCGCGGGGATCTCGGCGTCGAGACCTCCGCGGAAAGGGTGCCGGTGATCCAGAAGCGCGTCATCCGGGAGGCGAACCGCCGCGGACGGATCGCCATCACGGCGACCCAGATGCTCGAGTCCATGATTTCCCACCGACTCCCGACCCGGGCGGAAGCGTCCGATGTGGCGAACGCGATCCTCGACGGGAGCGACGCGGTGATGCTCTCCGGCGAGACCGCGGTGGGGAGCCATCCCATCGAAGCGGTGAAGACGATGGCCCGGATCATCGCCTTCACCGAGCGGAACGCCGAGTTCCCCGACCACGCTCCGGTGGAGACGCTGCTCGACACGAGCCGGGTCGAGCACGCGGTGGCGGCCGCCGCCCGGCAGGCCGCGGTCACGGTCCAGGCCTCCCACCTCGTCGCGTTCACCGATTCGGGCGCCACCGTGCGGCAGGTGAGCCGGCTCCGCCCTCCGTGCGGGATCTTCGGGTTCACGCCGACCCCGGCGGTGTACCAGCGGCTGGCGCTCCGCTGGGGAGTGCGCCCGATGCGGGGGCGGCGGTTCCGCACCACGGACCGGATGCTGAGCGGCGCGCTGGAGACCCTGAAGGCCGAGGGGCTCGTGCGCGACGGAGAGAAAGTCGTCATGGTCTGCGGCACGGTGCAGCTCAGCGGCGCCACGAACATGATGAAGGTCGAGGTCGCGTGACCACGGCGGGATCGTTCCGGAAGACTCCCCCCCAGCGGCCAGTTCCAGACCAGGAGCAGGTGCGCGCCGGACGCGCATCTCACCTCGACACACCGCACATGGACTCGATCGCGGCCAGACTGCCATTCTCCTCTCCGCCTGCCCACGGCCGGCGTGCTCCGGCCCCCGATCCCGCCGATTACATCCGCCTTGACCTCCCCCATGACTCCCAACCGATGACGTTGGAAAAATCACTGCTGATCTGTGGAGACGCGGCGAAGGGCCTTGACCTTGTGCCGGACGGCTCAGTCCAGACGGTCCTTACTTCTCCCCCGTACTGGTCGCTGCGCGACTACGGGACTGCCGATCAGATCGGATGCTCTGATGCCCTTCAAGACTACGTGTCGGCATTGGTCGATACCTTCCGGCAAGTGCGCAGGACGCTGACGTCCGATGGAACGCTCTGGCTCAACATGGGCGATTCCTACACCTCGGGCAACCGGCGCTATCGCGCACCCGATCGGAAGAACCCCGCACGCGAGATGTCGGTCCGTCCACGAACACCTGGAGGTCTGAAGCCGAAAGACCTGATCGGCGTACCCTGGCTCGTGGCGCACGCGCTCCAGGCCGATGGCTGGTGGCTTCGTTCTGAAGTGATCTGGTACAAGCCGAACGCGCATCCGGAGTCCGTCAGAGATCGACCGACAAAGGCCCACGAAACGATCTTTCTCTTCTCCAGACAGCAGCGCTATCACTACAGCATCAGTGCCTTGTCTGGGCCCAACGGGCGCCGATTGCGGACGGTCTGGGCGATCAACACCGAGCCGCAACCCAACCGCCAGAATGGTCGTGTGAATCACCCCGCCGTGATGCCGTCCGCCTTGGCTGATCGCTGCCTGCTTCTCACCGCAAGGCGGGGCGGCGTTGTTCTGGACCCGTATGCGGGATCCGGCACGACGCTCCGGGCGGCCCGGAATGCAGGCTGCAAGTGGGTAGGGATCGAGATCAAGCCAGAGTATGCGGATCTCATCGAAGCGAGGATGAGGCGATGACAACGGCCGAACCGAAGGCGCGGCCAGACCGCTTGAGATACCGGCGGGACATCTTCCAGTCTCGGACTCATTCCCGATTTCGGCGTTCCGACGAGACGGTCCGGAATGGCGATCCGGTCGGGTGCGCGAGCGACGGCGACAGCGCTCCCGCGCGCGAGGCCGACGAGTAGGCTCAAGGGGGCTCGCTCGGCGCGGATCGCCGAGTCCGGCGTATGAGGGTAGCCGTCCGCGCCGTCCGCCCGATACGCTTCAGCGATGCGCATGACGATCGAATTTCTCCAGCGGCTCGCTCCCTTCGCGGCCCTCGCCGCAGTCGTACTGACGCTCGGCGGCTGTGGCGGTGAACCCGCTGCTCCCCTCCGCATCGCGGTCGCGGCATACCAGCACGAGACCTGCACCTTCTGCCCCGGCGGCGACACCGAGGTCGAGGACTGGCTCCGCGTCAGCGACCCGATTTCGGGCGAGGAGCTCCTGTCCTCCGGCGGCTATGTACGCGGGTTCACGACCCGGGCGCGCGAGTTCGGCGACGTGGAGCTCGTGCCTCTCTCCTCGCCCGTCGGGGTCTTCGGCGGCTCCTCCCGGAGCTGGAACACGCGCGAGACGTTCGAGCACTTCCTCGACGCCATGGTGGCCGAGCTGGAAGCCGGGCCGCCGGTGGACGCCGTGTACCTCGCGCTCCACGGCGCCATGGCGGTGCGGGAAGTCCCCCGTCCCGAAGCGGAGATCGCGCGGCGATTTCGCGAGGTCGTCGGACCCGACGTGCCCATCGCGGGAACCTTCGACCTGCATGGCAACGAGGACGCCGAGTTCCTCGAGCACGCGGACTTCGCCTTCGTGACGAAGCGGTACCCCCACTACGACGCGTTCATCCAGGGCGAGCGGGCGGCGCGGGCGCTCCGCCTCGCGGCGCGCGGGGAATACCGCTCCACCACCGCGACCCGGAAGCCGGGCGTCATCACCGCGACGGTGCTGCAGTGGACCGGGCAGTCTCCCTCGATGGACATCATGGAGCGGGCCCGGCGGTGGGAGGCGCGGGAGGACGACGCCTGGGTGAGCGTCTTCTACGGGTATCCGTGGTCCGATGTGCCCGATGTGGGCGCAACGGTCCATGTCATGACGAACGACGACCAGGAGCTCGCCGACCGCATCGCGGACGACATGGACGACTTCATCTGGCGGGTTCGCGAACGGTTCGCGGTCGGCGGCTACCCGAGGCCCGAGGAGGCGGCGCAGATCGTCGCGGACGCGGTCGAGCGCGGCGAAGTCCCGGTCGCGGTCGGCGATCACAGCGACCGTCCGGGCGACGCGACCCACATCCTGAACGCGTTCGAGGCGGCGGGCGTCGGGAAAGCGCTCTACGGAGCGATCACCTCGCCGGCCACGCTGGAGGCGCTCGCGGCCGCCGACGCCGGACGGGGCGATCCCTTCGACATGGAGATCGGAGGCTTCACGCCGTCCGGAGGATCGCCCCGGCGGATCACCGGAACGCTGGAGTACTTCGGGGCAGGGTTCGGCTACGACGCCGTCGCGGCGGTGTCCTTCGGCGACGGGAACCTGGTGTTCATCACGCCCGCCTACACCCAGGTGCTCTACCCGGAGAGATTCCGCCTCGGCTCCATCGAGCCCGACGACTACGAGGTCTTCGTCGTCAAGTCGCGGGTCCATTTCCGGCGCGGATTCGACGAGACCGGCTACGCCCCGACCATCGTGGTCGTGGAAGCGCCCGAACCGTTCGTCGGCACCACGTTCCTCGATGCGCTGCCCTACGAGAACGTGGATCTGAGCGAGCTGTACCCCTTCGGGACGCCCGCGCATCGGCGATGAGTCGCCTCTCCGGGGCCGGCGCGGTCGCTCTCGGGGGCGCCGTGGCCGCCGGCTACGCCGCCGGTCTCGGTCTCGCCGCGGCCGGGGCGCCGGGAGCCATGCTTCTCCTCCCGCTGCTCCTCGCGGGGCCGGCGGTGTGGCTGCTCTGGACCCGACTCGCCGCCGGGGACCGGCCGGGCGCGGTCTCCTGGATGCTCGCGTGGGCCGCGGCCCTGGCCGTCATCGGACCGGTCGCGATGGGGCTCGCGCCGGAAGCGGCCGCGGAAGCCGTCTTCCGGGGCGTGGAGTACCGGGACGAGATGCTCCACTGGGTCGCCACCGGAGAGGGCGCCGAGGGCGACCTGCGGCGCTTCCTGCCCGTCCACCTGACCCGCGTGGCGCTGTTCGTCCCGCTGTCCCTCCTGAGCGGCGGCGCGCTCGGGCTCGTCATGGGCGCCGCCATGATGAACTTCATGGACTTCTTCGTGGCGTCCTTCGCCGCCGCGTCGTCGGGCGTTCCGGCGGCGCTGGCGTGGTTCCCCTGGGCGCTCCTGCGGGTGGCCGCGTTCGCCGTGCTCGGCGTCGTCACCGCCGAGCCGCTCGTGCGCCGCCTGACCCGGGCGGAAGGACCGCCCGCTCCCGGTCGGAGGCGGCTCGTCGGGATCGCGCTGGCGCTCCTCGTCGCCGATGTGGCGCTCAAGGCGGCGCTCGCCCCGTTCTGGGGCCGGTTTCTCGCCGGGTTCCTCGACTGACCACGGGGAGGGAGGGCGCAGCCGGCGTCGCGCCGCTCGGCGCCCCGCCCCGCCCCGCCCCCACCGGGAGAACTGGCCGGGAGAACTGGCCGGGAGAACTGGCCGGGAGAACTGGCCGGGAGAACTGGCCGGGAGAACCGGTGGAGAGCGGCGTTCCATCAAGCCGGCGCGCCACGGCTGGTGGGCGATGCAGGATTTGAACCTGCGACTTCTACCGTGTGAAGGTAGCACTCTGCCGCTGAGTTAATCGCCCGCCGCCGGGCGCGGGATTCTACCGGCGGGGCGGCCGCTCGGCCTGCTTCAGTTCCAGCAGCACCCCCCCGGCGCTCGCCGGGTGGACGAAGGCGACGAGATGTCCGCCGGCGCCCCGCCGGGGGGTCTCGTCCACGAGCCGCGCGCCGCGCGCGGCGAGCGCCGCGAGGGCGGCGTGGATGTCCCGCACCTCGAAGCAGATGTGGTGGAGCCCCGGGCCCCGGCGCTCGAGGAACCGCGAGACCGGGCCGGGCGCCGTCGGCTGAACCAGCTCCAGAAGACCCGCATCCGAATCCGCCGACGGCCCCAGGAACAGCGCCAGCACGCCGAACTCGTCCACCCGGTGCCGCGAGATCTCCTCGAGGCCGAGGAGCGACCGCCACCGATCCATCGAGGCGTCGCCATCCGGGACCGCAACTCCGACGTGGTGGAGCCGGATCGCCCGCAGGGGGTCCGCCGCGTCCTCCGCGCCGGATCGGTCCGGGGCGGGTTTCGCGGCGAGAAGCGCGGTGACAGCCTCGGCCAGATTCGCGACGCCCGTCCCCTCCGTGGCCGAGACCAGCAGCACCGGCGCCGCGTCGGAGGCCCTCGTGGCCCGCCACAGCGCCGCGGTCGTCTCCGCCCCCGGCCGGTCGGCCTGGTTCACGACGACCAGGTCGGCCACCTCGAAGAGGCCGGCCTTCGCCGCCTGGACCGCATCGCCGGACCCGGCGGCGAGGAGGGCGACCGTGACGTCGGCCACGCCGGTCACCGCGTGCTCCCCCTGCCCCGCTCCCACCGTCTCGAGCAGGATCCGGTCCCGGCCCGAAAGCGCGAGAAGGCGCACCACGGCCTCCACCTCGGGTGCGAGGCCCCCGGTCCCGGCGCGAGCGGCCATGCTGCGGAAGAACATCCGGCCGTCGTCTCCGGCGAGGCGCGCCCGGTCCCCGAGGAGCGCCCCTCCGGTCCGCGGGCTCGAAGGATCCACCGCCACGACGCCCACGGCGCGCCCGGCGTCGGCGAGCCGCCGCCCGAGGGCGTTCGCGAGGGTGCTCTTCCCCACGCCGGGCGGACCGGTGAGGGCCACGACCCGCGCCGACGCCGGCCACGGCGCCGCCATCGCCGCGCTGCGGAGACGGCCGTCGCCCGACTCGACCGCGGTGATCGCCCGGGCGAGCGCCCGCGGTTCGCCGGCGCGGACGCCGTCGAGCGGCGCGCTCACGCTCTCGCCCGGACCGGATCGCATCCGAGCCTGGTTGCCGGGAAGGCTCAGCCGCTGACCCGTCCGAGCAGGGAGCGGGCGATGATGAGGCGCTGGACCTCGGACGTGCCCTCCCCGATCGTCATGAGGCGGGCGTCGCGCAGATAGCGCTCCACCGGGTAGGAGCGGGTGTAGCCGTAACCGCCGAGCACCTGGAGCGCGCGGTTCGTGACCCGGACGGCTGTCTCGCTCGCGTGGAGCTTGGCGAGAGCCGACTCGGTCGTGGTGCGGAGGCCGGCGTCCTTCATGGCGCAGGCCTTCTGGATGAGCAGCCGCGAAGCCTCGATCTCCATCTTCGAATCGGCCAGCGGAAACCGCACGCCCTGGAAGTCGGCGATGGGACGGTCGAACTGCCGCCGGGTGCGGGCGTAGGCCACCGCGCACTCGAACGCCGCTTCGGCGATCCCCAGGGAGAGCGCGGCGATGCTGATCCGTCCTCCGTCGAGGATCTTCATCGCGGCGGCGAAGCCGGAGTCCTCCTCGCCGAGAAGGTTCTGCGCCGGAACCCGGCAGTCCTCGAACACCATCTCCGAGGTGTCGGAGGCGCAGTGGCCGAGCTTCCGCTCCTTCCGACCGGGTCGGAACCCCGGGGTCCCGCGCTCCACGATGAACGCCGAGATGCCGTGGGTCCGGAGTTCGGGGGACGTGGACGCCATGCAGATCGCGATGTCCGCGACCGAACCGTTCGTGGTGAACGTCTTGCTGCCGTTCAGGACGTAGCTGTCCCCGTCGCGGACCGCCGAAGTCCGGGTTCCCCCGGCGTCGCTCCCGGCTCCCGGCTCGGTCAGGCTCCACGCTCCGAGCGCCGAACCGTTCGCGAGACGGGTCAGGAACTTCTCCCGCTGCGACTCGGTCCCCTGCTCGTAGATGTGGTTCGCCGCCAGCGACACGTGCGCCGCCACCGTGATCGCGAGCGAGGCGTCGGCGCGGGCGAGCTCCTCGACCAGGACCGCGTACTCGGCGTAGCGCAATCCCGCCCCCCCGTAGCGCTCCGGGAAGATCGGCCCGAGGAAGCCGAGTTCCCCGAGCTGGGACACCGCCTCCGCGGGGAAACGCTCCTCCTCGTCCCACCGGGAGGCGTGGGGGAGAACCTCGGCTTCCGCGAACTCGCGGATCGCGCGGCGGATCTCGGACTGGGGGCCGGTGTCGCGCACCGGGATGGAACCGTTTTCTGGCAAGGCGGGGAAGTCTAGTTGTCGGGGCCCCGATGCCGGCAGCGCGCGCTACTCGGGGATTTCGAACGGCAGCCGGTTCACCGCCAGGATCCCGTTGCTCACGACCGCGACCACATCCTGGATCGCCGCGATGTGCTCGAGGGGGTTCTCGGCGAGCACCATGAGGTCCGCTTCCTTGCCCACCTCGATGCTCCCGGTCTCGTCCGCGACCCGCAGCAGCTCCGCCGTGTAGATCGTCCCGCTGCGGATCGCTTCGATGGGCGAGTAGCCCAGCTTCACGAAGTTGACCACCTCGACGCCGATGCGGCTCACGCTCTCGGGCCCGTAGTGCGTGTCGCTGCCGGCGATCACCCGCACCCCGATCTCGCGCGCCATCCGGATCGTTTCCGCCATGCGCGGGACCATGAAGTCGGCCCGGAGCGTGAGCACCGGGTGGTCGTAGTCGCCGCCGGGTTCGTCGAGATCCACGAGCGTCGTGTAGGTCGGAACGAGCGCGGCGCCCCGCTCCGCCATCAGCTCGAGGGTCTCGCGGGTCAGGAAGGTGCCGTGTTCGATGCTCGCCACTCCGGCGAGGACCGCGGCCCGCGCCCCCTCGTCTCCGTGGGCGTGGCAGAGAACCGGCAGCCCGAGCGCCTCCGCCTCTTCCACGATGGCCCGAAGCTGGGCCTCGCTGAACACCTGCTTGCGGGGGTCGGTGTCGGGGAGTCCCGCCCGCTCGGTCGCCCGCGTCTTGATCACGCGGACCCCGTTCTCGGCGTTCACCCGCACCAGCATCCGCAGATCGGCCTCGGAAGCGAGATCGCTCGCGGCGCCGAACAGGCTCTCGGAAGCCAGCCGCCCCTCCCCGATGTTCGGGGTGACGAAGATGCCCGCGCCGAGGTAGTCCGGTCCGGCGAGATGGCCGTTCGCCACCATGCGGCCGATCGCCACATCCCGGTAGGAGCCCACACTCGCGCTCCGAAGGGTCGTGACGCCCGATTCGAGCGCGCGTCGGACCTGGGAGAGCTCATCGGCGTGGGTGTGGGCGTCGAGGAACCCGGGAAGCACGAACTTCCCGGCGACATCGAGGACTTCGGCGCCGTCCGGCGGGGAATCCGGCCCCACCGCGAGGATGCGCCCGCCGCCCACGAGGACATTCGCCTCGGCAAGCGTCCCGCCGTTCACATCGAGAACGGATCCACCGACGAGCGCCAGCTCCACCTCCTGCGGGGCCGCGGGCGCCGCGAACCCGGCGAGCGCGACGGCTCCCGCGAGCGTCATGGTTGCGATTCGGGTTGCGATTCGGTTCGCGCGCATCGTGGATCTCCTTCCCGCGTCCGGCTTGCGACGCGGCGTCCTTCGCGTATTGTGGCCCCGTGCGCCGGCGCCGCGAACCGCTCGACCATCCGTGGCTCCTCGTCGGGATCCTCGCCCTCTACGCCGTCTCCATCCCCTGGTGGGCGAGCGACGAGACGCCGGCGCTCCTCCTCGGCATGCCAGCGTGGGCCGTCCTGTCGCTGGTGGCGACGCTCGGAGTGAGCTGCCTCACCGCGTTCGCGGTCCTCCGGCTCTGGGAGGACGACGACGGGGGAGACGCCGAGTGAGCTTCTCCGCCGCCGTCATCCTCGGGCTCGCCGCCTACATCGGCGTGCTCGCCGCCCTCGGCCTGCGGGCGCGCGCCGCCCGGACCTCGGGCTCGCTGGACGACTTCTACCTCGCCGGGCGCGGGCTGGGCGGCATCGTCCTGCTGTTCACGCTCTACGCCACCCAGTACAGCGGCAACACCCTGGTCGGCTACCCCGGGGAGGCCTATCGCGTGGGCTTCCCGTGGGTCATGAGCGTCGGGTTCATGCTCGCGGTCGTCGTCGTCTATCTGTTCATCGCGCCGGGCCTGCGACGCGACTCGGGCCGCCACCGGTTCGTGACGCCGGCGGACTGGCTGAACCACCGCTTCGGCGATCCCTGGCTCACCGGCGCGACGAACGTGATCATGGCCGCCGCGATCGCGAACTACCTGCTCGCCCAGCTCATGGCGATGGGCCATGTCGTCTCCGGACTCTCGGAGGGCGCGGTGCCCTACGCCGCCGGGGTCCTGGTCCTCGCCGCGGCGATCCTCGGCTACGAACTGCTCGGCGGACTGCGGGCGGTCGCGTGGACCGACTGCCTTCAGGGGATGCTGCTCGCCGTCGGCCTGATCGGCCTGCTCGCCGCCACGGTCCTGACCGGGGAAGGGCTGGAAGCGGCGACCCGCTGGATTCTCGAACACGCGCCCGAGAAGGCGCTCAAGCCCTCCGCGTCGGTTCAGGCGGGGTGGGCGAGCACCGTCCTCCTCATCGGGCTCGCCGGGGCGGTCTATCCCCACGCCATCCAGCGGATCTTCGCCGCCCGCTCCACCAGGTCGCTGCGGCGGGCGCTCTCCGTCATGGCCTTTCTCCCCTTCCTGACGACGCTGCCGGTGTTCTTCGTCGGCATCCTCGCCCTGCCGCGCCTCGCCGGGCTCGAGGGCGTCGCCGCCGATCAGGTGCTCCCGGCGCTGGTGCGAGGCTGGGCCTCGGAGTCGGCGTGGATGTTCGGCCTCGCGGTGGTCACGGTCGTGGGCGTCGTCGCCGCGATCATGTCCACCGCCGATTCCGTGCTCCTGACGCTCTCCTCCATGGTGGCCAAGGACTTCGCCGCGCCGTGGATGCGGCGCCGCGCCGGCGGGCAGGTGGCGGAAGAGCGGATCACGCGGGTCGGCAAGGCGATCTCGCTCGGGATCATGGGGATCCTGGTCGCCATCGCGGTGACGCCGCGGATCAGCCTCTGGGGCCTTCTCGAGCTCAAGATGGAGCTGCTGGCGCAGGCCGCTCCGGTGTTCGTGCTGGGCCTGGGCTGGCGAGGGCTCCGGCCGCGGGCGGCCCTCGCCGGCGTCGTTGTCGGAACGCTCCTCGCCGCCGGGCTCACGCTCGCCGGCATGGGCCGCATCGGCGGCGTCCACGCCGGGCTGCTCGGCGCCGCCGTGAACGCCGCGGTCGCGGTCGGGCTGTCGCTGCTGCCAGGTTCGAGGCAGGCGACCGACCGCTGACTACATCCCGCTGACCTTGCCGGCGATCCGGTAGCACTGGAAGATGATGTGCCACGCCGCCGCGATCACGACCAGCCAGAAGACCCAGTAGTAGTCGCCCGGGATCCCGAAGTTGCCGCCGAAGAACGGCGTCGCGTGCTCGTTCGCCATGGCCCACAGCAGGGGCAGCGACATGTAGGTGTTGTGCTTCGAGCGCAGCCCGGCGAGCGCCGGATCCGCGGCCGCCGGCGCCTTCCCGGCCTTCACGGCGGCGATGATCCGCTGCTGGGCGGGCCAGATCCGGAACCAGACGTTGAACGCCATCATGGTCCCGAACATGGCGCCGGTGTGGATCAGGACCGCGCGGGGCTGGAAGCCGCCGATCTCCACGAAACCCCAGACCGCCACGGCGAGCAGGAGGAACGAGACGATCGTGGCGTTCCGGACGTTCGCCTTGAGGCCGCTGCTCCAGAGCGCGTCGTACACGAAGGTCGCGAGGAAGGTGACGAGGACCATCACGATGGCGCCGAGACCCCAGCTCATGCCGAGGTCGAGGGTGAGACCGCCGTGGTAGAAGATGAGCAGCAGCAGGAGAACGCCGGTGATCCAGGTCCAGGCGGCCCCCCAGCGGAACCAGTAGAGCGCCCGCGGCATGAGTTCCGGGACCACGTTCCTCCGCGTCGCCGCGTCGAGCTTCGCGACCATGAAGCCGTTCACGAAGTTGAAGAAGTAGAGGTGGCCGATCCACAGGATCCCCACGAAGATGTGGAGCCAGCGGAACAGGAACTGGAGTCCTTCGAGAACGCTCTGCACTGTGGATTCCTCCCCCCTCGGCGGGGTGTCGAAGCGAATCGCGATTGTACCGGGGCCGACGATGGCCCGCCGCCCGGCGGGACGCTCCGTCCGCTACCCGCCGCGGCGGTTGCGGGACGCCACGACCTGCGCCATGACCGCGAGCGCGATCTGATCGGGCGTGCGAGCCCCGATGGGGAGCCCGATGGGAGCGGCGATGCGCTCCAGATCCTCCTCCCGCACCCCCCGGTCGAGGAGCCGCTTCCGGCGCTTGGCGTGAGTCCGTCGGCTGCCGAGCGCCCCCACATAGAACGCCGGGCTCCCGAGGGCGGCGGCGAGCGCCGGATCGTCCAGCTTCGGGTCGTGGGTGAGGGTGGCCACCGCGGTCCCGGCATCGAGCCCGATCCGCTCGAAGGCCCCCTCCGGCCAGTCGTTCACCAGCTCCACTCCGGGGAATCGCTCCGCCGAGCCGAAGACCGGACGCGGATCGCAGATCGCGACCCGATACCCCACGGCCCGGGCGAGAACCGCGAGCGTCTGCGCGATGTGGACGCCGCCCACGATGACGAGGGAGTCGGGCGGCAGGATCACGTCCGCGAAGACGCGCCCGGCGGGAGTCTCGCGGACCAGGGGACGCCCCTGCTCCAGCGCCTCCCGGCCGACCGCGGCAACGTCCGTGTCGCCCACTCCGCCCGCATCGGTGACGACCGCCCGGCGTCCCCGCCCCGGCCCCTCCACGACCGCGGCGAGGCTGACCGCGACCCGGGCCGCCATCGCCTCCCGGACGCCCCGGATCGCCTCCCGGTCCGGCCGCTCCACGAAGATGGAGATCCTCCCGCCGCAGGAGAGCCCCACGTCCCAGGCCGTCTCGTTCGCCACCGCAAACCGCAGGAGCTCCGGTTCCCCGGTCCGGATCACCTCGCGCGCGGTCCGGACCACGGCGCCTTCCACGCAGCCGCCGCTGACCGATCCGGCGATCCGGTCGCGCGAGTCCACGGTCATCCGCGCTCCGGGCCGTCGCGGCCCCGAACCCCAGGTCTCGACGACCGTCGAGAGCGCGATCTCCCCGCCGCCGTCGAGCCAGCGGTCGAGAACCCCGGCGATGTCGTGCATGTTGTCCTCCGTACTTCCCGCCTCCACCCGATTCCACGAACCCCAAGTGTCCCACGCTGGCCTCACCGGATACTCCACTGCACGGGCTTCGAGTCGCATTTCAACGGCCCGCTGACGCGGAGCAGTTCACCGGCAGGAGCGTGGACGAATGGAAGGGCCGCCGTCATGCCGCGAGTGAGCGGCTCGTGGCCGGGATTGGCGCGCAGCGGGTTCGGCCAGACTCGTCTTCGACAGTTCGGGGCCGGTTTCGGGCGTGGCGGGCGCTGAACTGGCAGCAGTAGCAGGCACTTGCAGATTCGACTGCTCTCCAAACGGAGATTGCGTAGTGCCATACACTGGCCGGATACGACCCGGGGA
>JAJEAO010000032.1 GCA_022822745.1 Acidobacteriota bacterium
GAATACACACCGAGTCCATCAAGGATCAAGGGATACATCCATGTATCTATGCCTTCTGGGCTGATATCTAGTCTTCCGCGCCGCAAGTCCTTGACTCACCGTCCTTCGACCCCGGAATCCACCCCCTGATGTGCCCACGAATTGTCAAACTCGGGGCAGATCAGTCCCGGGGGTGGGTGCGGCTGTACACATCGAAGAGCCGCGCCGTCGAGACGTGGGTGTACTTCTGGGTCGTCGCCAGGTCGGCGTGTCCGAGGAGTTCCTGGATGGCCCGGAGATCGGCGCCCCGGTCCAGCAGGTGGGTCGCGAAGGCGTGCCGCAGCGTGTGCGGGGTGACCACCCCGGAGAGCCGGGCCAGCCCGGCCTCCCCCAGATAGCGCCGCACCACGGTCCGCACCGACCGGTCCGAGAGCCGCCCTCCGCGCGCGTTCAGGAACAGCGCCATCGGATCTCCATCGTCCCCCGCGAGCTGCCCCCGCAGCTCCAGGTAGAGCCCGAGGGCGTCCTCCGCGACCTCTCCGAACGGCACGACCCGCTCCTTGCCCCCCTTCCCCAGCACCCTCAGGATTCGGCCCCGCCGATTCAGGTCCGGCAGGTCGAGACCCACGAGCTCGGAAACCCGCACGCCGGTCGCGTAGAGAAGCTCCAGGAGGGCCAGATCCCGCGCCCCCAGCGGCGTCGCCGGGTCCGGAGCGTGGAGAAGCGCCTCGACCTCCTCCACCTCCATCCGGGTCGGCAGCCGCAACGGAAGCCGGGGCGAGCGGAGCGCGCGGGCCGGGTCGGACTCCAGGCCTCGCCGTCCGAGGAACCGGTAGAACGACCGGAGCGCCGCCAGCTTGCGGGCGATCGTCGTCCGCGCCAGCCCGCGCCCGTGGAGCGACGCCAGCCATGCGCGCAGAGCGCCGACTTCGAGGGACGGCAGATCGGGCCCCCGGGCGGTCCCGTCCGATTCGTCGGGCGCCGGATCGAGGAGAAACGCGCGGAACTGGGCCAGATCGCTCCCGTAGGCGCGGACCGTGTGAAGCGAAGCGCCGCGCCGCTCCTCGAGATCGTCGAGGAACATCTCGATCAACGCCCCGAGGGAGGCGGACGGCGGGAGCGAACGGGGCGGTGCGGGCTTCTTCCGCCGACTCAAGACGCCGGCGGGGCCGCGGCGCGGGATCTCGCCGTACGGCGGGTCACCTTCTTCCTGCGCGCTTTCTTCTTCTTGCCAGCCGGGCGGGGCTGGATGTAGCGGCACTTCGGGAAGCCGCTGCATCCCACGAACGGCCCCCGCCGGCCTCGCCGCCGCACGAGCCCCCGGTTGCACTCGGGGCACTTGGCGTCCACCGGTTCGGGCTTCTGCCGCGGGACCGCCCGGCCGTTCCGCAATTGCAGGATGGTCTGGCATTCGGGATACCGGGTGCATCCGAGAAAGGGCCCGAACCGCCCCCGCTTCGGGGCCATCGGAGCCCCGCACTCCGGACACTCCGGCGCCTCGTCGGCGACCTCGTCCGCCGCCCCCTCGCCCAGCGAGCGGCTGCCGCGGCAGTCCGGGAACCCCTCGCAGCCGAGGAACTTCTCGCCGCTGCTCCACCGCAGCAGCAGCTTCCTGCTGCACTGATCGCATTTCTCCGCCGTCGGCAACCCCTTGACGCGGGGCATCTGGCGGACCGCCCGCTCCAGGTCGGCGGCGAAGGTCCGGTAGAAGTCGGTCAGGGTGCCTTCGAAGTTGGCGTCACCGTGCTCGATGCGATCCAGGTTCTCCTCCATCGCGGCGGTGTAGCGCACGTTGAAGAGGTTGTCGAAGCTCCCGGAGAGCAGGTTCGCGACGAGCAGCCCCACCTCGGTGGGCACGAAGGCGCGCCGCGTGACCCGGACGTACTCCCGGTCCTTGATCTTGCGCAGGATCGGGACGTAGGTGCTCGGCCGTCCGATGCCGTTCTGCTCCAGCTTGCGAATGAGCCCGGCTTCCGTGAAGCGGCCCGGCGGCTTCGTGAAGTGGCACACCGGCGTGATCCGGTCGCGATCCAGCGGCTGCCCGGCTTCGAGCGCCGGCAGGACGACCCGGGACTTCTTTTTCGACTCTCCGTCCTCGGCGGTCACCCGGTAGAGCACGCGGTAGCCCGGGTAGGCGAGCACGGAACCATTCGCGAAGAGGCGCTCGGGGGCGGGTCCGAACCCCTCGATCCCGGGACTCGGACGGCCGCCCGGGAGCTCGGCGCGGATCTCGGCCCGCGTGTCGAGCCACACCGCCGGCTTCATCTGGGAAGCCACGAACCGCTCCCAGATCATCGTGTAGAGCCGGCGCTGGTCCTCCTTCAGGAACGGCGCCATCTCCTGCGGGGTCCGCCGGACCGACGTGGGACGGATCGCCTCGTGAGCATCCTGCGCCCCCTTCTTCTTGCGGAAGAAATGGGGCTTCGCCGGCACCGCGTCGGCGCCGAACCGCTGCGCGATCAGGTCGCGAACTTCGTCGAGCGCCTGGCGGGAGACACGGGTGGAGTCCGTGCGGAGGTAGGTGATCAGCCCGACCCGATCCCCGGAGCCGAGATCCACTCCCTCGTAGAGGGACTGCGCCGTGCGCATCGTGCGCGCCGCCGGGAAGCGGAACGCGGACGCCGCCTGCCGCTGCATCGTGGAGGTGATGAACGGGGGCGGCGCCTTCTCCTGGCGCCGCTTCTGGTCCACCGTCCGGACCCGGTACCGGCATTCCTCGAGGTGGCTCGCGATCGCCCGGGCCACCGATTCCTCCCGCGCCGCCGGAGCCTTGGGGAGGCTCTTCGGCGTCTCGGGGATCGCCACGAACGCCTCGCCGGACTTCGTGCGCAGATGCGCTTCCAGCGTCCAGTACTCCTCGACCACGAACTTGCGGATCTCGCGTTCCCGGGCGCAGATGAGCCGGAGCGCGACGGACTGGACCCGGCCCGCCGACAGCCGCGGCGCCACCTTCCGAGACAGCAGGGGCGAGATCTTGTAGCCGACGATGCGGTCGAGAACCCGCCGGGTCTGCTGGGCCTGGACCTTGTTCGCGTTGATCTCTCCGGCCTCGCTCAGCGCCCGCCGGACGGCCGGAGAGGTGATCTCGTGGAAGGCGATCCGCTGGATCGGAACCCTGGCGGCCCGGCGTCCCAGCGCGCTCCGGAACTCCTCGGCGAGGTCGTGGCTGATCGCCTCGCCTTCGCGGTCCGGGTCGGTCGCGAGGAAGATGCGGGATGCCTTGCGGGCCTCGCGCTTCAGGGAATCGAGGATCTTCTTGCGGTCCGGCACGACCTCGAAGCTGGGCCGGAACCCGTTCTCGAGGTCCACCGCGAGCCCGCGCCGCGGCAGATCCCGCACATGGCCCCCCGAGGCGAACACGCGGTAGTCGCGCCCGAGGAACTTGCCGATCGTCTTCGCCTTCGCGCTCGATTCGACGACGACCAGGGCGGCGCCGGAACGGGAGGAGGACGAACGGGGAGGCATGGGAGGACTCGGGGGCGAAAGGGCGGCAGTCTAACGGCCCCGCGGAACGCCGCTCCCCAGCGGTTCTCCCGGCCGGGGCGCGGCGCCGGGACCGTACCCCGCGCAGCCGCGACTCGCCACTCGGGACAGCGGGGCCCCCGACCTCAGGTCAGGCTGCGGACGTGCCCGCCGTCCACGGCGAGGACGGTCCCGGTGACGTAGCTCGCCCGCTCCGACGCCAGGAACGCCGCCACCGCGCCGAACTCCTCCGGCTCCCCGACCCGGCCGAGGGGGATATCCGCCGACCACCGGGCATGGATCTCCTCCTCCGTCGCCTCCCCGGTCGCAGCGAGGTGCGCCACCAGCTCCTCGAGGCGCGCCGTGCGGGTGTAGCCGGGGCAGAGGACATTGGCGAGCACGCCGTGGGGCGCCGCCTCGGTCGCGAGCGACTTCATGAACCCGGCGATTCCCGCGCGGGCCGTGTTCGACAGGATGATGTCGGGCACCGGCTGCTTCACCGAGACCGAGGCGATGGCGAGGATGCGTCCCCAGCGACGCTCGATCATCCCGGGAAGCGCAGCGCGCACCAGGTGTACGCAGGACAGGAGGTTCTGATCGAGCGCCGCCTTCCACTCGTCGGGCGTCGTGTTGCGGAGCCGGGTGGGCGGCGGCCCGCCCGCGTTCGTGACCAGGATGTCCACCTGTCCGAATCGCGCCTCGGCGGCCCGAACGAATCCGGCGGCCTCCTCCGGGGCCCCGACATCCACCGGATGGGCGAGGACCTCGACGGCGTACCGCTCGCGGATCGCCGCCGCGGTGGCTTCGAGCGCCTCCCGCCCTCGCGCGCCCAGCGCCACATGCACCCCTTCGGCGGCGAGCGCCTCGGCGACCGCCCGCCCGAGTCCCCGGCTGGCGGCCGCGCAGACGGCGACCCGCCCGCGGATTCCGAGGTCCATCAGCGACGACCCATGAGCGCGAAGAGCGCGACGACGAGGGGACCGTCTCGATGCGGGACGAGGGCCGGATGTCCGTCGCTCTGCGGGGCGACGGGCCTACAGGCCTTCCTTGCAGGGGACACAGACACGGGTCCACGGGACGGCGTCGAGGCGGATCTGCGGAATCTCCTCCTCGCACTCGGAACAGATCCCGTACTCCCCGGAGACGATCCGATCCAGAGCCTTGTCGATCGCGCGCAGCAGCTTCGCGTCATTCTGCTGCAACTGGATCACGATCTGGTCGTCGGTCGCCGCCATCGAGCGGTCGCCATCGTCGCCGTGCGAACGGGTGCGCGAGAACGCCCGCGTCCGGGCGAGGCGCTCCACGCCGGCCTTCTTGGTGAGAAGCGCCTGCCTGTGACGGTTCAGATCGGTGGGAGACATCGGACGCAACCGCGGAAGAGCCCGACAAGCGGCCTCTGCGAGCGTAATCGGCTGATTGTATCAGCGCTGACTGCACCCGCATTTCTTCCGGTGGCGCGTGTTGCCGGCGAGCAGATCGAGCGCGTGGGAGAGGGTGGGAGCGAGGCTCCTGAGTCCGCTTTCGACGGCGCGCGGGTTCCCGGGAAGCGCGACCACGAGGGTGGCGCCGATCGCTCCCGCCAGGCTCCGCGACAGCACCGCCATCGGGGTCTCCCGAAGCCCGTCGGCGCGCAGCAGCTCCCCGTATCCGGGAAGAACCCGGTCGAGCAGGGGATGGAGAGCCTCGGGCGTGCGGTCACGCGGCCCGAGCCCGGTGCCTCCGGTCGTGACCACGAGGCGGACGCCCTCCCGCGCCCACCGCCGCACCGGCGCCTGGATCGCCTCCAGCTCGTCCGGAACGACCGCCGAGTCCACGACCGGAAAGCCCATCGCGACGAGCGCCTCCCGCGCCAGCGCGCCGGAGCGATCGGGCGCGACCCCGGCGGAGCAGCGGTCGCTGGCGGTCAGAACGGCGGCCGTCGGGGGCCCGGCCTCGGGCTCGGTCGCGGGAGAGGGAGCGGTCGAGTGCGGCATGTTGCGTCAGAATAGCCGTCTCATGCCCCCGCAGCCCGGATCGGAGTCGAGGCGCCACCGCCGGGTCCGCACCGCGATCGCCGCGACGATCGGGGCTCTCGGCCTGCTGGCCGCCGCGCCGATCCTCCAGCAGACCTACCAGTTCCGGGTCACGGTGGACCTGATCTCGCTCAACGTGACCGTCACCGACGCTCGGGAGCGGTTCGTGACCGATCTCCTCGAAGAGGACTTCACGGTGTACGAGGACGGCATTCGCCAGGAAATCGCGGCGTTCTCCCACGAGGATCTTCCGATCCGGATGGTGCTGCTCCTCGACACCTCGGCGAGCATGGTGGACAAGATGCAGTTCGCCCACGAAGCGGCGGTGCGCTTCACCCGCACCCTCCGGGAGGAGGATGTCGCCCAGATCGTCGAGTTCGGCAGCCAGGCGCATGTCCTGCAGCGGTTCACCGCCGACCACGAGATGCTGGAGCGCGCCATCCGGATGACGCAGGCCGGAGGAACGACGAAGCTCCACAACGCCATGTACATCTCGCTGCGGTCGCTGGAGCGCCAACGCATGGAGGCCCGTCGCCAGGCGATCATCCTGCTGTCCGACGGTCGCGACACCAGCTCGCTCGTGACCTTCGAGCAGGTGCTGGAACTGACCAAGGACACCGACGTCGTGATCTACACGATCTCGCTCCAGAACACCGCCCGTCGCCGGGGACGACGGTTCTCCGAAGCCGAACATGTCCTCAAGAACCTCGCCGAAGAGACCGGCGGCCAGTGGTACTTCCCCGCCGAGCTCGCCGAGCTGGATTCGGTGTACGACCGGATCGCCGAGGAACTCAAGAGCCAGTACAACGTCGGCTACATCTCGAACAACCCCCGCCAGGACGGCGCCTGGCGCCGGATCGTCGTCCAGACGGCCCGACCCGACGTTCGCGTCCGCACCAAGCTCGGCTATTACGCGCCAGGCTGATCGGCGTCGCTCCCCCGGGACGCTCCGCCTTCTCCATGCCCGCTGAGCCCGGCGACGCGACCCGGTTCTTCTTCGAGGCCGAGGAGGCCCGGCGGCTCCGCCCCGCCGCCCGCCACGCCGCCCGTTCCGCCGGTCGCGTCCGGCCGGAGCCCGACGACCGGTTCCGCACCGCGTTCCAGCGCGATCGCGACCGGATCATCCACTCCAGCGCCTTCCGCCGTCTCCAGTACAAGACCCAGGTCTTCATCAACCACGAAGGCGACCACTTCCGCACCCGCCTCACCCACACGCTCGAAGTCGCCCAGATCGCCCGCACCCTCGCCCGCGCGCTCCGCCTGAACGAAGACCTCACCGAGGCGGTCGCCCTCGCGCACGACCTCGGGCACACGCCCTTCGGCCACGCCGGAGAACGCGTTCTCGACGAGCTGATGCGGGATCACGGCGGCTTCGAGCACAACCTGCAGTCCTTCCGGATCGTCGAACGGCTCGAGCGCGCCTACCCCGACTTCCCCGGCCTGAACCTCACCCGCGAAACCCGCCACGGCATCCTCGCCCACTCCGGCCGCGACGCCGCCGCGCCGGACGATCTCCGGGGCTTTCGCTCCCCTCCGATCGAGGCCCAGCTCGCCGACTTCGCCGACGAGATCGCCTACAGCGCCCACGACATGGAGGACGGCCTCGCATCCGGCCTCATCGAAGTCCGGGACCTCGAACCGGCGACGCTTTTCCGCCGCCACTGGCCGGGCGCCGGGGCTCTCGCACGGGACGGCCGCCGCGTCGCCGTCCGGAGCCTTCTCCGAGGGGTCATCGCCGACCTCGCCACCTCGCTCATCGAGGAGACCGACGGGCGCATCACCAGATCCGGCGCCGACGAGCAGGAGCCCGGCGCGGACGCCCCGCTCCACCTCCCGGCTCTCGCCACCCTGCCCGAGGAGCGGAACACCGAACTCCTCGAACTGAAGGGTGTGCTCATGGACCGCCTCTACCGCCACCCCGATGTCGTCGCAGCCGCCGACGCGGGAACCCGGCTCCTGCCCGACCTGTTCCACCACTATCTGACCCACCCGGAACACCTGCCGGGGCACTTCCGGGACCACATCGGCCCGACCTCCCCCGAGCGGGTCGTCGCCGACTACCTCGCGGGCATGACCGACCGCTTCATCCAGGACGAACACACCCGTCTCACCTGAACCACGCGACAGGCGCGGAGCGAACCGATTCCCTCCCCTTCGGCCGAGAGACGCCGCTCGAGGCGTCGTCCCTGTGTCCCCCGCCCGCGCCGGGGCGCGACGCACCCCGTCCGCCGGGTGTCCTGTCCAGACTTGCGCTGCTGCCCCTCGTCGCGTGGCCAGGCTCCGCGGAGCATCCCTGGCCCTCGCGCCTGCCCGCCCTTCAGCCCGACTCCTCGGACGAACCATCGGGCCACAGGCGGAGCGCGGACAGTTTCGGCCACCGCACTCGGAGAGATCGCTTGTCGAACGGGATGACTGCGACGGGAACGCTGGCCCAGGCAGTATCCATCAGCCCCTCGCTCTCACACCAGCGCGCACACCTCAGCGTGGGGCGATCTCATCCGCGAGACGAAGCAGGCCCACGCGGCTGTTCCTGACGCCGGGCTCTACCGAGCGGGCTGGCCCTGCTTCGCGGGGCGGCCTGTCCCGATGAGCGCCTCGATTCGCGCCAGTCGCTCCCGAATCTCGGCGCGTTGCGCCGCCGCCTCGGACCGGATCTGGGCGAGTTCCGCCGCCGCCTCGGACCGGATCTGGGCGCGTTCCGCTGCCGCCTCGCGGCGGTCGGCCGCGACCTCCTCCCGGAAGGAGCGGATGTCCTGCCGGATGCCGTTCTGACCGTTCATGACGAAGACCGCAGCGGCAATGATGGTCCCGACGACGACGGCGGTGCCGCCATGGCGGGCCATGAGCGAGGGTTGCTCTCTAGCGGGCGGCGGCGATGGCGGGGGGGACACGAGATCGGGGGAAGGCATCGGCGGCAGGGTAGCGCGATGGTCGCCGGCCCCTCCCAGAGGATGGACCGAGCGCTTCCTGATGGACGCCGCGACGATCGAATCCATCGTGCCCGGATCCGCACTCCGCGAGAACGGCGTCAAGTCACCGATCCGCCGCGCGCTCAGGTGCCGACGCCACCCGTCATCGGCTCGGCGTGGCTGGCGTGGAACTCGAAATCCTGAGTGAGTGCGCCGCCTCCATCGTCGGGATCCACTCCGTAGGTGTCCAGCCCCGGTTCGGTCGCCTCGACATCAGGTCGGCCGGATTCGATGTGGATCCGCACTCCGCCCCCCCGCAGCCTCCCCCGCCGCTCCCACTGAAGGCGTACGCGCCGGAGAGTCAATGCCTCGTCGTGACCGGAGCCCTACCGACGCGCAACGGGCCCGGACTGGCACGCGAGAGGGAGACGCCAACATCAGAATGGAGCAGCGCCGAGATCACTCCCCAACAACTCGGGCGGAACCGATTCGTCCGGTGGCGTCACCCGGTGCACCCTGAGCCCTTTCCACCCCGCCGCTCGCATTCCTCTTTGATCTCCGTCCCCGATCGCCACTCCCACCTTCCGCTTCGGCCACGCCAGCTCCGGCTCCGCCACCCGTCGCCCTGCGTTGTTCGTGACTTCCCAGCCGAGCTCCGGGATTTCTGCCCGCGCAGACGCCAAGCGAGCCACCGCTCCACCCGCCCCGGGATCCACGAGGCGCTCCACATCTCCCCACGACAAGTTGTCCAGTAACCCCTGTCGTTTCCGGCGCCGCTGAATCTTTTTGTAGTCCCCCGGATTCACCTTCATATGGCCGTGGTCCGGTTCCCGCTTGTGACAGAGGAGACAAACCGCCTTCAGGTTCGACTCGGAATTGTCGTTCTTCACCCCATTCCTGTGGTGAACCTGGAGCAGCTGCTGCTCGTCGTCAAGCGACACGCCGCACTCCTCACACTTCCAGGACTTCGACTCCCTGTAGCTCCGGGACACCTGAACCCAGTCCTCCGCATACCCCTCCGGCGCTCCTGCCCATCGAGTGGGCATTCTCGGGAAGAACGTGCTGTAGCCGTCGTAGAATTCAATCAGGGAGAAGCCTTGCCAGACAGGCCCGCTCCCGCCAGTGTAGCCCTTGTAACGCAGGAACTTGAGGCAGTTCTTGCACACCATCAGCCCGGCTTCACCCCGCACGATCTTTCCCATCTCATCCTGGCCCGAGACCGGAAACTCTGGTCCTGTTCGAGTTGTGATGACATAGCGCTCGTAGCGGCCTCGCTTTTCCATTTCCTTCAGGGTCCTGCACCACGCCACATGAATCCTCTTTCCACGCTCTCCGTTCCGAAGAGCAGCTCCAACCCGCCAACCGTGGTCCGGAATATACAACACGACCTGCCTGCCTTCATATTCCAAGACACCGTTGGGATGCCCGACCTCTCTCAGACCGATTTCCTTACCTTCCTTCAGCTCCTCGTCAATGGGCTCCCACGCTGGCGGATTCCACGGGCCTCGCCCGCCAGCCGCTATCGGATCGACTACGATGCGTTCCGCGCCCATCAGCCGTACCGCCGAACGCAGTCCCGACAGATCTACTATCAGACGGATCCGCTTCATCCCTATTCCCCACCAGAGGCCACAGGATCCCCCTCGACCACTCCCCGAAGCACGTCCTCTAGGTTCGTGGCGACGCGAAAGAGAACGCGACGGGACGCATCCCGATCCTCGCTTCCACCGCGAACAACTAACTGTGACGACGAGAATCCCACGGCGCGCACCCTCTCCCTCACCCATGCGCGGTTCCTATCAGATGTAACCACTTCCTGTTGCACATACTCCAATACTGATCGAGTTCGATCCTGCGAAAGACCCATGTTTCGAAAGTAGGCACGCTCCACTGTCTCACCCTCCCAGACACTGGACGTATGTCCCTCGATCCTCACCTCCTTCACCCTCCGTCCTTCATCCCCCTGTTCCCACTCCTGGAGAACGACAAGATACGCCGGGAAAAACCGATTCAGCGTACTCTTGAACTCCGGAGTGAGCTCAGATGAGCCTGACTCGAACCGCCCTTCGCCCCCGGGAAACCGAACCGTAAGACAGTTCAGGCCGTGGTCGGACCTCCCGTCTACACCTTCGACGTCGCCAATGACGAAGTGCGTCCCGAGCTCGTCTTCCAGCTCACTCAGTTGGTTTCGCAGGTCATCACACAGCTCACGTTCTGCGCTCATCGGTGCCTCCACTCGATTCTGGAGATTCATCATGAAGGCGACGGAAATCAGAAGAAACACCATCATGAGACCAGCCATCAGATCGGACACGCTGAGCCAATGCTCTCCGCCGTCTCCTCGGCGTCGGGCGCCGAAGAGCCCCTTGAGGCCACTCAAAACCGGTGCCCGCGGTCCTCGAGGCTGCGCAGGGCTGCCGCGGTCCGCGTCGAGAGTTTCCCGTACTCATTCGCGAAGCGCGTGGCTATCTGCCCCAACGCCGTTGCCATCTCGTTCATGACTCCCTCGATCTCCTTCATCATCATTTGATTCATGCCGCGTTGCTGCTGTTCGATCGCGGTCCGAGTCTTCTTGACCATGTCCGTCATCTCCTTGGAGAACGCGGCGACCGTCGCCCGAGCTGCCCGGCTCTGTGACTGAGTCGCATCCCTCATCATCGCCTCCAGGTTGCTCCGCATCTGCTTGGCGCTCTCGCCGAGCTGGCGGTTCATTTCACCCGACTCGCGAACGATTCGCTCGCCGGCCGCCTGGAATGCCGAGACGATCTCCGTCGATCGCTTACGCTGCTCTGCGAGCGCCTGCTCCATGTTCCTCAGGTGCGCATCCGACGCCTTGCGAGCCTCCGCGGCATCCTCTCGGAGCCCGTCCGCCGACTCCGCGATCGTTCGCAGCATCTCCCCAGTCTTGGCCTGGTGTTCCCGCTGGGCTATAGCCATGACATCCTGCGCTGAACGCAACCCCGACGCCATGGCCTGCTGGACCCCATCGACCTGAGCCATCAACTCCTCATGGCGCTGCCCGGCCTGCGCCACCAGATCGCTGTGGCTCGAAGTGACCTGATCCATGGACTCGTGCACTGATGCGATGATCCGATCAATACTGGCCTGTGTCTGTGGCACGGCCTCCACTGCTTGGTCACGCATCTTGACGAAGGCTGCCAGATGTCGCTCGAGCTCGGCGACATGTTGGTTTGCTGTCTCAATGAGCGTACGGAGCTGACGCATGGTCGAAGGGATCGCTGCGCTCGATTCTTCGATCGAACGCATGGATGTCTCGACATTCCCGATGGACCGAACCGACTCCTCGTAGAGAGCATGGAGTCGCTCCAACTGGATTCGATAGCGGTCCTGCCATTCGACCAGCTTCTTCACCGACGCGTCCAGCGCCTTGAAGTTGTCGCCAAACTGTTCCGTCAACTTCTCGTTGAACTCGACGATGACCTGCTTCAGCGCCTCGATCACCTGCTCCGTCGCCGATCGCGCCAAGAGTTCACTGAACTCAGTCAGACGCTTCCAGAGTTCGCGGGAGAAGTCACGGTGCTGATCCGCCAAGTCAGTCCGCAACAACTTGAGTTGACCAGCGAGGCTAGACTCTTCCGTTCCCGCAATCGCATCGCGAGTATCCTGGAGAAGCGCTGTACTCTGTCCGAGAAACCGTAACGACTCCCGGCGATGATCCCCCAGATCAGTGCGCATGAGCTTGAGCTGGCCCGCGAGACTGGACTCCTCCGTTCCCGCGATCGCGTCCCGACTCTGTCGCAGTAGGTCCGTGTGCTTCTGAAGAACCGTGAGGATGTCCTGTGGCCCCACGTCGGCGGCAGCGGTTTCTTCGGACCGGGCTCTGAGCTGCAGTCTCAGCCTCAGAACTAGACCGAGACTCATACCGACCAGACTCGTCAGAAACGCGGTTGTCAGACCGGCAAGCAAGTCCGTGACACTCGTCTGGAGTTTGTCGGGGTCAGCTTGGAAATTTACGAGACCGATCGCGATTCCGACGAAAGTCCCAAGCACGCCCGCCGTCGTGAGCAAAGTAGGCGCGTGCGCAGTAGCGCCTTCCCACTTTCTCTGCCGGTTGGCCCACCAGGCCACGGCGAAGGCGACACAAAGCACCCACAGGAAGAACTCCGTGGCGGAGTCCGCGGTGACGCCGCTCAGAAAGCGTTCAAGGACGTTTCGCATGAGGTGGAACCAGGAGCGTGGACGACGCCGACAATGCTCTTACGCCGTGGTACTTATCGCTGTAGCGGGGAGTGGTCCGGGATCACAGCGGCTTGCGGCCCCGTCGCGAGTGATCCCCGAGAGGGCGCGGACAGGAGCGGGCGAGCGGAGTGCACAATGAAAGCGGGGGAGTATAACGGACGGGGCGAAGGGCGATTGCATCTGTCTGCGAGGGGCCGCCAACGGGCATGGAGTGTCCGGGAAGACCCGGTCCTCCTGTGGGACAGGGCCCACCCGAGGACACAGACAAGAGTGCCGGGAATGGCCGCTACCGCGAAGACCGGCCCGGCGCGCCGGCAGGGGAGCGTGGACGGGGCTGCCGGTGGCTGAACGTGCCGGGCAGGAGCCCGGAACGTCGGCAAAGGGGGGTGGGTCAGGTGAGGCGGAGGGACTCCGGGCGGGTGAGGGTCCAATCCCGGCGGATGGGGGCGGGTCGTTCCGGGGCGGCAAGCGATACAACCTGACCGGGCTGCCAGTTCGGGTCGCGGATTCGGTCGAGGGGGGCGAGACGGTCGTGGCGCGGCGCGCCGAGTTTCACTTCGACCGGCCAGACGCGACCCGCGTGCTCGACGAGGAAAGCGATCTCCTGCCCGTCGCGGGTCCGCCAGAAGTGGATCTCCACTTCGAGCGCGCGGTGGCGAAAGCGGCGGAGGATGTTCGAGAACACGTGCGTTTCGAAGAGGGCGCCTCCCATCGGGCCGAGCCGCGCCTGCTCTGCGCTCCGCCAGCCTCCGAGCCACGCCGCGAGCCCGGCGTCCAGGAAGTAGAGCTTCGGACTCTTCGTCATCCGCCGGGTCCGGTTCGTGAACCAGGGTCTGACCAGCCGGAGGAGGAAGCTGTCCTCGAGGAGGCTGAGCCAGCTCTTCACTGTGGTTGGCGAGACTCCGGCATCCCGCGCCAGATCCTGGAAGTTCACGAGCTGCCCGGTCCGCAGCGCCGCGAGGCGCACGAAGGTCTCGAACGCGCGGCGGCGACCGATCCGCAGCAGTTCGCGCACATCCCGTTCGATGTACGTCTGGATCCAGGACGAGATGTAGAGATCGCGGGCAGGCCCCTCACGACTCCCGGCGAGGCGTGGGAATCCGGTCTCGAGGATCCGCCGGAAGTGCAGGCTCGGAGATTCGCCACCGAGTCGTTTCTCCTCGTCCGAGAGCCCGAAGAGATTCAGGATCGCCACCCGTCCGGCGAGCGTCTCGCTGACCCCCTGCATGACCCGGAAGTTCTGTGAGCCGCTCAGTCGAATATCTCCCGGACGCAGATCGCCTCGGTCCACCAGGCGCTTGATGGGGCTCAGAAGCTGCGGCGCGTACTGGATCTCGTCCACCACGAACGGCGGATCGAGGTCGCGCAGGAAGAGATTCGGATCCCGGTTCGCCCGCTCCCGCACTTCGAGGTCGTCGAGGTCCACCCAGGCATGCCCCGGCGAGCAACGACGCAGCAGCGAGGACTTGCCCACTTGTCGCGGACCGAGGAGAAGCCAGACCGGGAAGAGACGGAGCTGCTCCGCCGGACCCTGGAGCAGCGGCTCGAAGGTGCGAGGGATCCAGCCCGGCGGCATATCCTCATTCTACTGGGGATCTGCCGCTCACGATGGGCGCGAAGGCCGAGCAGCCATCAGACGCCGGGGGAACCCGGCGCCGGGACTTACGGCTCGGGGTCGGGCTCTTCTTCCCCGGTCTGGCCCGCCTCTTCCTGCTCGCGTCTTTCGAGCTCGGCCGCATCCTCGTAGATCGGCTCGTCCTCGTCCGGTTCGAGGTACTTGTCCACGCCCGGCGCGCCGAGCCTGCGCAGCGCCATCGTGCGGCCCCGCGAGACCCAGCTCGAGGCGCCCACCCGAACGAACACCTCGACCTCGACATCCTCCCACAGCGGGTTCTGGAACATCCGCTCCGGGGTCCCCTGCGAGAGGTAGTTCGAGTCGGAGCGGAGGATGTGCTCCGCGCTCGCCTCGGCGGGGGCGAGCGCCTCCTCGTGCACCGAATGGAGATAGCCGGTGCCCCACGCCTCCTCCGGAGCGGACTCGCGCCGGAAGACGCTCATGACCTGGACGTACTGGACCGGCTCGTCGCTGCCGTTCCGGAGCCGGAAACGGACCGAGGGGTAGATGTAGTTGTTCCCCTCCGAGTCCTGGCCGCGGACGGCCCAGTAGGCGACGAGATCGGAGAGCTCCATGCGACCCGCGGTCACGTTGGCGTCCTGGTCGGTGCACCCGGCGGCTCCGGCCGCGAGCGCGCCGGCGATCACCAGGAGGAGACGCCGCGCGAGGGGCGCACCGTGGAAGCGCATGAACAGGATCGGTTCGGAGTATAAATTGCCGCGCCCGCCGGTCCGGGGCCCGCTCCGGGACCGGCGACGGCCTTCGCCGCCCCCTCGCACCAGGACGACAGCCCGACTCTCCCTCTCGATTTCGCCGTGGACCCCGTCATCGTCGTGGACCGGGTCTCCCGGCGCTACGGGACGACGCTCGCCGTCCGCGATCTGAGCTTCACCGTCCCGCGCGGGCAGGTGCTCGGCTTCCTCGGTCCGAACGGAGCCGGGAAGACGACCACGATGCGGATGCTGACCGGCTTCATGCCGCCGAGCTCGGGACGGGTGCTGGTCGCGGGACACGACCTCGCCGAGGCGCCGGTCGAGGCGCGGCGGCAGATCGGCTATCTGCCGGAGAACCCGCCGCTCTACCCGGAGATGGACGTCCGCGGCTACCTGGAGTTCGCCGCTCGCCTCCGAGGCATCCCGCGTCCGCAGATGCGCGCGGCGGTGGATCGAGCCATCGAGCGGTGCGCGCTGGGCGAGGCGCGGGAGCGGATCGTGGGACGGCTCAGTCGGGGCTACCGGCAGCGGGTGGGGCTCGCGCAGGCGCTGGTCCACGACCCGGCGGTGCTCGTGCTCGACGAGCCCACCGCCGGGCTCGACCCGAAGCAGATCCACGAGACCCGTCGCCTGGTGCGGGATCTCGCGGGAGAGCGGACCGTCGTGCTCTCCACTCACATCCTCCCCGAGGTCGAGGTGACCTGCGACCGGGTCGTCATCATCAGCCGGGGACGCCTCCGCGCCGAGGACACGCCGGAGGCGCTAGCGGCCCGGGCCGGGGCGGCCCGAACCGTCGGAGCGATCGTGGAGATCGAGGCGGCGCCGGGACGCGGAGCGGATGACTTCGGGGATCTCGTCGCGGCGCTCGGGACCGCGCCGGGCGCCGGCGGCGTGACCCCCGGCCCGGCGACGCCGGAGGGATCCCGCGTGCTCCGGGTGGAGACGGAGGCGAGCGCGGAGGCGCGTTCCGCGCTCGCGCGCGTCGTCCTGGAGCGCGGATTCCTGCTGCTGGGACTGCGCCGCGCCGAAGCCAGCCTCGAGCAGGTGTTCCTCGAGCTCACGACCGAAGAGAGCGCCGAGCCGAACGCGGACGCCGCCGCCCCGCCACCCGAGGCTTCCCCGTGAGCGCTGTCCTCACGATCGCCCGGCGCGACTTCGCCGCCGCGCTCGCCTCGCCGGTGGCCTTCGTCCTGTTCGGCGTGTTCGCCTTCCTGTTCGGCTACTTCTTCAGCGACTTCCTCGCCAACTTCGTCGAAGCCGGGATGCGCATGGCGCAGATGGGCGGGTTCTCGGGCGGCAACCTCCATGTGAACCACGACCTGATCCGGTGGCTGCTTGCGTCGGCCTCGATCCTGATCCTGTTCTTCGCCCCGCTGCTCTCCATGCGGGCGATCTCGGGGGAAATCCGCGGCGGCACGCTCGAGCTCCTCCTGACGGCGCCGGTCACCGACACCCAGATCGTGCTCGGGAAGTTCCTCGGCGCGTTCGCGCTCTACGCGGTCATGCTCGGGTTCACGCTGCTGCACCTCGTCGTGCTGTTCTGGTTCTCCCAGCCGGATGCGGGACCGGTGCTCGCGGCCTACCTGGGGCTCTTCCTCTTCGGAGGGGCGGTTCTCTCGCTGGGCCTCTTCTTCTCCAGCCTGTCGCCCAGCCAGATCGTCGCCGGGCTGCTCACCCTCGGCGTCCTCCTCGTCCTCTGGCTCATCGAGTTCGCCGACCAGGGCGGGGGCGGCGTCCGGGCCGCGCTCGCCTACTTCTCCGTCACCGGGCACATGTCGGACTTCGCCCGGGGCGTGATCACGACGCGGGATCTCGTGTTCTACTTGAGCTTCACCGGGTTCTGGCTGTTCCTGACCCGCGAGTCGCTCCGGTCGCGAAGGTGGCGGGGATGAAGAGGCTCCTGATCCGCGCGCGCTCTGCGCTCTCCGGCCGCAGCGCCCGGGAGGGCGCGAATCTGGGGGCCACCGCGCTCCTCCTGCTCGGGGTCGCGATCGGGGCGAACTACGTGGCGAACCGGCGCAACCTGTCCTGGGACACGACCAGCGAGGGGATCTACAGCCTCGCGCCCCAGACGCTCCAGATCCTGGAGGAACTCGACCGCGAGATCCGCCTGGTCGTGCTGGACCAGCCGCAGGCGGCGGGCCCGACCGTGGAGCTGTTCGAGTCCTATGCCGACGCGAGCGACCGGATCGCTTGGGAGGTGCTCGACCCGGAGGCCGACCCGGTGCGGGCGAGCGCCTACCAGGCGACGGCGGAGGCCGGGATCCCGTTCGGCACGGTGGTCGTCGCCGACGGGGAGCGGCAAGAGCGGGTGGCCGCCCCGCAGGAACAGGACATCACGAACGCCATCGTGCGTCTCGTGAAGGGAGAAACGAAGAAGATCTACTTCACGACCGGCCACCAGGAACCCTCTCTCGAGGAGACCGGCGCCGGCGGGTTCTCGGCGATCCGGTCGCGGCTCGAAGAGTCCAACTACGAGGTGGAGGATCTGCCGCTCCTGGCCTCGGTCGAGGCGGGCGCCGTCCGGATCCCCGCCGACGCCGCCGTGGTGATCGTCGCCGGGCCGAGGCTGGATCTGCTGCCGGCGGAGGCGGCCGGACTCTCCGCGCACGTGCGGGCCGGCGGCAAGGTGATGCTTCTCCTTGATCCGCCCGACCCGCCCGATCTCACGGACGACCGCTATGCGCTCCGCGACCTCGCCGGCGAGTTCGGCGCGCCCCCGGCCGGCGATGTGGTGCTGGACGCGAGCGGAGTCGGGCAGTTGTTCGGGTTCGGGCCGGAGGTGCCGCTGGCGGCGTCCTACGGATTCCACCCCATCAGCCGCGGCTTCGAGACCGCCGCCACCGTCTTCCCCATGGCGCAGAGCCTCCTCCCGGTCGCCTTCGAAGACCGGCCCGAGGGGATCCAGGTCACGGAGCTGGTGCTCACTTCGGACGCGAGCTGGGGCGAGACGAGCGGGGAGGAGCTCGTCGAGGGCGAGGTGACGCCGGACGCGGCGGACCGGACCGGGCCGCTGGCGCTCGCGGTGGCGGTCACGGTGCGGGTGCCGGAGGAAACCCCCGAGGGAGACGAAGAGGCCGCCGAGCATGAGGCAGCGGCGCACGCCGAGCACGAGCACGACGAAGACGCCCCGCCGGAACCGCGGGGACGGCTCGTGATCGTGGGGGACAGCGACTTCGTGGGGAACAACCTCGCGCTCGCTCCGCTGGGCAACGCCGACCTGTTCCTGAACATGGTGAACTGGCTCGCCGAGGACGAGGATCTGATCGCCATCCGTCCCCGCGAGGCAGGCGACCGGCGGATCACCATGACCTCGGCCCAGGTGCGCAACACCGTGCTGTTCAGTCTCGTGTTCCTGCCGGGGTTCTGGCTGGTGTGGGGCGTCGCGGTCTGGTGGTCGCGCCGCTGATCCGAGCCGTGCGACGCAGCACTCTCGTCGCTCTCGCCGCGGCCGCCGCGGTCGGGGGCTGGATCCTGCTCTTCGAGCGGGGCGAGCCGGACCTGGAGCCGGAAGGGACGCCGGTCTTCGATGTCGAGGCCGACGAGATCCTGGCGGTGACGATTCGCCGGCCGGACGAGCCCGAGGTTCGGCTCGCGCGGGAGGACGGCGAATGGCGGGTCCATGCCGGCGACCGTCCGGGCGTGGCCGCCGATCAAGGAGAGGTGGATCTCCTGCTCCAGAACGTGGAGTCGCTGCGCGCCGAGCGCGAGATTCCCGCCGGGTCCGGAGACGGAGCGGATCTGGCGGCGTTCGGGCTCGCGACGCCCGAACTGACGGTCGAGGTCGAGACCGCGGAGGGCGCCGGTCGCGCCGGATTCGGCGACGAAACGCCCGCCCCCGGCAATCGGTACCTGCTGTTCGAAGATGCGGTGCTGGTGGTCTCCGCGTTTTCCCGGAACAACTTCGACCGCGCCGCGTGGGATCTGAGCGACCGGCGGCTCCTCCGCTTCGACTCTCCCGCTGCCCGCCGCCTCGTCCTCACCGCGGGTCGGGAGACCGTCGAGCTGTCCCGCGAGGACGGAACCTGGCGCATCGTGGCCCCCTTCCGCATGGCCGCCGACCCCTTCGAGGCGTCGTCGCTCGCCGAGAAACTCCTCGACGCCCACATGCTGGGGCCGATCCCGGCGGGGTCCGAAGTCGCCGACCCGGTCGCGTTCGATCCACCCCGGCTGACCGCCCGGCTCGACCTCGTCACCGGCGCCGAGGAGACGCCGGCGACTGCGACGATTCGTTTCGGTCCCTCCAGCGCCTCCCCGGCGGGCGTCTTCGTCCGGCGCGACGACGGTTCCATCGCCGTGGTCGAAGACGCGCTCCTGCGTGATCTGGAGGAATCGGTCGCCGACCGGCTCGCCGGGGTGCGGTCGCTGGATCTGTTCCGCTTCGCCGCCTTCCGGGTGAACGAACTGCGCATCGAAGCCCCGGTCGAGACGCTGATCTTCCGGCGCGAGGACGGCGACGAGGGGCGAATCTGGGTTCTCGAAGCGGGCGCCGCCGAACCAGTTCCCGTGGACGCCGCCGCGGTGGAGGATCTGCTCTACCGCCTCAACTCCACGCAGGCGGAGGATGTCGCGGCGGAGGATCCGGCGCCCCTCGGCGAGGTCTGGACGATCGCGGCGCGGGAGGATGCCGAGTACGGCGGTCCGGCCACCGAGGAGACCGTCACGCTCACGGTCGCCGACGACGGCGTCGGCCACGCCTTGCGGGCCGGAGACGATGTTCCGCTGATGCTGCCCGCCACCGCGTGGCCGGAGATCCTGCTCCTGATCGAGGAAGCGCGCGTCGCGGCCACCGATCCCTGAGCGCCGCGCCGATTCGCTCTTTGTCCCCTGCCGAAATCAAGATTCCGGAAACTTGACGCCACAATGGGCTAGATAGGGTGGGAGAAGGTCAAGATTCCACAATAGAGGCTGTTTCGAGATCAGGGCGTGCCGCCTCCGGCGCGCCTTGATTCTGGAATCTTGAGCCACACTCGGCCTGGAGAAGCCGAAAGCAGCCAAGATTCGATAATATGGACCCGTGCCCTCGCCTCCGCGGTCGTCCGAGATTCCGAAGCATCTGACGCCTGACGCCTTCTGGAGTCTCTTCGGGCGGATCGAGCACGAGCAGCTCGACTTCAAGCGCGGAGTTCCGCAGGACGTGCTGGAGACGATCCCCGCGATGGCGATGACGGAGGGGGGCGTCATCGTGTGCGGGGTCAACGACCAGCGCGAGATCACCGGCTGCCTGCTCTCCCAGAACACGCTGGACCGGATCAAGCGCTTCGCCAACGAGTGCGACGTCGCGGTCGAGGTTCGGCAGGTCGAGGTGGGCGAGACCTCCGTCGTCCTCGTGGATGTGCCCCGCATCGAGGGGCGCATCGTGACGACTCCGAACGGGCGCCTCCTTCGGCGCGTCGGCGGGGATTGTCAGCCGCTTCGCGGCGACGCGCTCATGCGATTCGTCCAGGCGCAGTCGCAGCGGCCGGCCGAGGACGAGGCGCTCTCGTCACCTGACCCCTCCGATTTCGACCTGGAGACCATCAACAAGGTGCTCGAGGCGGCTGGGCGTCCGCCGGCCTCCGAGGATCGCATCCTCGCGGCGCTGGCCGATCTCAAGCTGACCCGTCCGGCGACGCCGGCAGGGAATCCCGTCCGCGCGGCCGCCGTTCTCTTCGCTCGGGATCCCCGCAAGTTCCTGCCACGCGCAGCCGTTCAGCTCGTCCGCCGCGCCGGCCGCAAGGGCCTCGGAGGGACCGTTCTTGCGCGGGACGAGTGCAGCGGTCCGCTCGTGACCACGCTGCGGTGCTGCATGCGCTTCATCGCCGGCAACACGCGACGGTTCGAGGCGGTCATCGGGACGCGACGGGAGGCGCTGTCCGAATACCCTGAGTCAGTCCTTCGAGAGGCCATCGTGAATGCCCTGGCGCACCGCGACTACGGCCTCGTCGGGGCGACCGTGGACATCACGGTTCGGGACGATCACCTGACGATCCGGAGCCCGGGACCCCTGCCGGGTCACATCACGCTGGAAAACATGCGGACCGAGCACTTCAGCCGGAACCCGAAGATCATGGCGGTGCTCAAGACCCTGAGACTGGTCGAGGAGTTCGGCGACGGCGTGGACCGCATGTTCGCGGAAATGGCGTCCCGGCTGATGCGCCCTCCGGAATTCGACGCGAACGCGGACTCCGTGACCGTCACGTTGCGCAGCGGATCCCGGGTTCCGGTCGAGGATCAGGCCTGGCTGAGACAGCTCGCCGACTTCGACCTGGCGGCGGAGCACCGACTCCTGCTCGCGACCGTCCGACGTCGAGGAGACATCACCCGGCGGGAGGCCAGCAACCTGCTGCCCGAGGCGCGAGTCGCTGGGAGCTCCGGCTACGGCTACGGCGAAGGCAGCGGCTCCGGCGCCAGCCCCGAGGCGCGAGTCGCTCGGAGCCTTCAGGAAGCCGTGGACCGGGGCCTTCTCGAGAGGATCGGAAAGCGTGGCGGCGTGCGCTATGTGCTGTCGCCCGCCGTCATCTTCCGGGCCGGCGGGGGAGCGGCGCCCATGGGCTGGGAGCAGCGCCTCCTCCGGGAGATCCGGGAGCGCGGGAGCCTGTCCACTGCGGAGGCTTCCGTTCTGCTGGAAATCCCCCGCAGCAGCGCCCGACGCCGGCTGAACCAGCTCGCGAGCTCGGGAGAGGTCCTCGCCAGGGGCCGGACTCGAGCGCGCCGCTACTACGCCCTGCCGACGACGGCCCCTCCGGAAAACGAGGACGGCTGACCGACGGGCCATGTAGATCGAACGGCCGTCTCTCGACCCGCGCCGGCTCGTCCCGGAATCCGTCCGCCGATTCTGCGAAATGCGCAATCAAGATTCCGGAAACTTGATGTCCAAATACGTGTCGTAGCGCCCGGAGGCGTCAAGATGTCAAAAAGAGTTGACTCACCGGCTCACCGGCGGCGGGGGCGGAGGAGCGCCTCCGCCTCTTCGGGACGCCCGGTGCAGCGCAGAAGCTCCGCGAGGCTGGCGCGGGCGGGGCCGTGCTCGGGATCGGCGGCGAGGGCGGCCCGGTAGCGCGCTTCGGCCTCGGCGCCACGGCACAGCATTTCGAGCACCAGGGCGCTGTCGGTGAGTGGAGCGGCGCGCGCGGGCCCGACGACCACTTCCAGAACCCGATCGAATTCGGCGAGGGCGCGGGGAAGATCCCCGCCCATCGCGAACGCCGTGGCCGCCACCGACCGGACCCGGGGGGAGACCAGATCGCCGGCCGCGGCGAGCACGCGATCGAACAGCGCGGCGGACGCCGCCGGGTCGCCCGCCAGCAGATGCGCTTCGGCCTGCCAGCGCGCCGCGCTCAGCGGGGCGCCCGCCAGCGACTCCCCCGGGAGCGGGATGAGCGAATCGAGAGTGACCACCGCTGCGGCCGGATCCTGCTCGGCGAGCTGAAGCCGCGCCCGGGCGATGCGGAGCGCCGGGTCGGAGGGGAACCGGGCGCGGGCCGCTGCGAGGACGCGACCCGCTTCGGCGCGCTCGACCGGGTCGCTGTCCGCCGCATCGAGCAGCAGGCCGAGGAGCTGGATCCAGGCGCTTCGTTCTTCGGCGGCGGGCGCGAGGGCGGAGTTGCCGGGGCCGTCGTCGGCCGCGCCGCTCCCGAGAATCGCGGCGAACAGCAGCGCCCGGCGCCGCTCGCGGAGACGGGCGGCCTCGTATCCGAGCAGGAGTCCCCGCCCCTCCTCGACGAGATCGGGGGATTCGGACTGGAGGAGGAGCTGTCCCAGCCGGAACCGGACCTCCCGGTCGGACGGCGAGGCCTCCACGGCGCGGCGCAGCCACCGGACGGCCTCCTCGCGCCGACCGAGATGCGTGAGACACCGGCCGGTTTCGGCGGCAGCCCCTTCCGGAGGCTCGGACGCCGAGGCCGCCGCCAGGAGCAGCGGCAGCGCCCCCTCGCAGTCGTCCGTCGCGAGCCGCAGCCGGCCCCGCTCCAGGGTCCGGGCCGGGGATTCCGCGGGCGCGGGCGCACCGAGGACCAGGGCGGCCTCCGGGAGGAGACCCGACTCGCGGAGCTGAACCGCCACTTCCAGATCGGCCTCCCGGGCGGCCCGACTCGCGTCGGGAGGATCGAGGGCCACGAGCTGCCCGACGCTCCGGCGCGCCTCCGCGTCCCGTCCCAGCATGGCCAGGAGACGGATCTCGAGCCGAAGGGTCCGGGCGTCGCGGGGCGCGTTTCCCAGCGCCTCCACCGCGGCCGGATAGTCGAGCCGTCCGACATGGACCTCGGCGCGAAGCCGGTGGAGTTCCGCCGTCCCGGGCTCCGATGCCGAGGCGTCGAGGAGGCGAAGGGCCGCGGCGAGATCCCCGGCTTCGAGGAGCGCCCGCGCCTCCGCGACGACCGGCGCCGGATCCTGAGCCGCGACCGCCGGTGCCGGAGCGAGGAGAAGGAGGGCGCCCGCGACCGTCCAGGCGCCCCGCCGAACCGTCGCGCCGCGCTGTCCGATCTTCATTCGGGGCGCACCACGGTCACCTTCGTTCTGCCTTGCCCGCGTCGAAGGGTACAGGCTGCCGGCGCGGCGGCGGGATCCGCGCCGGAGAAGCGCTCTCGGGCGGCGCGCAACGCGGTCCACCATCGGCTAGCATCGGGCGAATGCGCCGTACCCCCTGGTCCGCCCTCTCCGTTCCGGCTCTGGTGGCGACGGTCGCGACCGCGCTCGCCGCCTCCGCGCAGGAGGCGCCCGAGCGTCGGGTCCGGGTGGAGGAGGGCACGAGTTTCGCCGTCGCCGCGACGGCTGACGGGGAGACCATCGTCCTCGATCTGCAAGGGACGTTGTGGCGTTTGCCGGCGGTCGGAGGGGTGGCCGAGGCCCTCACCGACGGGCTCGGCGATGACCGGCTCCCGGATGTCCATCCCGACGGCGACCGGGTCGCGGTGCAGTCCTACCGCGCGGGAACCTGGGATCTGTGGGAAATCCCCCTCGACGGCGGAGAGCCGGTCCCGCTGACGGCCACGGTCTTCGATGATCGGGAGCCGGCCTGGTCTCCGGACGGGAGCCGGGTCGCGTTCTCGTCGGACCGCGGCGGAACCTACGACATCTGGGTGCTCGACCCGACGACCGGCGATGCGCAGGCGGTCACGAGCGCGCTGGGAAACGAGTCGGAGCCGGCGTGGATCCCCGCATCCGACGACCATCCCGAGGCGCTCGTCTTCGTGGCCGTCCCCGAAGGAGAAGCCGAGGGCTCTGTGCTCTATCTCCCGCTCGAAGAGGGCGCCGAGGCGATCCCGGTGCCCGGAACCGAGGGCATGATCGCGGCCCCCTCCCCGAGCCCGCCCGGAGGCCGGATCGTCTTCCGCCGCCTCCACTACCGGGGCCTCACCCTGATGGGGACCCGCTTCGACATGGGCGTCGCGAGCGAACTGGTCGTCGCGCCGCTGCCCTCGCGGGGCGCGCCGGGCGAGCCCCGGATCCTGGACGGCGCTGGCGAGGACATCTTCCCGTTCCGGGCCGCGTGGCTGGACGGCGACATCCTCTACGCCGCCGACGGCCGGGTCCGCCGTCTGAGCGTGGCGGCCGCGGACGACGAGCCGCCGGTCCCGGCGACGATCCCGATGTCGGTCGAGCTCGGCTACCGCCGCCCGCCCGCGCGGCAGGGGACGATCCGAACCGACCGGGAGGAGCCCCAGCCGGTTCGCGGGATCGTGCGCCCCAGTCTCAGCCCCGACGGGACGCGCCTCCTCTACGCCGCGCTCGGAGACATCTGGGTCGCGCCCGTGGACGGCTCCGAAGCGCCCCTCCCGGTGACTCGCGACGACTGGCTGGACACGGATCCGGTGTGGCTCCCGGACGGACAGACGGTGGTCTTCTCCAGCGACCGCGGCGGCACGATGGATCTGTGGGAGAAGCGGCTCGGCACGGCGCCGGGGGCGGGGATGCTCCAGTTGACCGCGCGCTTCGGGGCGGAGACGAGCCCCGCGGCGTCTGCCGACGGCGCCCGACTGGCGTGGCTCGACGAGCGCGGCAACCTCCGCGTGAGCCTCCGCGAAGGCGATCCGGGAGAGGCCGAGGGAGGCGAGGCCCTGTTCGAGGGAGTGCGCGGCCTGGGGACGCCGAGCTGGTCCCCGGACGGCGAAACGGTCGCGGTCTCGACGCTCGCCCGGTTCTCGTCCCGCTTCCGGGAGGGCCGCAACCGCATCGCGCTCGTCGCGGCGTCCTCGGGCGAGGCCCGCGTGCTCGACGAGCCCGCCGGCAGCTTCGGAACCCGCGACGGCGATGGTCCGGTGTTCTCGCCCGACGGGCGAAGCCTGGCCTTCGCCTACGACGGCGGTCTCGCCGTCCTGACCCTCGACGGGTCGCAGTCCCCGGTCGGCGCCCCCCGGTCCATCTTCGAAGGCCCGGCCGATTACCCGGCGTGGGCGCCCGATGGCGCCAGCCTGACGATCCTCTCCGGGGGCCGGGTGCTGCGGGTTCCGGTGGACGGCGGCGAGCCGGAGACGATCCCTGTCCGGCACTTCTTCGACATCTCCCGCCCCACCGGCGGGATCCTGTTCCGCGACTTCGCCGTCCTCGACGTCGAGGCCGGCGCGGTCCGCCCCGGGATGGATGTCCTCGTCGAGGCCGGTCGCATCGTCTCGGTCGAACCGACGGGGGCCGAGCCCGCCGAGGACACCCGGGTCGTGGGCGGCGGCGGCGCGATGCTGATGCCCGGCCTCATCGAAATGCACACGCATCCGATGGCGCCCGCGTTCGGCAACCGGCTGGGCCGGATCCACCTCGCCTACGGGATCACGAGCCTGCGCATCACGGCGGCCTCGACCTACCGCGCCCTCGAGGAGCGCGAATCCATCCTCGCCGGGCGCCGGGTGGGGCCGCGGGTCTTCCTCACCGGCGCCACCCTCGACGGAACCCGGATCTACTACCCCGGCGCCGCCGCCGGGACCAGCGGACGGGTCGCGGACACCGTGTTCCGGCAGGCCGAAGAACTCGACTACGACCTGATCAAGACCTATGTCCGGCTCGACGACGCCACCCAGCGGGACGCGATCCGGCGCGCCCACGCCGCCGGGAAGTTCGTCACCTCGCACGAGCTCTACCCGGCGGTGCGGTACGGCGTGGACGGAGTCGAGCACATCAAGGGGACTTCCCGACGGGGGTTCTCGCCCAAGGTGACCGACCTCGGCCGATCCTACGAGGACGTGCGCTCCCTCATGGCCGAGTCGGGGATCTTCTTCACCCCCACGCTGCTCATCTACGGAGGCTGGGATCTCGCCCTCGCCCGGGAGCCCCGCCTGCTGCTCGAGGATCGCCGCATCCTGTCGTTCCCGCCGTGGCTTTCGAACCAGCTCACCGGGGCCCCGGCGCCCGAAGCCGACCCGGAGGAGAGACTGCGGCTGATGGGCCCGATGTGGGACACGGTGGCCGCCGTGTCCGCCGGCGGGGGCCGCGTCATCGCCGGAACCGACACCCCGATCATCCCCTACGGCCTCGGGCTGATCGTCGAGGTGGAGCAGCTCGCGGAGGCGGGCCTCGGCCCGGCGGGGGCCATCCGCGCCGTTACCCTGACCGCCGCCGAAGCCCTCGGGCTCGAAGGGGAGCTCGGCGTCGTGGCGCCGGGCGCTGTCGCCGACCTGGTGATCCTCGAAGGGGATCCGCTGGAGGACATCCGGAACCTGCGCCGGATCCGCGCGGTCCTGTGGAACGGGCGGCTCGCGACCCTCGATCAGCTCCTCGGCTACTGAAATCGGGCCGTCCTGTGCTACTTTCGCCCCCTTGCGAGGGTGCGCCCCGGCCCATGCCGAGCTGACGCGGCGCATCAGGACGAACCTTCGAACGGCGCAAGGAACACTCACTCATGACCAAGGCGAAACTCGTGGCGTACCTCGCGGAACACGCCGACATCAGCCGGCGCGAGAGCTTCGAAATGCTGAACGGGCTGCGGGACATCGCCGTGGCCGAACTGAGCGCGGGACGCGATTTCACGCTCCCGGGGATCGGGAAACTGAGCGTCGTCGAGCGCAAGGCGCGGCGGGGCCGGAACGTCCAGACCGGAGAGCCGATCGAGATTCCGGCCCGCAACGTGGTGCGATGCCGGATCTCGCGTCCGTTCCAGGACGACTGCTGCTCCTGACAGGGCCGCACTCCGCATCGGGCTGCGGGCGCCCGCCGGGGAGGTGAGGATGAGCCCGCCGGGCGGGTCGGCGCCGTCGGACTTCTACGAGGCGGCGGACCTCGCCGGCTACCGGGACGATCCGGCGCTCTGGCGCGCCGTGCCCATGGAGCTGGTGCGCCGGTTCCGGTTCGTTCCGCTCGGCGAGGACGGCGAGCGCCTCGAGGTCGCGCTGCCGGCCCCGGTGGCGGAAGAGGAAGTGGACCGACTGGAGCTGCTGCTCCGGCGTCCCCTCGTGATCCGCGTCGGGGACGGAGACCTCATCGCCGGGATCATCGAGCGGAACACGAACTCCAGCTTCCTGCTCGACCGGGCCTCCGAGGACCTGCGGATCGAGCTTCTGGGGCGGGACGGCGGAAGCGGCGGAACGCCCCTCATCTCCCTGGACCCCGATGGCCCCGACGGGGGCAGCCCGGTCGTGCGCCTCGTGGACTCGCTGCTCGTGAACGCCATCGAGCGGCGGGCGACCGACATCCACATCGAGACGAAGGCCAGCGAAGTCGTGCTCAAGGTCCGGGTGGACGGCATCCTCTACCCGGCGATGGAACCGGTGGACGCGGTCCACAACCAGACCATCGTGGCCCGCCTCAAGGTGATGGCCGAACTCGATGTCGCCGAGCGCCGGATCCCCCAGGACGGCCGGTTCCGGGCTGCGCTCGCCGACGGTCGCGGCGGCCACCGGACGGTGGACTTCCGAGTCTCCGTCATGCCGAGCGTCCACGGCGAGGACGTCGTCATCCGGGTGCTCGACAAGGAGCACCTCGGCGCCCGCTTCGAGGCCCTGTCGCTCGCGGCGCTCGGGTTCGCCGGGCGCGACCTTCGCCTCCTCCGCGCCCACGTGCGCCGGCCGTTCGGGATGGTCCTGGCGACCGGCCCGACCGGGAGCGGAAAGACGACGACCCTCTACGCCGCGCTCTCCGAGATCGCCACGCCGGAGGAGAAGATCATCACGATCGAGGATCCGGTGGAGTACGAGATCGCCGGAGTCACCCAGGTTCCGGTGAACGAGAAGAAGGGGCTCACATTCGCCCGCGGCCTCCGCTCCATCCTGCGCCACGATCCGGACACGATCATGGTGGGCGAGGTCCGGGATCCGGAGACCGCCGCGATCGCGGTTCAGGCGGCTCTCACCGGACACCTCGTGCTCACCACGGTCCACGCGAATCACAGCCTCGACGTGATCGGCCGATTCCTCCACATGGGCGCCGATCCGCACAACTTCGTGTCGGCGCTGCACTGCATCTCGGCGCAGCGGCTGGTCCGGCTGCTGTGCATCGCGTGCCGTCGGGAAGCGGCGCCCGACGCGCGCGAGCGGGCGGCGCTCCGCGTCCTCGACGAGCCCGCCGAGCGCGTCTTCCGTCCGGTGGGCTGCCGCCGCTGCGACGGCGCCGGGTTCCGCGGTCGGACTGCCGTGGCCGAGGTTCTGCCCCTCGACACCGAGATCCGCGAGATGATCCTGGCGCGGCGCCCGGCGGCGATCCTCCGGGAACACGCCGAGCGCGGCGGGATGGCGCCGCTGCGCCGCCGCGCCCTCGAGGCCGTCGCCGCCGGAGCGACGACGCTCGCCGAGGCGAACCGCGTCACGACCGGCGACCCGTGAGTCGCCCGGCCGCCCCTCCGCGCCGGGATCTCCGGGCCCGCCTCGTCCGCCGCGTGGAGCTCTCCGCCGACGCGCAGCTCCTGCGCTTCGAGTCGGCCTCTCCGTCCCCGGCGCTGCCGGGACAGTTCGCCATGCTGCGCCTCGAGGGCGGCGGCCTGCTCCGCCGGCCCTACTCCTATTGCGACCTCGACGACTCCGGCGATCCGTTCCGCTTCTCGCTCCTCATCAAGGAAGTGGGCGTCGGCACCCGGGCCCTGATGCGCCTGCGGGACGGGGGAACCGTCTCCTGCCTCGGGCCGCTCGGAACCTGGTTCGAGCCGCCCTCCGCGGAAGAGACGGCGGTCGTGGTCGCGGGCGGCGTCGGGATCGCGCCGTTCGTCCTCTTCTGCCGCCGTCTCGCCGAAGCGGGCCGGAGCGGCATCGTGCTGCTCGGCGGACGGCGCCGTCCCGATCTCTATCTTCGGGAAGAGTTCGAACGGTTCGGCATGGAGGTCCGGTGCGCCACCGAGGACGGGAGTTTCGGACAACGGGGCTACGTCACCGAGCTCCTCCCCGAGGCGCTGGCGGACGCCACCGCGCCCCGGGTGTACTCCTGCGGCCCCACCGGCATGCTCCTCCGGACCGCGGAACTGGCCCGGCGGGCCGGCGCGCCCCACCAGGTATCCATCGAGCGGCGGATGGGGTGCGGGATGGGGTGCTGCCTCGGATGCGTGGTGTGGGCCGGCCGCCGCCCCGGAGACCCGCCGGAGTACCTCCGAAGCTGCACCGAGGGCCCGGTGTTCGACGCCGACGCCATCGCCTGGGACCGGGATCCCCACCCGTTGTGAGCCGAGCCGAAGCCCCCGCCGTGGACCTGGGGGTCGAGATCGCCGGCCTCCATCTGCCGACGCCGCTGATCGCGGCCAGCGGGACGTTCGGCTACGGCGACGAGTACGCCGGCGTGGCCGACTACGGCGCCATCGGCGCGATCTCGGCCAAGGGGCTCTACCTGAACCCCCGGGACGGATGCCCGCCTCCCCGGATCTGGGAGACGCCCTCGGGGATGCTGAACGCCATCGGGCTCCAGGAAGTCGGCATCGAGCGCTTTCTCGCCGAGAAACTGCCCTCGGTGCGCGCCCTCGGCAAGGTGCTGATCGCGAACATCTGCGGCAGCTCGTTCGAGGAGTACGGCGAGCTGGCGCGCCGCCTCGACGACGCGGAAGGCGTCCACGGGATCGAGGTGAACATCTCCTGTCCCAACGTTTCCGCCGGCGGGATCGAATTCGGTTGCGACCCGGACATGGCGGCGCGCGCCACCGAGGTCGTCCGGCGCGGAACCCGGCTGCCGGTGATCCCCAAGCTCAGTCCCAGCGCCTCGGACATCGGCGGCATGGCTCGACGCGTGGAGGACGCCGGCGCGGACGCGGTGTCCCTCATCAACACGATCCCGGCGATGGCGGTGGACGTGGAGACGCGCCGCCCCCGGCTCGCCAACACGATCGGGGGCCTCTCCGGACCGGCGGTGCGGCCGGTCGCGGTCCGGATGGTGTGGCAGGCGGCGCGGGCGACGCGCCTCCCGGTGATCGGGATGGGCGGGATCGCCGGCGCGGAGGACGCCATCGAGTTCCTTCTCGCCGGGGCGTCGGCGGTCCAGATCGGGACGATGAACTTCGTGGACCCCGGGGTCTGGCGGCGCACGCGGAGCGACCTCGAGGACTACTGCCGGCGCCACGGCGTGGCGCGGGTGCGGGATCTGACCGGCGCGATGGAGCCCTTCCCCCCGGCGCCGGAGGTCCGGCGATGAGTTCGACCGAAGCGCCGCGGTCCCGGATCGCTCCGGCCGGGAGCGGGGAACTCGTGGTGGCGGTGGACACGCCTTCGCTCGACGCCGCCCTCCGGCTGCGCGACCGGCTTGCGGGCGCGGCTCCGTGGTTCAAGGTGGGCAAGGAGCTGTTCACCGCGGCCGGACCCCGGGCGGTCCGGGAGTTCGCCGACGCCGGTCGCGTCTTTCTCGACCTCAAGTTCCACGACATCCCCGCCACCGTCGCCGGGGCGGTTCGGGCGGGCGCCGCCCTCGGGGCGGGGATCGTGGATGTCCACGCTTCCGGAGGCGAGCCGATGATCGCCGCGGCCGCGGAGGCGGCGGCGAATGCGCCCGAGCCCCCGATCCTCCTCGCGGTCACGGTGCTCACCCACCTCGACGAACAGGCTGCGGCCAACGTGTACGGGCGTCCGCTGGCGGCGCAGGTCCGGCGACTCGCCCGGATCGCGCGCGCCGGCGGCGCCGCCGGCGTCGTGGCCTCGGCCCTCGAGGCGGCTGCGCTGCGCGAGGAGTTCGGAGACGGGTTCGTCCTTCTCGTCCCCGGGATCCGGCCCCGGTGGGCTGCCGCGGCCCACGACCAGCGCCGGGTCGCAACTCCCGCCGAAGCGGCGCGGCGGGGCGCGAACTACATCGTCGTCGGCCGCGCCATCACCGGAAACTCCGATCCACGGACCGCGGCGCTGCGCGTCCGAGACGAAGTCGCGGACCTCGGCCCCTGACCTCCCGCACGGCCCGCACCGCCTTCCCTCACGGCCGAAAGGGGTGGGCCCGTGATAATGAATTGACGGAAACCAACCGATCCGATACCTTTTAGCCGGTTGAAGTCTCCGCCCCGGAGGGTCTTGTGAGGAAAGCTGTCTCCATCCTGTTGCTCGTTGCATTGTCGGCGGGCCTCGGCCTCGTCGCGGTGGCGTGCTCGAGCGCCCCCCCGCCACCTCCGCCGCCGCCCGAAGAGCCGCCTCCGCCACCGCCGCCGCCGCCACCTCCTCCGCCGCCACCGCCGCCGCCGCCTCCGACGCCTCCCAGCGAGCGGGATATGTATCTGGATGCGGACATGGCCGAGCTGCAAGGGAACCTCGCGGATGTCTTCTTCGCCTACGACGAGTCGGAGCTCACCGACGCGTCCCGGGAGTCCCTCCGCATGAACTCGGACTGGCTTCAGCTCCCCTACGTCTCGGCGACGATCCAGGTCCAGGGGCACTGCGACGAGCGCGGCACGGTGGAGTACAACCAGGCGCTCGGAGAGCGTCGCGCCCGCGCCGCCTACGACTACCTGACCTCTCTCGGCGTTCCGGCCTCACGGCTGGAGATGGTCAGCTTCGGCAAGGAGCGCCCCCAGTGCACCGAGAGCGAGGAGAGCTGCTGGCAGCAGAACCGGCGGGCTCACTTCCGGATCACCGCCCGCTGATCGGTTAGCAGCAAGCCGACTCACGGCCCGTCGTCGCGTCCGCGGCGACGGGTCGTTTGCTGTACCGGGCGCCTCAGCGGCGGGCGCCGGCTCGCCGCTTCGGCCGCCGGAGGAGACCGTGCCGCTTCATCTTCTCGTGGAGCGTCGTGGGATTCACCTGGAGCAACTGGGCGGCGCGCTTCTGGTGCCCCCCGACCCGGCGCAGCGCCCGTTCGATCAGCGTGCGCTCGATGCCCGCAAGCACCTCCCGGAGCGGCTTCGCCTCGCTTCCCGACGCCACCGGCAGGGGGCTGTCCGGGGGAGTCGCGATCTCGTCCGGCAGGACCGAGCCATCGAAACGGGACACCGCCGCGGTCGCGACAGCCCGCTCGACCCACATCCGCAGCTCGGCCGTGTTTCCCGGCCAGTCGTAGGCGCTGTAGGCCTCGATCGTCGCGCCCGAGACGCCCCACGGCCCGACCCGGGAATCGCGACAGGAGGCGGACAGGAAGTGGAGGGTGAGAGCCGGGATGTCCTCGCGCCGGGCCCGCAGCGGCGCGATCTGAAGCGAGAAGCCTCCAACCCGGGACCGCGGCGCCGTCCGCCCGGCTCCGGCTCGGGGGATCCGGGAAACGAGCAGGCGGAACGGGAGGGGACGGCGCAGGGCGTCGCGGAGGATCGCCTGGTCCGGGGGCGCGAGCTGGTCCGCGCCACTGAGATAGACGCTGCCCGGGCGACCGCGGAGGATCGGCCCCGGAACCCGCGCCTCGCCTGCCGCCCCCGGCTCCCCGGCGGCGCGACGGAGCGCCGCGAGGATCGTCCCCAGCTCTCCGGCCGGTAGTCCCGGGGCGGCCAGGGGCACGAACGCTTCCGAGGCGCGCCGGGAGAGTCGGTGGACCATCTCGGCCGCGAGCCGCCGCCCGGACCCCGGCTCTCCGACGATGCGGACCGGCCCGTCGCCGAATGCCGCGGTCGTGATCGCGCTCCTCACGGCGGCGGCTTCGGCGGAACAGCCGACCCAGGCTTCGAGCCGGGCCGCGGCGCGCAGCTCCTGACGGAGGATGCGGTTCTCGTGGATCAGATTCCGATAGACGAGAGCCGAGTCCAGCGCGCTGAGCAGCGCCTCCCGGAGGACCGGGACCGCGATCACGCGCGGGCGGGGCGGAGCGAGATCCTCGAGGGCCGGCCAGTTCGCGCCGGATCGGGCCATGACCAGAACCGCCGCCTGCGGGCCGACCCGGGCCACCTGCTCGAGCGCCTCGGCGGCGTCGAGTCGGTCGAGCGAACTGGCGTCGAGGACGATGACCGAAGCCCCCGTCAGTTCATCTCCGAACTGCCCCCGCGCCGGCCAGGGAGCGAGGACGACCCGCCAGCCGTCCGCTTCCAGGATCCGGGCCGCCTCCCGGGCCGCCGGTCCCTCGCCGAGGACCGCGATGCGCTCTCCGGCGGCGGATCGGCTCCCGCCCGCAGCCGGAGCGGTCCGCGACGCGGCGGGCACCAGAGCGGACATGCAACTTCGGAGAGCCGTATCCCGCGACGCATCCCTTCGGAGGCCCGCGGTTGCGGTCGCCCTGGCCCCGAACCGGATCGCCGGCCCCCCAGGGCGCCCCCCGTTCGCAGTCCCGGGAACGGCTCCTGACCATCAGAAACGCCGCTCGGCGCAATCGGTTCCGACAGATCCACGGAGCACCCCTCCCTATGCAGCGCCACTCCTTCTATGGCGCGTCCCCGTTCTCCCGGTAGGGATTCTCCAGAGCGGCAATTCCCGACGCGAACCCGGCTGCGCCCTCGCAGTGCCAGTCTGGAGACTGGCCCTCCATACGCGCCACTCCTTCTATGGAGCGCCCCGGTTCTCCCGGTAGGGGTTCTCCAGAGCGGCAATTCCCGACGCGGGCGAGGCTGCGCCCTCACAGTGCCAGTCCGGAGACTGGCCCTCCATGCCCTACGCGAGGCTGGCGAGGCGCAGGAACCATCGGTGGACGCGCAGATCCTCGGTCAGCTCCGGATGGAACGTGGTGGCGAGCAGCCGCCCGGACTGGACGAAGACCGGCGCGCCCCGGTGGGAAGCGAGAACTTCCACTCCGGAACCGATCCGCGTGATCACCGGCGCCCGGATCATCACGACCGGCAGTTCCGGCTCGCCCAGGGCCCGACAGGAGACGGTGGCCGCGTGGCTGTGGACCTGCCGTCCGTAGCCGTTCCGGCGGACGCCGATATCGAGCAGGCCGAGGGACTTCTGGGAAGGGCCCGAGACCTCCGAGGCGAGGAGGATGGCGCCGGCGCAGGTGCCGTAGAGGGCGCCGCCGTCGCGATGAAACGCGAGGAGCGGGTCGAACAGATCCTCTTCGAGCAGGAACTTGAGCATGGTCGAGCTCTCGCCGCCGGGGATGATCAGGCCGTCGAGGCCCTCGAGGGCATCCGCCCGACGCACCTCGACCGCGTGAACCCCGAGTCGCTCGAGGCTCGCGGCGTGGAGCGCGAAGCTGCCCTGGAGCGCGAGCACCCCGATCCGGACCGTCGGTCCGTCGCGACGAGGCTGTCGTGGCGTCACTCGTGCCGCCCGGGAAAACTCCTGGCGCCGCCCTGCCGGGAGAGGGCTCGGCCCGTCAGCCCGTCAGTTCCCGCGGAGGTGGAGAAGCTGCTCCGGCGGCAGGGAGGCGGTGTCGAGACCGCGCATCGCCTCGCCCAGTCCCATCGAGATCTCCACGAGCGCCTGCGGATCCTGGTAATGCGTCACCGCCTTCACGATCGCCACGGCGCGAGGGCTGGGATCCGCGGACTTGAAGATCCCGGAGCCCACGAAGACGGACTCGGCCCCGAGCTGCATGCAAAGCGAGGCGTCCGCCGGGGTCGCGATCCCGCCGGCGGCGAAGTTGGGCACCGGGAGGCGCCCCTCGCGGGCCACCCGGCGCACGATCTCGAACGGGGCCCGCAGTTCCTTGGACTCGGCCATCAGCTCGTCGTCGTCCATGAACGAGATCCGCCGGAGCTGGGAGCGGATCTTCCGCAGGTGGCGGACCGCCTCCACGATGTCGCCGGAGCCGGCTTCTCCCTTGGTGCGGATGAGCGCGGCGCCCTCGCCGATCCGGCGGAGGGCCTCCCCGAGATTGCGGCAGCCGCACACGAACGGAACCGCGAACGCGTGCTTGTCGATGTGGTTCGCTTCGTCGGCGGGGGTGAGCACCTCGCTCTCGTCCACGAAGTCCACTTCCATCGCCTCGAGGATCTGCGCCTCGGCGAAGTGGCCGATGCGCACCTTGGCCATGACGGGAATGTCCACTGCCTCCTGGATCTCGCGGATCTTCGTCGGCGAGGACATGCGCGCCACGCCGCCGTCGCGCCGGATGTCGGCGGGGACGCGCTCGAGCGCCATGACGCTCACGGCCCCCGCGTCTTCGGCGATCCTGGCCTGCTCGGCGTTCGTCACATCCATGATGACGCCGCCTTTCAGCATGTCGGCGAGTCCGGTCTTGAGACGGAATTCGGTGCTCATTTCGAGATCACTCCGGTGGGTTCGCGGGGCGCCGGATCAGACCCCGGCGCCACCCCGGATTCTACGGGAAAGCTCCCTCAGGCGGAACGGTTCCTCCAGCCGCGGCGGGAGCGGGCGGCGGCGACGCCGGCGATGATCAGCCCCGCGCCGACGAGACGCGCGACGCCGAGCGGTTCGGCGAGCCACAACCACGAGACCGCGATCGCCGGGAGGGGCGTGATGTTCGAGAAGATCCCGGTCAGGGTCGGCCCCAGGCGGACCGTGGCGTAGCCCCAGAGAAGGTGCGCCGCCGTGATCGCCCCGCCGCCGGAGATGAGGGCGGCGACCCACCACGCCCCCGGCGGCGAGCGGAAGTCGTCCGGGGAGAGAGTGAAGACGGCGGGAGCGAGGAGCATCCCCATCGCCAGCGCGGCGCTCCACGCCGTGACGCGGATAGGCCCGTATTTCTTCACCAGCGGCGCCGACCGGACCGTGTAGATCGCCCACGCCAGCATCGCCATGAGCAGTCCGAGGTTGCCGAGGTGCGCCGCGGCCGCGGTCTCCGTCCCCGAGACGAAGACGACCCCGGACACGGAAAGAGCGAGGCCGACGGCTACCGGCCAGGAAAACGGCTCGGTTCGGGTGCACCAGGCGATCACCGCGATCGCCACCGGGGTGAGCCCGAGGATCAGGGCGGCGCTCGTCGCGGAAGAGGCGTCGGTGCCGTGGATGTAGCCGACCTGGAACAGCGCGTGTCCGGTCAGGGCGAGGATCCCGATCGCCCCCAGATCCTTCCGATCGAACCGGCGGCGCCGGCGGCTGAGCGCCCAGGCGGGCAGCAGGACCGCCAGCGCCCCGGAGAGCCGGACGAGGTAGAACGCCGTGGGCGATGTCCCCAGTTCGACGCCGAACTTGACGAGGCTGAAGTTCCCCGCCCAGATCAGGATGACGCCGGACAGCGCCACCTCGGCCAGCCCGAGACGGGGCCGGAGAGGCCCTCCGGGCGGATTCGGGCCCGGACTGGCGGCCACGGGGAGATGGCGCGGCGGGCCCGACCGCCGCTACATCATCCGCTGGATGATGCGATCCGCCTGGGTCGCGGTCAGCGGCTCGGGAACCTGGCACACCGGCGGCGCATCGTCGAGGATCGGCTCGAGGGCGTGGAGGGGCGCGACGGTCGGATCCTGGAAGAAGAGCCCGGTGTAGATCCGGTCGCCCCACTCCATGGCCCGCTCGCAGGCGCTCTTCCAGTCGCCGGGATCGTGGCCTTCCTTCTCGAGGGGAACGACCCGGCCGCGGAAGAAGGCGTAGGTGTTGTCCCGGTTGAACGTGACGCAGGGGCTGAACACGTCGATCACGGCGAACCCGGGATGGTTGATCGCCCCCTCGATGAGGGTCCGGAGCTGCTTGATGTTCCCGGAGAAGCCGCGGGCGACGTAGGTCGCGCCGTTCATGATCGCCGAGGTGATCGGGTTCACCGGCCGCTCGACGTTGCCGAACGGGGTGCTCTTGGTCTTCATCCCGACGCTGCTGCTCGGCGACACCTGGCCGGTCGTGAGTCCGTAGATCTGGTTGTTCATCACCAGGTAGGTGAGATCCACGTTCCGCCGCGCCGTGTGGGTGAAGTGATTCCCGCCGATGCCGTAGCCGTCCCCGTCGCCGCCCGTGACCAGAATCGTGAGGTTCTGGTTGGCCATCTTCACGCCGGTCGCCACGGCGAGCGCCCGTCCGTGGAGGGTGTGCATCCCGTAGGAGCCGAAGAAGCCGGGGAAGTTGGACGAGCAGCCGATGCCGCTCACGCAGACGATCTCGTGGGGCTGAAGCCCGAGCTTCGCCACCGTCATCTGGGTGGCCCGCAGCAGGGCGAAGTCACCGCATCCGGGACACCAGTCCGGATCCACCTTCCCCTTGAAGTCCTTGGCGGTGAGGGGCTTGTGCCTGAGCTCTACAGTCATGGATTCTCCTGTGGATGCGCGCGGCGACGGGCGGCTAAACCCTGATCTCCTGCTCGGGGACGAACACGCCGCCGGGAACCTCGCCGGCGAGGTGGGCGAGAACTCCGTCCGCGATGTGGTGGGGCATGAACGGCTCGCCGTCGTACTTGCGGATGTGGCCGTGGGCGCTGAATCCGGTCTCGCCGCGCAGGAAACGGGCAAACTGACCGGAGTGATTGTTTTCGACGATGAGGATCTTCTTCGCCGCGGCGAGCAGCCCGGACATGGCGTCGGCGTGGAACGGCAGGATCCACTTCACCGCGATCCGGTTGACCGCGACGCCGCGCGCTTCGATCTGCTCCATCGCCTCGCGGATGACGCCCCAGGTCGAACCCCAGCCCACGAGCGTGACCTCGGCGTCCTCGACGCCCTCGATCTCCGGCGGCGGGATCCGCGTCAACGCGTCGGAGAGCTTGCGGGCCCGCTTCTCCACCATCTGGCGGCGCTTGTGCGGGTCGGTGAACTCGTCCGAGATGAGGATGCCCTCCTCGTCGTGCTCGTCGGTGGCGACCACGTGGACGAACCCAGGGGTCCCGGGAACCGCGCGCGGCGAGATCCCGTCCTCGGTGTCGAGGTAGCGGTTGTAGGTCCCGTTCGTCCCGTTCCTCTCGGCGTCGCGGATCAGCTTGCCCCGCTCGATCGGCGGGTACATGTCGAGCGACTGCGGCGGCACGCTGAAGGTGCCTTCGGAGATGAGCAGGTCGGAGAGCACGATCGCCGGGCACTGGTAGCGATCCGCGAGGTTGAAGACCTCGCCGATCGTGTGGAAGGCGTCCTCGGCGCTCTCCGGCGCCACGATGAACCGTTCGAAGTCCCCCTGGCTGGCGCCGAGGGCCTGCCACAGATCCCCCTGCTCGGTCTTCGTGGGAACCCCTGTCGAGGGGCCGGCGCGCATCACGTTGATGAAGACCAGCGGGATCTCCATCATCGCCGCCGAACCGATCGCCTCCGTCATCAGCGCGAAGCCGCCGCCCGAGGTCGCGCACATGGCGCGGACGCCGGTGTGGGCTGCGCCGATCGCCATGTTCGCCACGCCGATCTCGTCCTCGACCTGCCGGACCATGATCCCGAGCTCGCGGGCGTTCTTCGCCATCCAGTGCAGAACGCCGGTGGAGGGGCTCATGGGGTAGGCGCAATAGAACTTGACCCCCGCAGCGGCCCCGCCCATCGCGAGGGCTTCGTTGCCGGTCCAGACGGCGAGCGGCTCCTCGTTGTGCGGGAGCGGAACGGGCAGCGGCGTGAATCGCTCGTGGGAGTAGTCGTAGGCGGCGCGGGCGACGCGCACGTTCGAGGAGACGACCGCTTCGCCCTTGCGTCCGAACTGCAGCTCGAGCGCCGCCTCGAGGATCTCGAAGTCGAGCCCGAGCAGGTGGACCATGACCCCCAGCGCCGCCGTGTTCTGCGCCAGCTTGTTCTTCCGGTCGCCGGTCATCTCGAAGATCGGCATCCCGCACAACTGAACCCCGTCGGCCACCTCTCCCGGGGTGATCGTGTCCGAGTTGTAGATCGCGCACGCCCCGGGACCGAGGTGGCGCAGGTGCCGGGTCATCGTGTCCTGGTTCAGGCACAGCAGCAGGTCGAGCTGATCCCCGTGGGAGAGGACCTCGCGGTCGCTGACCCGCATGGTGAGGAAGATATGGCCGCCCCGGATGATGGACTGGTAGGCGTTGTAGGCGTACAGGTGGAGACCGCGCCGGACGAAGGTGCGGGCGAGGATGTTGCCGGGCGTGGCGATGCCCTGCCCGGCGGCGCCTCCGATGGCGATGGAAAAGTCGAAGCCTTGGTTCATGGATGCGGTGGGGGGGAGGGCGGCTGCGCTCACCCGGACGGGGAGACCGGAGAGCGCCGGGAGTTCGAGGGGCGGGTGTACGGGAAGGGCCCTTCCCGCGGCCGGGGAGGATCCCGGCGCTCAGTGGGCGGACCGGCCGGAGTGGCGAAAGTGCCGATCGCGCGGCGCCAAGCGGGGAATCGTATCATCCTGAGGGGCTTGGAAACCGGAGGAAAACCCCGACTCCTCTCACGCGGCGCCCAGCCGCGCGAGCGCTGGCCCGAAGGGTGGGCGCGCCACGCCACGCTCGGTCACGATCGCGGCGATCAGGGCGGCGGGGGTGATGTCGAACGCGGGGTTCCACACCCGGACGCCGTCCGGCGCGACCGGCACCCCGGCGAACTCGGTGATCTCCGCGGCATCGCGTTCCTCGATCGGGATATCGGCTCCGGTCGGGGTTGCGAGATCCACCGTCGAGAACGGGGCGGCCACCAGGAACGGAACGCGGTGCCGCTTCGCGAGCACCGCCGAGTTGTAGGTTCCGATCTTGTTCGCGGCGTCGCCGTTCGCGGCGATCCGGTCCGCCCCCACGACGACCGCATCGAGCCGACGCGCGGCGAGGAGCGATCCGACCGCGCCCTCGGTGAGCAGCGTCACCGGGAGGTCGTCCGAGACCAGCTCCCACGCGGTGAGCCGGGCGCCCTGAAGCCACGGGCGGGTCTCCGGAGCGAAGACCTCGACGGAACGCCCCGACTCGGCGACCGCCCGGACGATGCCGAGCGCGGTGCCGTAGCCCGAGGTGGCGAGGGTGCCCGCGTTGCAGTGGGTGAGGACGCGCACCGGCTCGTCCCCCGGAGGCAGCAGGTCCGCTCCGAGGCTCCCGAGGCGGCGATTCGCCTCCAGATCCTCGTCGGCGATCCGGTCGGCTTCGTCCTCGAGCTCGCGAGAACAGTCCTCGAGGCCGAGATCCCCGAGGCTGTCGAAGCGGAGTCGCATCCGGTCGAGCGCCGCCGCCAGGTTCACCGCGGTTGGCCGGGCCGGGCGCAGCGTCCGGTCGGCGCGCCCGAAACAGGCCTCCGGATCCTCGCCGGGACGCGGGCGGGCGAACGCGGTGACCACGCCGTAGGCCGCCGCCACGCCGATCGCGGGAGCGCCCCGCACGACCATCGAGGCGATGGCGTCGCGGACCGCCTCCGGGTCAGGACACTCGATCCAGCCCTCTTCCCGCGGCAGACGCCGCTGGTCGAGGAGGTCGAGCCGGCGCGCGGCCCGGTCCCACCGGAATGGCCGGAGCATGGTCGTCGGACGGTCAGGATCCCGCCGGCGCGAGGCCGGCGGGACGGGCTGCCGCAGGGATCAGCCGTTCCAGAGGACGAAGAAGATGATGAGGGCGGTGACGAAGGCGTAGATCACCAGCGACTCGATCAGCACCAGTCCCAGCAGCAGCGAGAAGCGGATCTGCGGCGCGGCGCCGGGGTTCCGGGCCAGCCCTTCACAGGCCCCCACGACCGCGCGGGACTGGGACAGCGCTCCGAGGGCGGCGGCGATGGCGATGGCGCCCGCACCCGCGATCAGAGCCCACTTGCTCACCATCGGATCCCACGCGCCCTGGGCGAAGGCGGGGGAGGCGGCCAGCAGGCCGAAGCCAGCCAGCAGGATGGTCCGAAGTCGGTTCGACACGGTCTTTTTCTCCTTGGGTCAGTGGATGACGAACCGGCGGTTGGGCCGGCGGATGCGCCGATCGGAGCCGGCGTCGGAAGAGGTCAGTGTTCCTCGGTGGCGACCGCGCCGCCGAGATAGATCACCGTGAGCATGGTGAACACGAACGCCTGCAGGGTGCTGCCGAAGACCCCGAAGGCCATCATCGGGATCGGCACGACGAAGGGAACGAGGAAGGCCAGCACCACGACCACCAGCTCCTCGCCGAAGATGTTCCCGAAGAGCCGCACGGACAGCGACAGGATGCGGCTCACGTGGCTGATGATCTCGACCGGCAGCATGACGATCGCGAGAAACGGGTTCGGGCCGAGGAAGTGGGCGAGGTACTTCCCCACCCCGTGGGCCCGCATCCCCTGCCAGTTGTAGTAGAGGAACGCCACCAGCGCGCAGCCCACCGGCATGTTGATGCTCACCGTGGGGGAGCTGAACCACGGGACGAGCCCCATGAGGTTGCTCACCCAGATGAACAGCGCCAGGGTTCCGACGAGCCCGAGGAACGGACGGCCGCGCGGCCCCACGTTCTCCCGGAGCAGGCTCATCAGCCCGCCGACGAGCACCTCGAGGACGATCTGGAGCCGTCCCGGGGAGTCCACCGAGATCCGTCGGCGGAACCAGAACGAGAAACCGGACAGCAGGAGCGCCACGAACACCGCCATGACGATGTGGTCCGGCGGGTGGACATGGAGCCAGGCCTCGATCCAGTGGGTCAGGAAGGAGACGTGGTGGATTTCCATGGCGCGGAGCGGTTGGGTCGGTGGGAGCCGTGCGGCGCTTCTTCCGGGGCGCGCCCGTCAGATCGCGTCGCGGAGGGCGGCTCGAATCAGGTCGTCTCCCGTGGCGGGGAACCGCTCCGGGATCTCCGGTTCGGTCGGTCCGGAGGCCCCGGGGCCGGGGAAAATCTCCGTGGTCGGAGGCGAGCCGCGAGAGGCGTCGGAGCCGGCCCGGCCGACTTCGCGGACGACCGCCAGCAGCGGCGGCGCGCCCAACCCGCACACGACGCCGATGGGATCGGCGTTCCAGTGCGAATTATGGCCGGCAGGGCGAAAAGGGGCAAGGCATGCGGATCCCGACGGGTTCGAAGGCCTCCATCCACCGGCCTCGAGCGAGCCCCAGGCGACCCGCGGGAGGGCGCGCGCGTCCCGCGGAGAAGCGGAGCGAAGCCCGGGAGGGGACAACTCCCGGACGGCTACTGCTCGTCGGAACCCTCGTCGGGAGGAGCTTCCGGGGGCAGGGCGAGACGGGCCTGCTCGAGGCGGGCAGGAACCCTCCCGTTGTCGATCCCCTGCGCACGCAGTCCAGCGAGGCCGATGCCGGTGGCGGTCAGCCCCTCGCGCAGCGAGGCGGTCTCCGCCTGAACTTCGCGAAGACTCCCGCGATCGTCATCCCGGGCTCCCCGCGAACATCATGCGAACATCATCACGATGAGCAGCGCGAGGGCGGCACCGACGAAGAACACCGACCCGACGATGATGATGACCGCGGTCGTCCGACGCAACCCCGGATCTCCGGAGGCGTGACGGCTCACGGGTCGGTCGGAGGGCCGATCATGGCTCGAAACAGCCGTCCGCAACCCACCACAGACCCCAAGCCTGTTGCCGCTCCCAGCCGCTCCATGGGACGCGCTCCTGGCCCGCGCCGGTCTTCGCCTGCGGCTCCTCCGCCGCCTCCTCCTCGAGGGGCGCGCGCTTCGCAGGCGTCCCGAGGATCGCCTGCTCGAGCCGTGCGAGGGCCTTTCCATTGGCGATCACCTGCTCGCGCAGCGCGGCGATTTCGGCGCTCACGTTGTCGCGAAGCGTCGCGATCTCGGATCGCAGGTCACGGACATCCTCACGGTGATCCTCGCGGACTCCCCCGACCTGGAGCACCATGATCCCGGCGAGCGTTGCAGTGGCGCCGAGCACCGACCCGACGATGGTGATGACCGCCGCGGTCCTGCTCATGGCGAGACCTCGGGACTCGGGGAGTCGAGCCCCCCGGCGCGCCGTGGCTCGGGCGGCGGACGGACTGCGATGCTCTCTCGACCCTGTCCGGGAGCGGCATCGTCGCCGTCGCGAACGCGGAGGCCGGTGACGAGGGTGGCGCGAGCGAGCGCGCCCTGGAGTTCCTCTCGACTCGATCCTGCGGCCATGCAGAGCTTCTCCTTGGGTCTGGCTCCGAAGCGTAGCGCAGAACGCGCCGTCGCGAGGCCAAAGGCGAGAGCGAGTCCTGGTTCCATCGTCGGCGGCCCAAGGCGCATCGAACATGGGACACTCCCGCGGCCTCGATCCGGGCCCGACGATGAAACCGACTCCCAAGCTCCGGCGCGCCGTCGAGGACTACTTCCGCGAGCTGGCGCGGCTGCGCGCCACCGGCGGGGCGACCCGGGAGCTGTCCACGTATCCGCCGCTCGTGAACCTCCTGAACGCCGTGGGCGGCGCCCTGAAGCCCAAGGTCTTCTGCGTTCAGGAACTGGCGGACCAGGGCGCCGGCCACCCCGACGTCGGGCTCTACACCTCGGGGCAGATCCAGCAGGGCCAGCCGCTTCCCGGGCAGATACCGGAGCGAGGCGTCGTGGAAGTCAAGCCGCCGGAGGACGATCTGGACGGAGTGGCGGCGGGAGATCAGGTCCTTCGCTACCAGTCGCGTTACCGGCTGGTCCTGGTCACCAATCTCCGCGAATTCCGACTCGTGGGCTCCGGCCCGGGCGGCGAGGCGAAGACGCTCGAGAAGTGCGAACTGGCCAGGAACGCGTCGCAGTTCCATCGCCGGCTGGGGAAGCCCAGGGCCTTCGCCCGGGACGCGGGCCCTCGTCTCGTCGAATACCTCGTCCGCGCGCTCACGCACCGAGCCGCGATCGCCGAGCCGAAGGATCTCGCGTGGCTCCTCGCCTCCTACGCTCGCGACGGCCTTTCACGGGTCGAAGCCGCGGATGAAGGCGCGGCGCTCGAACCGCTCCGCAAGGCGCTGGAGGAGGCGCTCGACATCCGATTCGAGGGCGCACGGGGGAAGCGGCTCTTCCACTCGACCCTGGTGCAGACCCTCTTCTACGGCATCTTCTCGGCGTGGGTGCTGTGGGTTCGATCCAACCGCGAGACGTCGGGCTTCGACTGGCGGACGGCGGCGTGGCACCTGCGCGCTCCGGTGCTCCGGGCCCTCTTCCAGCAGTTCTCCGGTCCAGGGAATCTCCAGTCTCTCGGCCTCGTCGAGGTGCTCGACCAGACGGTGGGCGCGCTGGAACGGGTGGATCGAAAGGCGTTCTTCGCGCGCTTCCGCGAAGGCGAGGCCGTCCCCTACTTCTACGAGCCGTTCCTCGCCGCCTTCGACCCGGGGCTCCGCAAGCAGCTCGGCGTCTGGTACACGCCGAACGAGATCGTCCGCTACATGGTCGCGCGGGTGGACCGGGCCCTGAAGGACGACCTTGGCATCCCCGACGGGTTGGCCGGCGACCAGGTCCATGTGCTCGACCCGTGCTGCGGGACCGGCGCCTACCTGGCCGAAGTCCTCCGCCGCATCGCGCGGAATCTGGAGAGCAGGGGACTCGGCGCTCTGGTCGGGGCGCAGGTGAAGGATGCCGCGACGAAGCGGGTCTCCGGCTTCGAGATCATGCCCGCGCCGCTTGTAGTGGCTCATCTGCAGGTCGGTCTCACGATGGAAGAGCTGGGAGCGCCGCTCTCCGACGGGGATGACGAACGGGTCCGGGTCTTCCTGACAAACGCGCTCACCGGGTGGGAGAAGAAGGGGACGAAGTCGTCCCTGTTCCCCGAACTCGCTGAAGAGCGGGAACGAGCCGAGCGCGTGAAGCAGAAGACGCCGATCCTCGTCATTCTCGGCAACCCGCCCTACAACGGTTTCGCCGGGATGGCGGAGCAGGATGAAGAGCGGAAGCTCACCACGGCCTACCGAAAGACGAAGCAGGCGCCTCCTCCGCGGGGGCAGGGCCTGAACGATCTCTACGTCCGGTTCTTCCGCGTGGCGGAGCGCCGGATCGTGGAGGGGACGGGGCGCGGGATCGTCTGCTTCATCTCGAACTACTCGTGGCTGGACGGCCTCTCGTTTCCCGGGATGCGCGAGAGGTACCTGGAAGCCTTCGACCTCGTTCGAGTGGACAATCTGCACGGCGACCGGATCATTTCCGAGTACGCCCCGGACGGGCAGACCAGCGAGACCGTCTTCGCGCTGCCCGGACAGTCGCCTGGCATCAAGATCGGGACCAGCATCACCCTGCTGAGCCGATCCCGTGGCTCGACGAGCAACCGACCCGCCACCGTCCTCTATCGCGACTTCCATGAGGCGAGAGCGGACGCGCGACGTCGCGCTCTGATCCACAGCCTCAGCGAGCCTCGTATGGACTCCGAATACACAGTCCTGGAGCCGAAACTGGAGCTCGGGCTTCCCTTCAAGCCGATGGCAGTGAGTGAAGACTGGTTCGACTGGCCATCATTGCCCGAGCTGTTCCCGGTGTCGTTTCCCGGAGTGAAGACAAGCCGCGACGGCTTTCTGGTCGATGTGGATCTGGACCGGCTGAAGACTCGGGTCGAGGACTACTTCGACAAGAGTCTGAGCCACGAGGAGATCGCCCGTCGCTATCCGAGCGTAATGAAGGGCAGCGCCCGGTATCGAGGGAGAGCGACGCGGGACGCGCTGCTCAGGCGAGGTGGGCCCACGGAAGCTGGGTGGGCGCGCTTTGCGTACCGGCCGTTCGATACGCGCTGGCTCTACTGGGAAGCGGAAACCGATCTCCTCGACCGGAAGAGGGCCAACTACCGACCCCACGTATTCCCCGGGAACTTGTGGCTGTCAGCCGGTCAGCATCTCCGGAAAGGAGCGGCCGAGCCGCAGGCAGACTTCACCACGAGTATCGGCTCTCTTCACGTGATGGAACGAGGCGCCAACTGGTTTCCTGGCTGGCTCTACAACAGCGCGATGGCCACCGGCAGCATCAGGCGGCGACCGAATCTCAGCTCGACAGCGAAGCGCTACCTGAGTCGCATCGGGTGCGACACGTCGGACCTCTTCCATCATGTGCTTGCCACGCTCCACGCTCGTGCCTATCGGACCTCCAACCGTGGAGGCCTCCGCATGGGCTGGCCGCGGATCCCGCTGCCGGGCTGGCCGGATGGGCGAACTGAAGGCGCGACGGAACAGCTTCGAGCATCGGCGGCGCGGGGCCGCGAACTGGCGCGGCTGCTGGATCCCGATACTCCCGTCCCTGGGGTCACGGAAGGGGCACTCCGTCCGGAGATGGCCTCGATCGCCGTCCCCACCACGGTGGACGGTAGCAACATGACCGGGGCCGACTTCGCCGTGACCGCCGGATGGGGACACTTCGGGGCGGGCGACGCGGTCATGCCGGGAACCGGCCGTGCAGTAAGGTCAGCCCCCCCCCCGACGCGACACAAACGGGCACATCCAAGTGGACTTGGGACATATGGCGCATCGACCGTGCTCACTGGCGGAACGTCCCCGACGCGGTCTGGAACTACCGCCTCGGTGGCTACCAGGTGCTGAAGAAGTGGCTCTCCTACCGCGAACGCCGGGTTCTGAAGCGACCCTTGAAGCCGGAAGAGGTCCAGCACTTCACCGATACCGCCCGCCGCATCGCCGCCATCCTGCTGCTCACGACCAGGCTCTGACTGCGCCGTGGCGCAGGCGTTACGGCGAGCGGGGGTGGACGGCGGGGACGCCGATGCGGATGAGGAGTTCCCGGAGTTCCTCGCGCTCGGATTCGTCGAGCCGGCGCGTGGGGAGCCGGCTGGGACCGCCCTTCCTGCCGGTCAGCTCCAGCGCGGCGTTGACAACCGGGCTTTCCGCTCCGGTGCGACGCCACATCCGTACCCGGAACTCGTACCACGGCCAGTTGACCGCGCTCAGCTTCCGCTGCGCCGCCGGGTAATCGCCCGCCTCGAGGAGGCGGAACACTTCGAGGTCGTGCTCGGGCCAGACGGTCGCGAGGTGGGTGATGTAGCCCCGCCCGCCGAGCATGTGGGTCATGACCGGGAGCCCGTAGTTGTCTATGACGGCGAGAGTCTTCCCGAACCGCTCCACGCCGCGCTGGTACTGGAGCGCGCCGCGCGCCGTGGACCACTTGAGCGCCAGGCAGCGGGGCAGTTCGGCGAGCCGCCCGACCTCTTCGAGCGTCATGTCGTACCCCTCCCAGTGGGTGTTGTAGATCATGACGCCCAGCGTGCTCGTGGCCTCGTGGACCGCTTCGAACAACCGGTGGCAGTCTCCGGCCGACGACTCGTAGTAGTAGCCGGGGGCGAACTGGATTCCCCAGGCCCCGATGTCTTCGGCGAAGCGCGCGAGCTCGATCGAGACGGCGGGATTCGTGTCCTGCGCTCCGACGACGACCGGCGCCCGCCCGTCGGCCGCGCGCGCGACGGTTTCGCTCACCGCTTTCCGTTCTTCGAGCGTCAGCATCGGGAAGTCGCCTCCGGCGCCGGCGGCGAGCAGCGCGCCGCTGCCCGTCCGGATCCCGCGGTCCACGACATACCGCACGTTCTCCCGAATCGCGTCGTGATCCACGCCGAGATCCTCGTGGTAGTGGGTGAGGACCGGGATCAGCGGCCCGCAGATGGTGCTCCTGGCGTCGGCCGACATCGTGGCTCCGTCCTCCTTCCGTTGGGGGCCGTGTTATACCGGAGGCAGCATGAATCCGGGTCTGGCCGCAGCCGATGGGCTCGTCCTCGGCGCCTACGTGGGTCTCACGCTCTGGCTGGGGTGGTTCTACGGACGGCGTCAGTCCTCGACCCGCGAGTACTTCGTCGGAAGCGGCCGGATGCACCCGGTCGCCATCGGGGTCTCGCTGTTCGCGACGCTGGTCAGCACCGTCTCGTATCTGTCGGTGCCCGGGGAGACGCTCGGACGCGGGCCGGTGCTGCTGGTCCAGCTCCTCGCGCTGCCGCTCGTCTATCTCGTCGTCGGCTACGGCCTGCTCCCCGCCTACATGAGACACCGGGTGACGAGCGCCTACGAACTCCTCGAAGTGCGCCTCGGCGCCGGGGCCCGGCTCCTCGGGGCGACGATGTTCCTCGCGCTCCGCCTGGCGTGGATGTCGCTCGTCGTGTATGCGGCATCGGTCGCGCTCACGGTCATGATCGGCGCCGGCCCTTCCGCCGTTCCGCTCGTGGTCGTGTTCACAGCCGCCGTGGCCGTGGCCTACACCTCGGTGGGTGGCCTGCGGGCGGTCGTGGTGACGGACTGCATCCAGTCGCTCCTGCTCTTCGGGGGAGCGCTCCTGGTGCTCGGCATCGTGACCGTGGAGCTCGGCGGCTTCGAGTGGTTTCCGACGACCTGGCGCGACAACTGGGACTCGCAACCGCTGTTCAGCCTGGATCCGGCCACGCGCGTGACCGCGTTCGGAACCGTGATCTCCACGATGGTCTGGTACGTGGCCACCGCCGGAGGGGACCAGGTCTCGGTCCAGCGGTTCATGGCGACGACGGACCTCCGCGCGGCGCGAAGGGCCTACGGGACGCAGCTCGTGGCCATCGCCGTCGTCACGACGGTCCTGGCGCTCGTCGGTGTGGCTCTTCTCGGCTACTTCGAGTCCTTCCCCGAGCAGCTCGGCGCCGGCATGTCGTTGCGGGCCGACGCCGATCAGGTGTTCCCGTTCTTCATCGCGAACCGGCTCCCGAGCGGCATCGCCGGTCTCGTCGTGGCCGCCATGTTCGCCGCCGCCATGTCCAGCGTGGACTCGGGCGTGAACTCGATCTCGGCGGTGGTGCTGACCGACTTCCTCGGGCGTTCGCGGAAGCAGCCGCGTGACGATGCGGCTCAGCTCCGCCTGGCCCGCCGGCTCGCCGTCGCGACCGGAGCGCTGATCGTGCTCGGGAGCTTCCTCATGGAGCGCGTCCCCGGGAACATCACCGAGGTGACTTCGAAGACGTCGAATCTCCTCACGGCGCCGATCTTCGGCCTGTTTCTCTTCGCGCTGTTCCTCCCGCGAGTGCGACCGTCGGGGGCCTGGATCGGGACCGCGGCGGGACTCGCGGCGGCCGTGCTGGTCGCGTTCTCCGGACCGATCTTCGGCATGGATCCGGAGACCGGCGGCGACCCGGTGAGCTTCCAGTGGGTCGCCTCCGTCTCTCTCCTCGTTCAGGTCGTTGTCGGATGGGCGGTGAGCGTGGCGCTCGAGAAGCGGGCGCCGGCGGGGAGGGACACATGACGCGCCGCTCTGGACATAATCGGTCCATGATCCGCTTTCTCGCGGCCGCCCTCCTGCTCGCCTTCCAGGTCGGCATGATCGGCTACGCGCGCTTTGTTCCCTCCCGCTATTTCTGCTGGGCCCCGATGGACTCGCAGAACCTCTACGAGATCACCGTCGTGATCGCCGGGCGGGAGCTCGGGACCGAGGAGATCGAGGCGCGTTACCGCCAGCCCGCGGTCGGAGGCAACTGGCAGGCCATCCAGCACGTGCTCGACAAGGTCCGGCAGTACGAGGAGACCTACGGCCGCGATGACGGCGCCGAAGTCACCGTCAGCTACACGGTGAACGGGCATCCCCGCGAGACCTGGATGTGGCCCCGTGAAGCGCCCGCCGCCGGTCCGGCCGAGTGACTTCGACGGCGTCGTGGAATCCGCTGCGGCTCTCGGGAACTCGGCTTCCCGCGCCACTGCTGCTCGCGGCGAAGCTGATCGTGATCACGATGCTCGCGACCGGCCACGTGAGCACGCTGCCCGATCCGTTCCTGCCGTTCCTGCCCGTGTTCGACCGGATCGGCAACCCCGATCTCTTCCGAAGACTGCTTCAGATCCTGTTCCTCGCCGGTTCGATCGCCCTGCTGCTGAACCGCCGGGTGCGGCTCGCATCCTTCGTGGTCGGCGTCACGATCCTCGTCGGGATCGCGTCGTCGCGGATCTACTGGGCCAACAACACCTTCTTCTGCGGCGCGGTTCTCGCTCTCATCGGGCTCCACACTTCGCCGCGATCCGTCTGGCTGCTGCGCATTCAGGTGGCGATGATCTACTTCGGCGCCGGACTGAACAAGATCCTCGACCCGGACTGGCTCTCCGGCCAGTTCTTCGAGCACTGGGCCGTCGAGAACCTCCAGCACGATCTCTACATCCGCGTCGCGGCGCTGCTCCCGCCCATGGCGCTTGCGAAGTTCCTGTGCTGGGCGACGATCGCGACCGAACTGAGTCTCTCCGTCGGGTTCGCGGCGCGGCCACTGTGGCCCTTCGCGATCTGGCTCGGCCTCCTGTTCCACGTCTCGATGACGGTTTTCACCGGCATCACCTTCGTCCTGTTTCTCTATGTCGCGCCGGCTGCGTACTTCGCGTTCGCCCGGTGGCCCCGCGTGAGGACCGAGGTTCTCTACGATGGAGACTGCGGCATCTGCGCGAAGACGAGACGCTGGTTCGAAGCCTTCGACTTCGAGAGCGCCTTCCGGTGGACGCCGTACCAGACGGGCGCGGGGGATCGCCTCGGCATCTCGCGGACGGCGCTTGCCGACCGCCTGCATGTCGTCGTGGACGGCGAGCGCATCACGCAGGGCTTCGTCGCGTTCAAGACGATGCTGCTCCTGAATCCCCTCACCTGGTTCGCCATGCTCGCCGTGCTGCTGAGCCTCCACTGGGGGCCGGCGTGGGCCCGGAGCTTCGTCATCGTCGGGATGATCGGGTTCTTCTTCCCCGCGTTCGACCGCGTCGGCCAGGCGGCGTACGACCTGGTTGCGCGCAACCGGAACCGGCTGGCCGGGGCGCCGTCTGCCTGTGATGTCCCGATGGGGCGACAGTAGCGGCGCCTGTCATTCCATGCCGGGCGGGCCGCTACCGCGAGAACCGGCCCGGCGCGCCGGCGCTGGCAGCCCCCGGTCGAGGAGGCGCGGTGCCGGTCTGGAGACCGGCCAGTTCTCCCGGTGGGGGCCTCCATAGAGGCCGGCGCTCCATAGAGGGGCGGGTCAGAGTCGGCTGGCGCGGGCCGCCTCGAGGACGATGGCGAGCAGCGGCGCTCCCAGCCCCACCACGATGCCGATCGGATGGGCATTCCACCACGCAATCAAGGCCATCAGGACGGCGGCGAGGAGGGAGTAGCGGACGATCGTGAACAGCGCGGTCGCGACCGCGGCCCGGCCCGACAGGGTGGCGCCGAGACCGGCGACCATCCGGCGCAGCAGGAGGAGGTTCCCGATCGTGACGGCCGAGCCTGCGAGCACCGAGAGCCCGATGCGTGGCCCGAGACCGAGGCCCAGGATTCCGGCTGCGAGCGCGAACGCCGTGGCCCGGCGAACGACGCGGCTCTCCCCGGCGACGGAGCCCGTCGAGCGCTTCGCGGGCGCGGGATCAGGAGCCCCGGTCGCTGTCATCCGATGTCTCCGACTCGGCGGCGGCGCGCGACGCGGCCCGAATCACGTTGCGGAGCCCGGCGACGATGCCCAACCCGAGGAAGAGCAGGAAGAGCCAGGGTGCGGTGCCGAGGCTCCGGTCGAGGAACCAGCCGATCAGCGCGCCGCCGACCACGGCGAAGGGAACCGAGAACCCGAGGCTCAGGAGATCCATGAGCCGCGCCCGCGGGGCGACCGGTGGGTCCGGAGACGACCGGGCCGTCACGACGGGCCCGCTGCCGGCGGCTTGCCGGCGCCCGCATCACCGGGAGCGCTCCGCAACCGGAGTCTCCCCGCGGGGCTCAGTCGTCGCTCGAGATCGCAGCGGCGCCGCTCTCCGGCTCGAGCGTTTCCCCGGCCGGCAGCAGGACGCCCTCTTCGAGCGCGGCGTCCGCCATCCCGCCCGACTCCGGCTGGAGCCGCTCGACGATCGCCTGGACCGGCACCTTGAGGGTGTCGAGGAAGGGCTTGGGATAGACGCCGATGAAGATGCAGAGGACGACGATGGGGACCAGCGTCGCGCTCTCGCGGCGGGTCAGATCCTTGAGACTCCGGTTCTCCTCGCGGTCCAGCTTGCCGAACATGAGGCGCTGGTAGAGCCACAGCAGGTAGGCGGCGCCGAGGACGATGCCCGAAACGGCGAAGGCCGCGTACACCCAGTCCACCTGGAAGATGCCCTGGAGGATGAGGAACTCGCCGATGAAGCCGTTCAGCATCGGCAGACCCATGGAGGCCAGCGCGATGATGAGGAAGAGGGCCGCGTACTTCGGGACGACCTTGGCGATCCCTCCGTAGGCGGCGATCTCGCGGGTGTGGCGCTGCTCGTACATGATGCCGACGAGCAGGAAGAGTCCCCCGGTCGAGAGCCCGTGGTTGATCATCTGGAGCACGCCGCCTTCGAGGCCCAGGGGATTCAGGGCGAAGATGCCGAGCATCACGAAGCCGAGGTGGCTCACCGAGCTGTAGGCGACCAGGCTCTTCCAGTCCTTCTGGACCAGCGCCACCAGCGCGCCGTAGATGATCCCGATGATCGCGAGCGTCGCCACCCACCAGACCGCCTCGCGGCTCGCATCGGGCAGCAGCGGCAGCGAGAACCGCACGAACCCGTAGGTCCCCATCTTCAGCAGGACGCCCGCCAGGATCACCGAGCCCGCCGTCGGCGCCTCGACGTGGGCGTCGGGCAGCCAGGTGTGGAACGGGAACATCGGAACCTTGATGGCGAATCCGACGAAGAAGGCGAGGAACACCCAGAACTGGAGACCGGAGGCGTAGCTGGTCTCCATCAGCCGCAGCACATCGAAGGTGTAGTCGCCGGTGGCCGCGTGGTGGGCGAAGTAGAGCGCCAGGATGCCGAGCAGCATGAGGACGCTGCCGACCAGGGTGTAGAGGAAGAACTTGATCGCGGCGTAGAGCTTCCGCGGCCCGCCCCAGACGCCGATGAGGAAGTACATCGGGACGAGCATGACTTCCCAGAACACGTAGAACAGGAAGAAGTCGAGCGCGACGAAGACGCCGAGCATCCCGGTCTGGAGGAAGAGCAGGAAGACGTAGTACTGCTTCGCCCGTTCCGTGACGGAACTCCACGAGGAGAGGATCGCGATGAACCCGAGCAGCGTCGTCATCAGGATCAGCAGCAGGCTGATCCCGTCGATGGCGATGTTGTATTCGACTCCGATGCTCGGGATCCACTCGTAGCGCTCCCCGAACTGGAACTGCGGGCCGGTCGCGTCGAATCCGAACCACAGGGGCAGCGAGAGGAGGAACCCGATGAAGGCGGCGACATTCGCGAACCAGCGGATCCGGTTCAGGTCGGTCTTCTTCACCAGGAACAGCAGGGCGAGAGCCGCCGCCGCCGGGAAGAAGACGACCAGCGAGAGGATCGGGAAGTCGAAGGGGTTGTTCTCGAACATCGGCGGCTAGCTCCACAGCACCAGGGCCCCGGCCAGCAGCACCACGGCGAGCAGCATGAGGAGGGCGTAGCTCTGGAAGAGGCCGCTCTGGAGGCGGCGGAAACGGGTCGAGGCGGCTCCGAGGATCTCGGCGACGAGGTTCACGGCGCGGTCCACCACGTTGCGGTCGCTCAGGTCGGAAAGGTCGGCCGAGAGCATCGTCACCCGGGCGGAGCCGTTGACCGCCCCGTCCACGACCCGCTGATCAAGGCGGTAGAGGCCCTCTCCCCCCCGCAGCGTGCCGTTGACCGCGGTGGCGTCGTAGATCTCGTCCACGTAGTACTTGTTGAGCAGCAGGCGGTAGGCGCCGCTGCCGGCGAGCGAGGCGTCGCGCGTCGGCGCGTTGCGGTAGCGCCGCCAGGCGAACCAGATCCCGGCGGCGGCGAGGGCCACCGAGAGCGCCATCAGGGCGTACTCCAGGGCGTAGTTGTGAGGCATCGCCGGGGGCGCCTGACCGCCCGCGTAGATTGCGGGCTCGAGGAAGGTGTGGAGACGGTACGACCCTCCGAGCGCCGACGGGACGCCCACGAAACCGGCGACGACCGAGCCGGCCGCGAGGATCACGAGCGGGACGGTCATGGAAGGCGCCGACTCATGGAGGTGCTTCTCCATCGCCGCGCCGCCGCGGAAGTCGCCCAGGAAGGTCATGATGACCTGACGGCTCATGTAGAACGCCGTCATCACTGCTGCGGCCGCCGCGATTCCCCACAGGACGAAATGGCCGTGCTCGAAGGTCTTCCAGAGGATCTCGTCCTTGCTGAAGAACCCGGCGAGCGGGGGGATGCCGGCGATGGCGATCGTGGCGACGATGAAGGTCCAGCCGGTGCGGGGCATGTGGCGGAGCAGGCCCCCCATGTTCCGCATGTCCTGCATCTCGGTGTAGTGGCGATGCCCGCCGGAGGCGTGCTCGGCGTGCTCCATCGCGTGGATCACGCTGCCGGACCCGAGGAAGAGGCAGGCCTTGAAGAAGGCGTGCGTCATCAGGTGGAAGATCGCCGCCGCGAACGCGCCCACGCCCGCCCCGAGGAACATGTAGCCGAGCTGGGAGACCGTGGAGTAGGCCAGAACCTTCTTGATGTCGGTCTGGAAGAGCGCGATCGTCGCGGCGAAGATCGCGGTCAGGGCGCCGACGGTCGCGACCAGCGCGAGGGCCGCCGGGGCGTGGGAGAAGAGCACCCCGCTGCGGGCGACCATGTACACGCCGGCCGTGACCATGGTGGCGGCGTGGATGAGCGCCGAGACCGGAGTCGGTCCCTCCATCGCGTCCGGGAGCCAGACGTAGAGCGGGATCTGCGCCGACTTCCCGGCGGCGCCCACGAAGAGCAGCACCCCGATCGCGGTGAGAACGCCCCCCTGCATGTCGGCGCTGGCGATCTCCCCCATCACCCCGTAGAAGTCCAGCGTCCCGAAGGTGACGAAGGTGAGGAACACCGCGAGGATGAAGCCGGCGTCGCCGATCCGGTTCACGATGAACGCCTTCTTGCCCGCCTGGGCCGCAGCCGGACGCTCGAACCAGAACCCGATGAGCAGGTAGGAGCACAGCCCGACGCCTTCCCACCCGATGAACAGGAGCAGCATGTTCGCCCCGAGCACCAGGTTCAGCATGAAGAACGTGAACAGGTTCAGGTAGGCGAAGAACCGGCTGAAGCCCCCGTCGTGGCTCATGTAGCCGACCGAGTAGATGTGGATCAGCAGCCCGATGCCGGTCACGACGAGGGTCATCACCATGGAGAGCGAATCGAGCCGGTAGGCCCACTCGACCCCCATGCTCGGGATCCACTCGAACAGCGACTGCTCCACGCGGGCGGAGGCGCCGCCCTCGGCGAGGAACCGGGTGAAGAAGAAGCCGAGGGCGAGGAGGAACGACGCCGCCACGGACCCGCAGGCGATCGCGGCGGAGGCGCGCTTGCCGAGATGGCGGCCGAACAGCCCGTTGACGGCCGCGCCCAGCCCCGGGATCGCCGGGATGAGCCAGAGCAGGGAGTTCAAGGGAGGTCTGGAGCGGGGGTGGGGGTGATACCGAAGGCCCCGGCCGACGCCTGCCTGGCGCTTCCGCTCGGGAGACGGAAATTACCGGATCGGGCCGCCATCGTCAACGGATCCGGCTCCTTCGGGGGCGCGCCGGGGCAGCGCGAGGCCGCGGGATCGGATGAAATCGCGGGCGATCCGGGCCGGATCCTCGCCGTCGAGGTCGGCCCGCTGGTTGAGCGAGCGCATCGTGTCGTTGTCGAAGACGCCGCCGAGCCGGTCCGCCAGCGCGTGGACCGCCGGATCGCTGCCCGGCCGGTACACGACCGCCGACTCGTAGGGCGGGAACCACCGTCGGTCGTCCTCGAGGGGAACGAGCCCCAGCTTGGCGATCCGCCCGTCGGTGGAGTTCCCGACGAGCACGTCGGCTTCCCCGGACTCGACGACCTGGTACACCAGATCCAGGTCCACCTGGACCGTCTCCGGCGCCGAGGCGAAGCGGTACCACGAGATCATCCCGTGGAATCCGTCCTGCCGCTCGAAGAACGGATACCCGGCGACGAGGGTGAGTCCGGGCGCCCCGGCCAGATCGGAGATCGTCCGGAGGCCGTGCCGCTCCGCCGCCTCGGCGCTCGCGGCCAGCAGGTAGTCGTTGGCGAATCCGAGCGGAGGCGAGACGAGCAGGTCGAAGCGCTCGGCGTAGAGGCGCCGGACCCCGCGGTAGATCTCGGACGCCGTCGTTCCGGCCTCGAACGGCTGACTCATGATCGCGGTCCACGCGGTTCCGGTGTACTCGACGTAGCAGTCGAGGTCGCCTTCCCGGAGCGCGTGGTGGAGGAGGAAGGTCTGGACGCCCATCCGCCGGATCACCGGCGCGCCGGCGTTCTCGAGAAGCTGGGACATCAGTTCGCCGAGGATGAGCTGCTCGGAATAGGTCTTGGCGCCGACCCGGACCCGGGATCCGCCCGCGCCGCATCCGACCGCCAGCGCTCCGGCGAGACCGAGGAAGGACCGGCGCCGCATCACCCGGTCCCGGTCGCGGCGGCGAGCCGGCGTTCGGCGACCGCGAGCAGCCCGTCGGCCGCCAGCGCCAGGAGAGCGGAGGGGATCGCGCCGACGAGGAGCAGGCGGGTGTCCAGCATGGCGAGCCCGCGGAAGATGAACGAGCCGAGCCCTCCTGCGCCCACGGCAGCCGCGATCGTGACCAGTCCCACCCCGACCACGGTGGCGATCCGGATGCCGGCGAAGATCGTCGGCAGGGCGAGAGGCGCCTCCACCAGGGTGAGCCGCTGCCAGTCCGTCATGCCCATGCCGTCGGCGGCATCGAGGATGGCCGGATCCACCGAGCGCACTCCGGTCACGGTGTTCCGCAGGATGGGCAGGAGCGCGTAGAGGACCAGCGCGAGGATCGCCGTCCGGTTGCCGAGTCCGCCGATGAGCGGCAACGGCAGGAGGAGACCGAAGAGCGCCAGCGAGGGGACCGTCTGCACGACGCCCGAGAAGCCGAGGACGGGACGAGCGAGCCACGGGATCCGGGTCACCGCGAAACCGAGCGGAACGGCGAGCGCCACCGCCAGCCCGATCGAGACCAGCACGAGCCCGATGTGCTCGAGGCTGAGCTCCACGATCTCCGGCCAGCGCTGGACCAGGAACTCGGAGAGGCTCATGGCGCGGGCTCTGTCTCCGCCCCCCGGACGAGGGCCTCGACGATCCCGCTGGCCGGGGCGGACCGCAGCTTGGCGGGCGGCGCCACCTGCTGGATGACGCCTTCGGCGACGACCGCGATCCGGTCCGCCAGCCGGAAGGCCTCACGCACATCGTGGGTCACGAACAGCACCGTCATGCCCAGTCGGCGGGAGAGGGACCGGAACTCGGACTGCAGCCGGCCGCGCGCGATGGGGTCCACCGCGCCGAAGGGCTCGTCGAGGAGGAGCGCCTCCGGGTCGGCCGCGAGCGCCCGCGCCACGCCGACCCGCTGGCGCTGTCCCCCGGAGAGCTGGTGCGGCTTGCGGCGACCGACATCCTCCGGATCGAGGCCGACGAGCCGGAGCATCTCGATGGCGCGGGCCCGGCGACGCTCCCTGGTCCATCCCAAAAGACGGGGCACGAGCTCGACGTTCGCCCGCACCGGGAGGTGGGGGAAGAGCCCGACGCTCTGGATCGCGTAGCCGATGCGGCGCCGCAGCGCCACCGGATCCCACCGGGCGACCTCGCGGCCGGCGAAGAGCACCTCGCCCGAGTCGGCCTCTTCCAGGCGGTTCACGAGGCGGAGGAGCGTCGTCTTCCCGCACCCGGAGGGACCGAGCAGGACGCAGGTCTCGCCGGCGCGGATCTCGAGGGAGACCTCGCGGAGGACGCGGCGGTCTCCGAAGGCCTTGGAAACGCGCCGGAATTCGATGGAGGCGCCGCTCACCCGGCCGTCCCGGGCGCCAGGTCCCGGCCTCCCTCGACCAGGACCCGCTCGGCCATGCCGAGGAACAGACCGGTGTCGAGCACGCCGGGGAGCTCGCGGATCCAGGCGTGGACGGCCTCCGGCTCCTCGATGGGGCCGAAGCCGGCGTCCAGGAGGACGTTGCCGTTGTCGGAGCGAATCGGGATCCCGTCGCCGTCTCGCCGGAGTCGGATGTCGGCGCCGAATTCGACGAGCGCGCGCCGAACCGGCGGGGCCGCGAAGGGGATCACCTCGACCGGGACGACGCACCGGGCGCCGAGGCGGGGAGAGAGTTTCTCCGGGCCCACCAGGACGATGAAGCGGCGGGCGGCGGCGGCCACGACGCGCTCGCGCACCAGCGCTCCGCCGTAGCCCTTGATCAACCTCCGGTGCGGATCCACTTCGTCGGCGCCGTCCACGGCGAGGTCGAGGGTCGAGACCTCCGCGAATGAAACGAGGGGGATTCCCTCGGCGCGCGCGAGCGCCTCGGTCGTCCGCGAAGTGGGGATCCCCCGGACGTCGAGGCCGGACCGAACCCGTGCGCCGAGTTCACGGACGAACCGGCTGGCGGCGCGGCCGGTGCCGAGGCCGACGACCATCTCGGACTCCACCCACGAGGCGGCGCGGGCTGCGATTTCCCAGGAGCTCAAACGGGTGTGACGGAAAGACGACGGAGCGAGCGTATCGTATGGAGCGTCGCTCTTCCTATGAAGCGCCGCTCTTCCTATGGAGCGCCGCTCTCCAGAGCGGCAATTCGCGGCCACAGCCGGGTCGTATGGAGCGCCGCTCTCCAGAGCGGCAATTCGCACGACTTCTGCGCATCGCCAGCGTACTCGCTGCCGGGCGGGGCCGCTACCGCGAGAACCGGCCCGGCGCGCAGGCGCCGGCGTCCACGGGGGCGCGTACAGTGCGTCGTGTGACGACCCCCGACGCCTTCGCCCGGCTGCTCCCCTCCCCCTGTCGGGTGGATCGGCGGCCCGGAATGCTCGATCTGAACCAGGTGGCGGCGATCCGCTTTCCGGCCCGGCTCCCGGGCGCCGAACAGGCGGCCCGCGTGCTCGCCCGGCGGCTTCGGGAGCGCACCGGGGTGGAGTTGGGATTCGAGACCGGCGACGGCCCGCCCCCCGGTGGTCGGGGTGGAGGCGAGGAAGAGGGCGGCGCCGGGCCGTCCGGTCGTCCCCGCATCGCGATCCGGAGCGGCGCCACCCCCCCACTGGCTGACGGCGGAGGATCCGCGCCGGCGGACGGTGGAAGAGCTGCGCTGGCGGGCGGCGGAAGAACCGGGCTGGCCGGAACCGGGGAGGGATTCGCGCTCGGGATCTCTCCCGACGGAGCGGAGATCACGGCCGAGGGCCCCCGCGGACTTTTTCACGCCGCGGAGGCGCTGGTCCAGCTCGCGGGCGGAGGCCGCTCGGACGGTGGCGATGGAGGCGGAGGCCCTTGCGGGGGCCGCTCGCTCCCGGCTTGCCGGATCGAGGACTTCCCGGCGCTCCGACGTCGCGGGTTCCTGCTCGACATCTCGCGGGGACGGGTCCCCACCCTCGCCTCCGTGAAAGCGCTGATCCGTCTGCTCGGTCGGCTCCGCTACAACGAGCTGCTCCTCTACACCGAGCACACCTTCCGCTTTCCGTCACACCCGGAGATCGGGGCCGGATCCGGCGGCTACACCGGCGAGGAGATCCGCGCGCTCGACGCCTTCGCGCGCCGCCGGGGCGTCGAGCTGACGCCGTGCCTCCAGACCTTCGGGCACATGCGGCGCATCCTCGAGAAGCCGCGCTACCGAGACCTGGCCGAGTCCGACAGCCTCTGGTCGCTCTCTCCGGAAGCGTCGGGAACGATGCCGCTCCTCCGCGACCTGCTGGCGGACTATCTGCCCCACTTCCGATCGGGGTGGGCCCACCTGAACTGCGACGAGCCGGTGGACCTGGGAAGAGGCCGCTCGGCGGAGCGCGCCCGGAAGGAGGGGCTCGCCGCCATCTTCGCCGGCCATGTGAACCGGGTGGCCGAGTTGGCGCGCGGGCACGGGAAGCGCCCCATGATCTGGGCCGACTTCCTCGCCGACCATCCCGAGGCGCTGGACCGGCTGGATCCGGACATCGTGCTCTGCGACTGGTGGTACGAGCCCGATCACGACTTCGACCGGGTTCAGCGGTTCCGGGACGCCGGCCGCCCGTTCCTGACCGGGTGCGGAACCTCGTCCTGGAGCAGCCTGTTTCCCCGGCTCGACACCGCGCTCCCGAACATCCGGGGACACGCGCGAGCCGCGCGCGAGTACGGCGCCGACGGGATGATCGTCACCGACTGGGGCGACGGCGGGCATTTCAATCTCTTCTCCGGATCCCTCGCACCGATCGCGGTCGGCGCCGAGGCGGCGTGGGGAAACCACGACCGGCCGGAGGCGGAAGTGCGGGCGGCCTTCTCCGAGCATGTGGCCGGCGACCCCTCCGGGTTCGCCGGAGAGTTCGCGTTCCGCCTGGGTCGGCTCCACGACGCCGGATTCCCGCACTTCAACCACTCCCCGCTGAAGACGGTGTTCTTCGAGACGCGCCTCCTCCGGAGCGGAAGGATCCCGCGGCGGGAAGCCCTCGAGACCACGCGGCGCGCGCTCGAGCGCCTCGCGGCGGAAGCGTCCGGGCGCGGTCTCCCGGACGCCCCGGTCGGGGCGGAGTGGTCGTGGGCGCTCGACGCCTCCCGGCTGGCCGCCGAGCGAGGGCTCGCCGCGCTGCGCCTCCGCGCCCGCTCCGGGCCCGACGCCGGGCTGGCGGCTGCGCTCCGCTCGCTCGCGGACCGTCAGGCCGACTTGTTCCGGCGGTTCCGCGAGGCGTGGGCGGCTTCCTACCGCCCGGAAGGTCGGGAAACGGCGTTCGCCCTCCATCGCGCCGCGATCCGCGCCCTCCGCCGCGCCGCCCGGCGGGTGGACGGGGCGTGAGTCAGCAGCGGATCGAGCTGCCGAAGAACCCAGTCATCTGCGGATCGAGCTGCCGAAGAAACCAGTCAGCCCGGTCCCGTCCTGCTCCGGGGCCGTCTCCTCGGGAGGAGCCTCCTCGCCCCGATCCTCCGAAGCCGCGTCGGAACCCCCTTCGTCGGAGACGACCCTCTCCTCCTCGTCCCCGTCCGTCGCGCTCGCGGCTTCCGGATCCTCCTCGCCGGCGGCGGCCGGCGCCTCCGGATAGTCGCCCAGCTCGGGGCGGGAGAAACTGCGGAAGACCCGGTCGCAGCGCCCGACCACTGCGTCCCAGTCGTTCAGGGAAGTGAGATGCTCGCGGCCGGCCCGGCCGAGCCTGCCGAAGAGTTCGGGTTCGCCGAGTCCCAGCCTCAGGATGAGCTCGAACTCGTTGTAGTTCCGGTAGGACAGTCCGCCGTTGCCCGCCATGAGCGAGGAGACCAGGTCGGAGGCGGCGTCCGTCGCCACCAGCGGCACCCCGAGACGGAAGGGCTCGGTGGCCGCCGTCCGGTCCGCCCGTCGCGAGGGCGTCACCGCCGCCAGCGCCCCGGCGATCGCCTCCCGGCGCTCGCGGCCGTTCGCGGGAAAGCAGACCCGGATGTCCGGGCGCCGGGGAATGCGAAGGCGGGGCGGACCGAAGAGGACCAGCTCGAGGGGAGCGGCGGGGTGGCGTTCCCGAAAGGTCACGAAGTAGCGCAGCAGCTCCTCGACGCCGTGGCCGGGTTCGAGTCGGCCGGGGTGCACGAGATGGGCGCCGGTCGTCCCGGAGCGTCGGCGGAAGGCCTCCGGCTCCACCGTGGTCGGGAGGAGCGCCCCGAACCGCACCGTCTCGCGCATCCGTCGGTGGACCGCGTAGCGACGCAGGACCAGCCTTTCCTCGGCGTCGCTCCCGAACAGGAACGCCGCCGAGCGCGCGAAGACCTCCTCCAGGTCGGGATTCCGGGGGCCCTCGTCGGCGAACGGAACGAGGACGGTTCGGACCTCCGCCACGCTGGCGGCGTCGCGGGTCACCGCGGCGCCGACGCCGAACACGACGATCAGGTCGTAGTCGGCGCCGCGACGGGCGAGGTGGGCGAGCAGGTCCGGGGAGGACGGATCGTCCGACGGCCCTTCGGCGTCGTCGCCCGCGAACCGGATCACGCCGTACCGCTCGGCGGCGGATCTCCCCTCGGGGAACGGCTCGCCGTTCGCGTCGGGCCCGACGGTCGTCGTGAGGATCGTGGTGCGCCAGGAGGCGGGGCCCCGTTCCGCCAGTTCCCGGGCCAGGAGCTCCGCCGGCGTCGGATCCGCCGCCTCGAAACGGGTCGCGACGAAGGCGAGCCGCATCGTCACCGCCTCCCTCCGCCACCGCGGCGATTCCCTCTTCGGCGGTTCCCGGACCGTCGGCCCCGATGCGGCCGCGACCCCCGCGGGCCGCGCCGGCCGGCCGACTGGCCAGCCGGCCGACCGGTGGACCGGGACCGCGGCGGAGGCGCGTCGGGGTCGAAGTCGGCGTGAACGCCGAGTCGTCGCAGCTCGCGCTTCAGGGCGTCCAGCTCCCGCTGGGCGATGGCCAGATCGCGGTTCGTCGCCCAGAGCAGACGGCGGTGGTACTCGTTGATCTCGGCCTGTCTCGCTGTCGTCCCGACGAGGGCCCGGACATTCATCGCGAGGAGCAGCACCGGCGAAAAGACGGCGCGCGCGATCTTCAGAGCCGCCGGTTCGCCGTCGGCGAGATCCTCTTCGGTGAGCCGGATGTTCCACCGACCCTGAACCCGGGAGCGGACATCCTCCGTGAAGGTCTCGGAAAACCCGCGGGTGCTGAAGGGACGCAGCATGCGACCCCGCAGTTCGTCCCGCAGGTCCTTCTCGCGCGGAGCGGGCTCCTTCGGCCGCTCGTGGGCGGTGCGGCGGATCCCCGCCATGATGGACTCGGCGTTCGGAGCGGAGTCCTTGCGGTCCGTTTGCCGTGGAGGCGCCGGCCGGTTCGCCGCGGCGCCGGAAGTGGCGGAAGTCGCCATGAAACTCCTTCAGCCCCGCCGCCTTCGGCGGAGCTCGTGTGGACGCGGAGCGAGCCGGGATCGCGCCGCCGACGGGACGCCGGCGCATCGAGGCGCCGCGCGCCCGAGGCGAGTGCGGCCCGTTCCCGCCGCTGTCGAGGGCGATCGGCGCCGGCGGCCCGGCGCCGCATCGGAACCTTCAGGCCGTTGCGCCGCCGGCAGCCGGTCTTCCCGGGCGGACGGGTCCGGGGCGCGGAGCGCGCCCGACCCCTCTCAGAAGCTGGCGATGGCCGCTTCTTCGGACTCGAACGTGTCGAAGACGGTCACGAGCTTCGTGATCTGCAGCAGATCGCGCATGCGGGCCGTCAGGTGAAGCAGCGCGACCGCGCCGCCGGCCTGGACCACCCGGGTGTGGCAACGAACCAGCTCTCCGAGGCCGGCGCTGTCCACGTACGGGACGCGCGCGAGGTTCAGCACGACCTTCCGGTGGCCATCGGCGACGACCTGTCGCACGGACCGCCGCAGCGTCTCGTCGCCTTCCCCGAGGACGATCTTGCCCTCGACATCCAGGATGACGACGCCGTCCTCCTGCCTCTTCGTGATTCTCATCGGGTTCCTCCCTCGATGGGATCTGACGGCGTTCGAGCGCCAGTTGGGATCTGTGACGGCGTTCGAGCGCCAGTTGGGACCGGCTGTCAGGGGCCGTTCCGGCCCCCGAAGCCCAATATGGAAGTCGGACGCGCCCCCGGGGGCCCCGGGAGCATCGCCGGCCCGACTCGATGGGGAACGCCGGGGGGCGAGCCGCCGGAGCCGGGCGCTCCGTGCCCCGGTATCCTAGCCGAGAGTTCCTCTCCTTCGGCGCGGAATTCCATGGCCTTGCGCGATGCCGACTCGACCGGCCCGGAGATGAGCCTCTCGACCTCTCGACCCCGGCTCGTCTTCCCCGAGGCCGGGGATCGCCGCGTGATCGAGGCGGCCCGGCGGATCCGGAACGAGGGGTTCGCGGAACCGGTGCTCGTGGGGAGAGCGGCCGCGCCGGACGCCGCGGGTCTCGAGACCCGGGCTCCCGAAGGGTCGTCGCTCCTCGCCGCAGCGCGCTTCCTGGCGGACCGGCGACGCGGAATGGACGCCGACGCAGCCCTCGAAACGGCGAGGGATCCCCTCGTCTTCGCCGACCTGCTCGTGGCCCGCGGGGAAGCCGACGGCTCCATCGCAGGCGCGGCGACGACCACGGCGGCGGTGATTCGGGCGGCGCTCCTGACGATCGGAGCGCGCCCCGGCGTCCGCCGCATTTCGGGCGCCTTCTTCATGGAGTTTCCCGACGGAAGGCCGCCTCTCCTGTTCGCCGACGGAGCCGTCGCTCCCGATCCGGGGCCGGCGGAACTGGCGGAGACCGCTCTGCTCACGGCGGAGACCGCGGAGGCTCTGCTCGACATGGAGCCGCGCGTGGCGCTCCTCTCCTTCTCCACCCGCGGCAGTTCAACCCATCCGCGCGCCCGCGCGGTGGCGGAAGCGGCGGAACAGGTCCGACGGGTGCGCCCCGATCTGATCGTGGACGGCGAGATGCAGGTGGACGCAGCGCTCGTCCCGGAGGTCGCCGCGGCGAAGGCGCCGGGCGGGCCCCTCGGGGGCCGGGCGAATGTCCTCATCTTTCCCGACCTCGCCTCCGGGAACATCGCCTACAAGCTGGTCGAACGACTGGCCGGGGCCCGCGCCACCGGCCCGATCCTGCAAGGCCTGAACGCCCCCGCGAACGACCTCTCGCGCGGCGCCGCGACCGGGGACATCGTGCGCCTCGCCCGGCTCACCGCCCGGCAGGCCGCATCGGAGGCGTTTCGGGGCCGGCGCTGATCGAGCCGGGAGCGGGCGCCCCTCGAGGAAGCCCGGGGAATGCCGTCCCATCGGGAAAGCCTTCCCATCGGGGAAGGACAGACCCCGGCGGGCCCGCGCGCCCTCGGCCATGCGACGGCGCCGGCGGGGCCTCGCCAGAGGTCCGGTCTAAGATTCGCCCGCCCGCCACCCCTCCCCCGACCGACGGCCCGTCTCCGGGGCCGACCGGCAGTTCGATGGAGCAGCGGCGACGCGACGACTCGATGACTCCCGGGAGCTGCCCCGAACCCCACCGCCGCCGGGCGATCGCCCGGAGTGCGGTCGTCCTCGCGATCGCCGCCGCGTCGTTTCTGGGGCGGCCGGTCGAGACGTTCGCGCAGAACGGACGCCCCGGCGTGTTCTTCGACTGCTCCGGCCCGCGGTGCGATTCCAGGTACTACCGCACCCACATCACCTGGGTGAACTGGGTCAACGACAAGGAGGACAGCGATGTCCACCTCATCATGACCAGCCAGACGACGGGCGCCGGGGGACGGGAGTACCTGTTCGACTTCCTCGGGGTCGGGGCGCACGCCGATTACGAGGGCCGCTCCACCTACAGCGCTTCCCCGACGAACACGGATCGGGAGAGCCTGGACGGCATCGTCCACGCCATGTCGCTGGGGCTCGCGACCTTCGCCAACGAGGCCGATTTCGCCGGGCTCGTCGAGATCCGGCCCACGGACCGGGCGGAGGCGGCGGTCGAGCGCGGCATCGTCGCCCGGGACGAGGTGCAGGATCCGTGGAATCTCTGGGTGTTCCGCGTGGACGGCGAGATCGGGATCGAGGGGGAGACCCAGGAGCGACGCAACAGCCTCGAAACGGGGTTCTCCGCCTCGCGGGTGACGCCGACCTGGAGGGTTCGCTTCTCCGGGGACTTCGAGAACGACCAGCTCCGGATCGATCTCTCGGACAGCACGTTCGAGGACAGCCGCACCGGGTGGACCGTGGATTCGCGGGTCGTGTACGCGCTGTTCGAGCACTGGTCGGTCGGCATGGACGGGCAGATGTCCCGCAACGTGACCTACAACCAGGACTTCCGGGCCGAGGTCCGGACGGCGCTGGAGTACAGCGTCTTCCCCTACGACGAGGCGACCCGGCGGAGCTTCACCTTCTACTACACGATCGGCCCCGCCTACCGGAACTACGTCGAACCCACGATCTACGGCGAGACCGAGGAGACCCGCTGGGAGCAGGGCATGGAGGTGCGCTTCACCCAGCGGCAGCCGTGGGGGAACGCCTCGGTCAACGTCCGGGGGTCGCACTTCCTTCACGACCTCGACCAGCGGCTCCTGTCGCTGGGCGGCTACCTGTCGTTCCGGGTGTTCCGTGGTCTGTCCCTGGAATTCTCGGGCAGCGTGTCGTCGGTGAACGACCAGATCTACCTCGCCGCCGAGGAGGCCACCGACGAGGAAGCCCTGCTGGCCCTCCAGCAGCGTCCCACCGATTTCGACTACCGGATGGAAGTCGGTTTCGAGTTCCAGTTCGGCTCGATCTTCAACAACGTCGTGAACAACCGGTTCCGCCGCCGCCGCTTCTGACGCGACCACGAACCCGTCGCGTCCTCGGCTTTCCCCCGCTGCGAGTCGCCGGCGGAACGCTGAAGCAACTGCCCCACGCGCTCGAACAGGAGCGAGTGGCGGCCCATGGCAAGGGCCCTGCCCCAGGGGAACGGCTCGATCCCCGATGCGACGGCCCCCATCGCACCGGGGTGCGTCGGGCTACCGGGGATCCTCGGTCGCCGGGACCGGGTTGTCGCCGCCCTTGAGGTGGCGGTCGAAGAAGACCGTCATGCGGCGGTAGCTGTCGCGGCGGGTCGGGATCTCGTCCCAGCCGTGGTCCTCGACCGGATAGACGACCAGATCGAAGTCCTTCTGCTTCTCGATCAGCATCTGCGCCAGCCGGAAGCTGTCCTGGATCTGCACGTTGCCGTCCACGAGCCCGTGCTGGATCTGGAGAGCGTCCACGAGCCCGTCGGCGTAGTACACCGGGCTGGAGACCCGGTAGGCCTCCTCGTCATCGAGCTGGCTGCCGTTCAGGATCCGGCTGGTGTAGCCCTGGTTGTAGTGGACCCAGTCGGTCACCGGATAGAGCGCCACTCCGGCGGCGTAGGCCCCCGGGTGGCGGAAGAGCGACATCAGGGTGAAGAACCCGCCGTAGGAGCCGCCGTACACCCCGATGCGGCGCCGCGCCACCCCGTGGTCCTCGACGAGGAGATCGAGGAGCGGCAGCGCGCTGTCTATGTCGGAGACCCCCATCTGACGGTAGGCGTAGGTCCGGTTCGCGTGGCCGTAGCCGGAACTCCCGCGGTAGTCCACCGAGGCCGCCGCGTAGCCGTTCTGGATCAGGTAGTTCGCATAGACGATGCTCCCGGAACGGGCCCACCCCTTGACCACGGCCTGGGCGCATTCGCCGCAACCGTGGGCATAGACGACCGCGGGAGTCTGCCCGCGAACCGCCCCCGCCGGGGGATCCCAGATCCGGGCCCAGGCGGTCGTCCCGTCGGGCAGGTCGTATTCGACGATTTCGCTGTCCGCCCAGGCGACGCGGTGGAACGCATCGGTCCCGCTCTTCGTGATGCGCGCCGGTTCCGCGCCTGACTCCGCATCCACCAGGTAGAGGTCGCCGAAGTCTTCGAGCGACTGGAACACGGTGGCCACCCGGTCGCCGCGCGGCGAGACCGCCCACTGGTGCATGCCCTCGCCCCAGGTGATCCGCTCCAGCTCGCCGCCGCGGGCCGGAAGCCGGTAGAGGTGCTCCTCGCCGGGATGCTCGCGGCTCGCGGTCACGAGGAACGACTCGCCGTCAGGGGCGAGCTCGGCGCTCCGCACTTCGAAGGAACCCGTCGTGAGCGGCGTGACCTCGCCGTCGGCGTTCGCGAGCAGGAGCATGGCCCAGCCGCTCGCCGTCGAGCCGAACGCGAACGCTTCGCTGTCGGGCAGCCACTCGAGGTAGCCCGGGGACCAGCGGCCGACGACCAGCGGCCCCCCGATCCAGGCCTCCTCGGTCTGGTGGTCCACCGTCCGGATCGTCCCGGTCCCGAGATCGAGCAGTCCGATCCAGCGCTGCTTGTGATCCACCGAGAGCACCTGAACCGCCGCATGGCTCCCGTCCGGGCTCCACCACGGGCCGTGGATCACGGTGTCGCCCTCGACGCCGTCCTCCACCCACCGGACCTCGATGTCCTCGGGCCGGACCGAGGGATCCACGGCCACGATCCCCATCCGCCACGAGGGCAGCGCCTCCCCCACCTTGGGGCGCGCGTCCTTCTCGGTGGCCTGGCCGCTGAGGTTCACGAACTCCATGAAACTCGTGCGCTTCGGCTGCGCCGGATCCTTGCGGGACCGGAACACGATGTGGCGGCCGTCGGGGGAGAGCCGCAGATCCACCGCCCGCTCTCCTTCCGGCGCCGGAATCCCCTGGGGCCCGGCCGCCCGTCGAGTCCGCCGGAGATCCCTCCGTCGCTCCTCGCGGGCCTTGCGGTCCCGGACGACGCCGAGGAGTTCCTCCTGCTGCGCTTCGAGCCACGCTTCCTGACTCTCGGGATCCTTTTGGGCGGCCGTCACAGCCGCCACCTGGCGGAGCAGTCCGGAGCCGGTGCGGAACTCCCACAGGTCGCCGTGTTCCGTGGAAGCGGCCGTCAGGCCGGTCGTCGCGAACAGGACGGCCGAGCCGTCCGGACGCACGCGCACCGCCCCCGCCGCCCGCGCGCCGGCGAAGACCGGGCGGGCGCCGCCTTCGGCGGTCCACACCCACAGCGTCCCCTCGCGGGTCCAGGCCATGACCCGGCCATCGGCGGAACGGGCTATGTCCGCGCCCGGAATCTCCCGCACGGCGGCCTCGTCGAGCGGGATCAGCTCCGTCCCGGCGGCGTCCACCGCGAACCAGGGATCGTCGTCGGGGAGCTGGCCCGGCGCTGGATCCTCTCGCCAGCGGAAGTAGAGCGTCGAGCCGTCGGGGGACCAGCGCAGGTCGCGGGGCGCGAGCCCGAACGCGCGGGGCCCTCCCCCGAGGTGATCGAGAGTGATCCGGAAACCGGGATCCGCATCAGCCGCCGTCCGCTCCGACTGGGCGCGGAGCTGCGCGGCGGCGCTCCCGGCCAGAATCGGTGCGGCCAGCAGACCGAACACCGGGACCATCGCAGTCCTCGCACTGGATCGTCGCATGGCCGTCTCTCCCTCCCCTCGCGGGGTCCTCAGCGGATCAGCAGGATCCGGTCGTTCGCGGGGTAGAACCACTCCACGCCGCGTTCCGTCACGATCGCATCGTCCTCGAGCGGGATGCGCACCTTGGCGCCGCCGAACTCGTCGGCTTTCGTGTAGGCGAACAGCTCGATCGCGAACATGTTCGTCGGCTTGATCTCGTACTCGAGGCGCGTCGGGTTGAACCACGCGATCGAGGGCCCGATCCCGTGCCCGAGGTTGCCGACGGAATGACAGCCGATCACGACATCGGTCGTGTCGTCGTCCGTCGGCTGGTTGAACTCGATCATCCGGAACCCGGCCTTCGTGAGTTCCTCGCCGAGCTGCTCCAGCATCGCGCCCGCGGTCGGCCCCGGCTTGATCGTGCGCCGGATCACGTCGCGCGCCGCCCGTCCCCGGTCGAAGGCGTTCTGGATGCCCGGGGGCGCCGCGACCTCGCCGTCCTTCAGCACGTAGGCGATCCGCTTCATGTCGGTGTAGAAGTTCAGATAGCCGACGCCCCAGTCGATCATGAGCAGATCCCCCCGCTGGATGATCCGCTCGTTCGAAGTCGCCTCGATCCCGGTGGGTCCGGTGATGTAGATGGAGGGCAGCCCGAAGGAGCTCCCGAGGCCGTTCTCGAGAAGCTGCTGCTCGATCCACCAGGCCACATCCTCGAGCGCGGTGACGCCGGGCGTGATGACCTCGTTCGAGAACGCCCGTTCGGCGATGCGGCGGGACCACTCCCCGGCCTCGCCGAAGGCCACGATCTCGCTGGCGACGCGCCGGGAACGGAAGTCGGAAACCAGTTTCTCGGCGGAGACCAGCCGATCGGCGTAGGGATCGCCCAGCGTCTCGCGCAGGTGGAGCCAGCTCGTGTGGGACAGCCCGTCGGCGGCGCCGATGCTCCGGGACATGTTCACGCCGATCCGCTCCGGGTCGCGCTCGGCCACGAAGGCGGCGAGATCGGCGCTCCCCAGGATCTCGTCGTACACGCCGCACTGCGCCAGCTTGTAGCCGGAAACGCCGATCGCCACGCGCTCGATCCGGTCGCCGCCGCGGTCGGTGAAGATGTAGTAGCCGGTGCTGCCGATGTAGCCGCGCCCGAGGTCTTCCCACAGGGGATCGCGGAGCCCCTCCTTCATCACCGTGATCCACATGTCCACGCGGTTTTCCCGCATCGCCTCGGGCAGGATCAGATCGAACTTGTCGGCGCGGATCTGACACATCCGCTCCCATCGGACGCGGGCCTCGGTCTTCGCCGACGCCGCAGCCGGGACGAGCAGCGACAGCAGGAGCGCGGGGAGGATCAGGCAGCGGAGCGACGGACGCGATTCGGGCATGGGCGAACTATCTTACGGACCGTCGGGCTGGCGAGAAACGACCAACGACAGCCAACGCGCCCTGTCGAGCGTCCGGCCGCCTTCGCGGCGCCGGGAGAGGCCGAGGCGCCTCTTCGGTCAGGAGGCGTCGCTCCGGTCAGCGACCCGGTTCGTCGCCGAAGATCGCCTGCGCCGCCTCGATCGCCTCGGGATCCGTCTCGCCCTCCGCGGCGACGGCGTCGGCGAGCAGCGCCGCAGCCTCGCTCGGGTCGTACACCGCGATCTGCCCGGCGTGAAGCTCCATCAGCGCGATCGCCGTCGGTCGGCGGGAGTTCGTCTTGACTCGGGGCGCCGCGCCGAGCGTCAACTGGCGGACCCGCTGGGCGACCGCATTGACCTGCATGAACGGACTGGACTCTTCGATTCGCAACGGTGTCTCCCACGCGGGAACGCCAGCGGCGCCCGCTCGGTCATCGGGCGTTCCACGCGGGAGCGGCGAAACACCGGTAAACAGAACGGATCATTGTACTGACGGCGCGGGCGTCGAGGCCCCCTCGCCGAGCAGATCGCGGAAGACGCGCAGCGACGCCGGCGCCGACCAGTCGCGGGCGCCGATGACCCGCGACACCAGCCGCCCATCCCGTCCGATCAGCCACGTCTCCGGAAACTGGAACACCTCGTAGCGCCGCGAGACCCGCTTCCCCAGGTCGTGCAGCACGAGGAACCGCAGCCCGTGCTCCTCCACGAACGGAGCGATGTCGTCGTAGCGCTCGTCCACCGAGACCGCGACGACCGCGAGGCCTTCGTCCGCGAGGACGTCCTCGAGGCGCTGGAGCGAGGGCATTTCCTCCACGCACGGCGGGCACCAGGTCGCCCAGAAGTTGAGCACGACGACCTGACCGGCGAAGTCGCCGAGCCGGTGGGAAGTCCCGTCGAGGTCGAGCAGCTCGAACGGCGGGGCGACCGCGCCCGGCTCCACCGGCGTCGGCCGCTCGGCGCAGCCGCCGATCCCGGCCAGGAGCAGCGCCACGCCCGAAGCCATCCGGAGTCGCGCGATCCCGGCGCTCACGCGGCGTCCCCCTCGGAGAGGAACAGCATCCCCAGCCCGGCGATCGTCTTGGCGTCCTCGAAGCCGCCGGACAGCAGGCGGCGACGGGCCTCCGCGAGCGGCAGATGCACCACTTCGATGTCCTCGCCGGGCTCGGGGCGAGCGCGCCCCGGGGTCAGCCCCGCCGCCCGGAACAGGTGGAGACGCTCGCTGCAGAACCCGGGCGCAGTGAGGAACGACCCGAGCGGCCGAAGGGTCATCGCCCGGTAGCCCGTCTCTTCCCGCAGCTCGCGACGCGCGGTCTCGTCCGGCGCCTCGTCCGGCTCGCGGGTGCCCGCCGGGAGTTCGAGCACCCGCCGACGGGCGGCGTGGCGGTACTGGCGCACGAGGACGAGTTCCTCCCGCGGCGTGACCGCCACGACGGCGACGGCGCCCGGATGGAGGACGACATCCCGGCGTCGCGCCTCCGTCCTTCCGGGCAGGCGGATGAGGTCGCGGTCCACCCGGAACAGCCGGCCGGAGAAGACCGTGGAGGAGTCGAGGATCTCCACTGCATGGGAATCGGGAGGCGCCGTCGGTCGGCGCGGCGCGGGCGGGCGTTCCCCGCCCCGCCGCCGGCGGCGCTGCCGCAGGACAGCCGCGACTACTCGGTCGCCGTGTAGGTGAAGCTCGCCTCGGCGCTGCCCGACGGCGCCACGGTGACCATCATCTCCTGCTCGCCGAACCGCTCGTGCCAGACGCCGACGGTGTAGTCGCCCGGCGGGACGTTCCCGATGCTGAACGAGCCGTCCATGCCGCTGACCGCGAAGTAGGGGTGGTCGAGGACGCCGACGTAGCTGTTCATCCAGCGGTGCACATCGCACTTGAAGGGCACCATGACCTCGACCTCGTCGAATGTCCGCGTCGTGCTCATGTTCATGACCGGCTGCCCGATGTTGAACTCCTGGTTCGCGGCGGGCGTGGCGTGGATGTTGTGGAGGGTCTGGTCGCTGTTCAGGATGTTCAGCTCCTGGCCGACCTGGATACCGAAGACGTGCGGGAGATAGATGCAGCCCTGCTGGTTCAGGGTCACCGGCTCGGAAGGGGTCGGGAAACGCATGCCTTCGAGTCCGCCCTTGATGTACACGAACGCGTTCTGGAGACCGCCGTCCATGTCGGTGACCACGAACTCGGTCATCACCGGGGCGTCATGCATCCGGGCGCAGTTCGGATCGGCGGCCATCTGGATGGCCTGGGCTTCCGGAGCCTCGCCGTCGAGCGCGATCCGGCCCATGATCGTTCCGGCGGTGGCGGGATCCACGGCGGCGAGCGGAGCCGACTCGACGGCGGAGGAGCCGGAGTCGTCCCCACCGCCCCCGCATCCGGCGGCAAGCAGGGCGGCGGCGCACAGGAGCGCGAGAACAAGCGAGCGATTGGCGGCAGCCATGGCGATGATGAAACCTCCGTTCCGGTACCTGGGGGATCCTGGTCATCCGCCGGTTCGGCGGCCCGAGTCCGGTCCGGGAGACCACTCGGCCGCGGCGGGACCGGTCGCAGCGGGGCGGGAGCGCCCCGAAACGCGTGAATTGTACGGCGGGCCCGTTTTCGGGGCAACCGGCGCCGCCGGCGCCACGCGCTCCCGCCCACCGGAGTACCATGCTGACGCCCGGCGCAGCCCGCCCCGAAGATCCCGAGCATCGGCGGTTGCGGCGAACCGGAAGCAATGACCTTGAGGCGCGGAATCGAGAACCCGGCGAACCGGGCCCTGCCGCCTTCGTTCGCCGGGATGCTCGCCAGCCTGCCGTCCCCGTTCGCCGGGATGCTCGCCAGCCTGCCGGCCCCGGGCGCCGTGCTGCTCGCCAGCCTGCTGACCGGACTTCCCGCGCCCGCCTCGGCCGAGGATCCAGGGCGGCAGGATCCGTTTCGCATCCAGGTGCAGGTCGAGGCGGTGAATCTCGGCGTCTCGGTCACGGATGATCGCGGCCGGTTCGTCTCGGGTCTCGCCGCTTCGGACTTCGCGGTCTTCGAGGACGGCGTCGAGCAGGAACTCACCTTCTTCGCCGCCGAGGCCGCGCCGCTCACGATCATCGTCCTCCTCGACGCCTCGCTCAGCATGCGGGCGAGCCTCGACTACGTGAAGGAGGCCGCCGCCACCTTCGTGGACCGGTTGTGGGAAGGCGATCGCGCCATGATCGGCGAGTTCAACGACCGGGTCCGGTTCAGCGCCGAGTTCACCGAGGACAAGCACCGGCTCACGTCGAGCATCCTGGCGCTGCGTCCGCTGGGTCCGACCGCGCTCTACGACGCCTCGATCATGGCGCTCGAGCGGCTCCACTTCGCCGACGGCGACCGGAAGGCGCTCCTCGTCTTCACCGACGGCGACGATTCCCGCTCGATGGGGTTCGGCAGCGAGTCGAGCGCGGGGGACGCCATCGAGGCGGCGCGGTTCACGGATTCCGTCGTCTATGCCATCGGGTTCGAGGGGAACGGCAGCCGCGTGAACAAGCGATTCCTCCGGCGCCTCACCGGGGAGACCGGAGGACAGGCGCTGTTTCCCGAGCGCACCGGCGACCTGATCGGGAGCTTCTCCCGGATCGAGGAAGACCTCCACGCCCAGTACCGGCTGGCCTACGTCCCGAGGCGCGGCGACCGGGACGGCGAGTGGAGGGAGATCCGGGTGCGGATCCGGGACCGGGACGGACTCACCGCCCGCACCCGCAACGGCTACTACGCGATCCCGACCGACGAGCGGTAGCGGAGAGCGCGCGGCCGTTCGCCGTCGCGCGCGTGGCCATCCCCGAGTCAGAACAGCGTCGCCGGCGACCTCGTCGAGCTCGTCGAGACTTCGGGCTCGCGCATCCCGGCGAAGAGGTTCGCCAGCGTCTTCTGCCCGACGCCCCGAACCCTTCCGAGCTGACCGAGACTGTTCACGTCCGGTAGCGCGGCGCGGATCGCGGTGGCCTGGCGATCCCCGATCCGGAAATCGCGAGCCACCTGCTCGATCGGCCGGCGCGTGAAGTGGTCTCCTTCGGACAGAGCGAGGGGCCAAAGCCGGAAAAGGCGGGCCGCCAATCGAAGCCTCCGGGATCCAGTGTGATCCGCACGATTCCCAAGCCGCTCGGGACCGTCCAGACCGGACTCACGCATGGCCAGTCGAAGGGATCACCCAGGTCGATGGCGCCGCCGAAGTAGAACTCGGGCCAGGCAGCCGGACCGCGCGGCTGCGTCGGCGGAGTGGTCTCGTCACAACCCGCGACAAGGACCGATCCGACGAGGACGCAACCCGCGAGGCCCGCAAGAAGCGACCTGCGACGCCACCGGGACATCCGCACCGGGCGCGACACCAGTGCTCGAGGCCGGCTCAGGTCGCGGAGCGAGCGGGATCGAGCGACGAGCGACTCGAGGCTTGCCGTTCCGAAGCGACCCGACGGCGGCGGCGGGTGAGCAGGACATAGCCGGCGAGCCCGCCGAAGACCGTGTAGGGCATGGCGAGGAGGAACAGGATCGCGTTGTTGAAGCCGGCGGCGACTTCGGTGTTCTGCTCCAGCGCGCTTCGGCACATGGCGCACTGCGCCCCGGCGTCGGCGGCCGCGACCAACGCCAGGACGGCGGCGATGGCGATCCCCAGGACGAGACGCGGCATCAGGTCGGGTCAGGAGGTCGGGTCGGGAGGTCGGGTCAGGAGGTCGGGTGGGGGCTCAGCCGGAGAAGCCGGTCAGACCCCGCCAGGTGTCCAGGATGTGGAGGCCGTCGTAGGCGGGCAGCACGAACATCAGGATGCTGGTCAGGAACAGGCCCACGAGCACGGTCAGGATGAGCGCCATGTGCTCGAACTTGAGGTGCATGTAGTAGAAGATGATCAGCGTGGCCTTGATCGCGGACCCGAACAGGAGCACGACCGCCGCGAGGGCCGCCGGGAGCGAGGCGCTCTCGATGGCGATCATGAGCAGCGTGACCGTGAGCAGCACGATCCACAGGATCCAGTAGAAGCGGTAGGGGTGGGCGTCGCTCGACACGGGGCTCCTCCTAGACCAGATAGAAGAGGGCGAAGACGAAGACCCAGACCAGGTCCACGAAGTGCCAGTAGAGGCCGGCGTTCTCGATTCCGGCGGCCGAGTACTTTCCGATGGCCGCCCGGATCGCCACGACGAGCAGCACCGTGACCCCGGTGAGGACGTGGAAGCCGTGGAAGCCGGTGATCACGAAGAAGAACTGGCTGAAGGTGGGCGGACCCCACGGGTTCGAGGCGATCGCGCCGCCCTCGTGGATGAAGTGGCTCCACTCGTAGGCCTGCATGCCGAGGAAACCGAAGCCGCCGACGATCGTGAGCCACAGCCAGCGGGTCGCGATCTGCGGCCGCTTCAGTTCGGCCGCCTTCACTGCGCACGCCATCGTGGCCGACGAGGTGATCAGCACGAAGGTCATGGCGGCGATGTAGGTGAGGCTGAAGACCTCGGACTGGACCGGCCAGCTCCCGGTCGCGATCCGCACCACGCCGTAACTCACGAGGAGTCCGGCGAACAGCAGGGCATCGGTGACGATGAAGAACCACATCATCATCTTCTGCCAGGCCACGCCGAAAGGACTGGCGCCGCCACCCCAGTCGGCCTGGGCGATTGCGGTCTGACTCATGGGCTCCTCCTCTTGCGGTTCCTGCCGTGGATCCTGCCGAAACCTCGCGAAACCTCAGCCGAGCAGGGAAAGGACGGCCAGCAGATAGAGCCACAGGCCGCCGGTGAAGTGCCAGTAGATGGCGGTCAGAGCGGGGGCGTCGCTGCGCCCGGGGACGAGCCGTCCGGTCGCCGCGAGGCCGAACAGCGCGAGCAGCGCGATCACGCCGGCCACGAGGTGGACGCCGTGGACGCCGGTGAGCACGAAGAAGAAGCTGCTCTTCGGGTGACTCTGGAGGAAGACCCCGGCCTCGTTGAGCTGCAGCCAGCCGGCGTACTGTCCGGCGAGGAAGCCGGTCCCCAGCGCGGCGGTGGCGGCGCTCCAGGAGCGGAAGGACGCCAGCCGGCCCGCGCGGAAGGCGCGTCGCGCGGCTTCGAGGGTTCCCGAGCTGAGCGCGATGAGCACCGTGTTCAGCCAGAGGATGGGCGGCAACTCGAGCGCCACCCAGTCGGCGCCGCCGCTTCGCACGATGTAGGCCGAGGTGAACGCGGCGAACAGCATGGTGATCCCGCCGAGGCCGACGAGGAGGCCCAGCCGGTTCACCTGGCGACGGTCGGCCATGGCCCCGGAGACGGCGGCCGTCATGCGACGCCCTCCGGGGTTTCCCGCTCCACGCTCACGAGGCGATCAGGACTCCCACTGGCCGACGAAGTCGCGCTTCCGGTCCGGCCGGCTGTAGTCGTAGGGCCAGCGATGGACCTCGGGGATGTCTCCCTCCCAGTTGCCGTGACCCGGCTTCGCCGGGGTGGACCACTCGAGGCCGGCCGCGTCCCACGGGTTGCCCGTCGCCGTTTCGCCGCGCCTCATGCTGACGAAGTAGTTCCAGAGGAAGAGCAACTGGCCGGCGAACAGCACGAAGGCGGAGATCGTGATGAACAGGTTCACCGGCTGGAGCGGCTGCAGGTACTCGTACACGTTCGGGTCGTAGATCCGGCGCATCATCCCGGCGACGCCGAGGTAGTGCATCGGGAAGAACACCGCGTAGTAGGCGACGAAGGTGATCCAGAAGTGGATCTTCCCGATCCTCTCGTTCAGCTTGCGGCCGAACATCTTGGGATACCAGAAGTACACCGCGGCGAACGCCCCGAAGAGTCCCGCCCCCGCCATGATGAAGTGGAAGTGGCCGACGACGAAGTAGGTGTCGTGGAGCTGGATGTCGGTGGCGTTCGTGCCGAGGAAGATGCCGGTCAGGCCGCCGGTCACGAAGAGCGACACGACCGCCAGCGCGAACAGCGCCGCGGTCGTGAACCGGATCTTCGCCTTCGCGATCGTGAACAGCCAGTTGAACGCCTTGACGGCCGACGGGATCGCGATGGCGAGGGTCGTCACCACGAACAGGCTGCCGAGGAACGGGCTCATGCCGCTCACGAACATGTGGTGGCCCCAGACGAGGAAGCTGAGGGTGCCGATCGCCATGATCGCGTACACCATGGAGCGATAGCCGAAGATCGGCCGGCGGCAGAACGTGGCCAGGACGTCGGACGTGAAGCCCATCGCCGGCAGCATGATGATGTACACCTCGGGGTGACCGAGGAACCAGAACAGGTGCTGCCAGAGGAGCGGCGTCCCGCCCTCGTGGGGCATCAGGGTGTCGCCGATGAAGATGCCGGCGGGGAGGAAGAAGCTGGTGCCCAGCGAGCGGTCGAAGGTGAGCAGGATGGCGCCGGCGGCGAGGGCCGGGAAGGAGAGCAGGCCGAGGATGCCCACAACGAACTGGGCCCACGTCGTGAGCGGCATCCGCATCAGGCGGAGCCCCTTCGTGCGCAGGTTCAGGATGGTCACGACGAAGTTCAGCCCGCCCATGGTGAACGACGCGACGAAGAAGATCATCCCGACCAGCCAGAGCGTCTGTCCGGCGCCGGAGCCCGGGATCGCGCTGCGGATCGCGGAGAGCGGCGGGTAGGCGGTCCAGCCCGAAGCGGCCGCGCCTCCTTCCACGAAGAAGGAGATGATGATGATGATCGCGCCCGGCACGACCGTCCAGAAGGACAGCATGTTCAGGAACGGGAACGCCATGTCGCGCGCGCCGATCTGGAGCGGGATGAGGAAGTTCCCGAAGCCGCTGACCGGGAGCAGCGACAGCAGGAAGAACACCATGATCGTGCCGTGCATGGTGAACAGCGACACGTAGAACTCGGGGGTCATGATCCCGCTCGCCATGCCCACCGGGAACAGGTTCTCGAGGAAGGGCCAGGGCTGCGACGGGAAACCGAGCTGCAGCCGGATGAGGACGGCGAGGATCCCGCCGATGAACCCCATGATCATCGCCAGCGTGAAGTACTGCTTGCCGATCATCTTGTGATCGAAGCTGAAGATGTACTTGCTGATGAAGCTCTCTTTCGCGTGAGCCATCGGTGGTCTCTCCGTTCGGTCCGGGGGAGTTCGGGTTGCGGGGCTCGCTGCCTGCTCGGGTGCGGACGGCCTCAGGAACCGGGGGCGTTCTCCGCCAGCCAGGCCTGGTAGTCGGCCTCGTCCATCACCTCGAGGAAGGCGCGCATCCGGTAGTGGCCGAGCCCGCACAGCTCGGCGCAGGCGACTTCGTAGCTGCCGGTCTTCACCGGCGTGAAGACCACCTCGGTCAGCATGCCCGGCACGAGATCCTGCTTCACCCGGAAGTTGGGAAGGAAGAAGGCGTGCTGGACATCCTTGGAGCGCAGCAGGATGCGGGCGGGACGGCCGACCGGCAGGACGAGCTGGTTCGTGAGCACCCAGTCATCGCTCGCCGCCGGATCATCGCGGTCGAGTCCGATCTGGTTCTCGATGGAGTAGAGCTGGGGGTCGAATCGCCCGAACTCGCCGTCGGCGCCGGGGTACTGGAAGTCCCACTGGAACTGCGCGCCAACCGCCATCACGGCCACGGCGTCGTCGGGCGCGGGAGCCTTCACGCGCTCCCAGTGGACGAGGCCGGTCCACACGATGGGAACCAGGATCAGCGCGGTGCCCAGCGTCCAGGTCCACTCCAGCTTGTGGCTCTCGTGCCAGTGGCTCGAGGCGGCGCCGGCGCGGTTTCCGCGGAAGCGGTAGATGACCCAGCCGAGGGCGACCTGGTAGAGGATGTAGGCCGCCCCGGTGATCCCGAGGATCACGTAGAACAGCGTGTCCAGGTAACCGCGGTCCGACGCCAGCTCGGGCACGTCGTAGCGCAGGAAGAAGAACACCGAGAGCAGAACGATCCCCCAGAGCGAGATCGCCATCGCGACCCCCTGGAAACCGCCCTCCTTCGCGCGTGGTTCATCGGCCATGCGGAGTCTCTCCTTGCATCACGCCCCGGCCGGCCCGTCGGCCCGCCCGAGCGCCGGCCCCGGAGCCACGGAGCGCGAGAGGACTTCCCGCGACTCCGAAACGCCCCGGGCGCTCATCGGTCGTAGTTCATGATGTAGGAAGCCACCGCGCGCATCTGCGCCATCGGATCCCCGTCGAGGATCCCCGGCAGCGGCGAGAGGCGGTTCCCCTGCTGGTCGATCGGCCAGAACTGGGGCATCTGGGTGCCCGGCGTGATGTGCTGGGGATCGGCCAGCCAGTCCACGATCCAGTCGTGGGTCAGTCGTTCGGCGGCGAGCCGGAACGACGGCGCGAGCTGGGACGCCTCCATCGTTCCCGCCGCCGAGGCGATGTGGCAGCGCTCGCACTGGAGCTGGTCCAGGAGATCCGACCCCACGCGCAGTTCGTCCCCGGTGTAGTCCCGCTCTCCCTCGGCGTCGAAGGGCTGCCCGCCGTCCATGGCGAGGAACCCGGTCACCAGGGTGTTCGCTTCCTCCGGGGTGAAGTCGAAGGTGGGCATCCGCGTCTCCATCCAGAACCGAACCTCGGTGGGCTCGCGCAGGAAGTGGTACAGCCAGTCGGCCTGGGTGCGGCTCCCCTGGGTGTTCAGATCCGGCGGACGCATGCCGGCGTCGGCGAGGGTCTCGTAGATCCCGCCGCCCTGGCCGTCCACGAGGTGGCAGCCGCGGCAGTTGTAGTTGTGGATCAGCACCCGGGCCTGCTCGGCGACCGCCTCGGCGGCGGAAAGCGTCTTCACGCCGTCCTGCGGGAACTCGTCCCGAACGAGGCCGAGCACGGTGCGGACGATGTGGGTGCGGTCGGAGTCCGTGAAGTCGAACTGCGGCATCCGCAGCTTCTCGCCCGGGCTCTTGACCTTGCCTCGGTCGTAGATCCGCGGGTCAGACAGCTTCTGCTCCAGCCAGGCCTGGCGGGTGTGGGGGATGTCCACGTAGCCGAAGTCGAGCCGGGTCACCATCTTGGAGCCCCAGGTGGAGAGATCCACGCCGATCTTCTGCGCGTCCTCGAATCCGCCGATCTCGTGGCAGCCGAAGCAGCCGTAGCGGCGGATCAGCCCCGAGCCGGAGTAGAGGAGCTTGTCCTGCTCCGACATCTCCGCCAGCCGCTCCTGGGCGAGGCGGTCGGGGAGGCCGGTCCGCAGGAACTCGAGCGTGATCCCGTCCAGCTCCGCCGCGTCCGCGGCCGGCACCGGCATCGCCTCGAACGCCGGGGCCTCGGACTCGAGCAGGAACGCGGTGATGTCGGCCGCCTCCTGGTCCGTGAGCCGCAGGCTGGGCATGAAGGTCTCGTCCCAGTAGTGGCCCGGATCGCGCACCCACTCGTAGAGGAAACCGGGATCCAGCTTGCTGCCGAGTCCGGTCAGCGCCGGGCCGCGGCGGCGGTAGATGCTCGCTTCCTCGTAGCCGCTCTCGTCGAGGAGATGGCAGCCGAGGCAGCCCACCTGTCCGACGAGCGCCTCGCCCCGGGAACCGTTCCCGGCGGGGGGCGCGGGATAGTCGCGGCCGCCGGTGGAGTGGCCGAAGACGTACTCCACGATCGCGGCGACTTCGGTGTCGTTCCGCGCCTGGAGATCGGAGTCGGGATTGTTGTCGAGGCCCCAGAACTTCGGCATCCAGGTGGAGGGCCGGAAGGCCTTCGGATCGCGCACCCACCGCGCGACGAAGTCGCGGTTCGTCTTGCTCGCGATGGCCCCGAGCGCCGGACCGCGGTTGCGCCGGTCCTCGTAGCCGGCCGTGTTGTGGCAGCCCGAGCACCCCGCCAGCTCGAAGGTCAGGCGGCTCTGGTTCAGATCCTTCGCCCGCGGGATGAAGATCTGGTCGCGGTGGCACTTCACGCAGCCCGCCTCGGTGAGCCGGGCCTGGTACATCGGGCTGTCCCAGTAGTGGTCTTCCTTCCACCCGTGCTTCTCCACCCAGTCGTGCTCCTCCTCGACGGACTCGGGGGTGTGGGTGACGCCGGTGAAGCTGAGCTTGCGCCCCTGCCCCAGGTGGCAGGAAGTGCAGCCGAAGTTGTCCACCGGGTGGGCGGACTCGCGGGACACGTAGGTCTCGAGATCGGGGTGGGTCGTGAAGGGCTGGGGCGCGTCGGCGTACTCGGGGTTGTCAATGCCGAGGTGACAGGTCTGGCACCGGTCAATTCGCGCCACGCGAGCGAAGTTCAGATCCTCGGTCACGTTCGCCACGAGGACCTGGTGGACCTCGATGGACGGATCGATGAAATCGAGGAGCGGCAGGTTCCGGAACGTGTTCGGGAAGTTGTCCGCGATGGAGGCCAGCTTCCGCTGCGCGAGGGTGACCGCCTGGGACAGCCGCTCGCGCTGCCCGTTCAGGTCGGTGACGCGCGCGCGCGCCTCCCGCAACTCGGTCCGCTTCGCCGCGAGGTCGTAGTCGAGCGCGACGCGGATGTCGCGCGCCTCGAAGAAGCTGGTCTCGAGGGTGTCGAAGGCCTCGGCGGAGACGGCCCGGCCGAGCGGGACGCCGCGCTCGCGGGTCTCCTCGAAGTAGAACTTCTCGGAGTCGTACACCGCCTTGATCTCGCGCTCCCGGATGTCGGCGAGGGTCCGCTCCCGGTCCATCGCCTCGATCTCGCCCTCGAGCGCCGCGACCGCGTCCCGATTCGCGGCGAGATCCGCTTCGGCCTCGGCGAGTTCCGCCGTGATCCGGTCGAGGTCGGCCTGGCTGATGTCCTGCCGGGCTTCCTGCATCTGCCGCGCGGTCAGATCCCGCTCCATCCGGACGAACTCCCGCTGGTAGTCCTTCCACTCGCGGGCGTAGTCCGCCCAGATCATCCAGACGGTGGAACCCAGCAGCAGGACGCTCGACGCGGCGAAGACGAGGTTCAGCCGCGAGATGTCGTGGGCGTGGCCAGGCAGGACTTTCTTGGGCACAGCTTGTCGGTCCGGTCAGATGTTGAAGAAGATCTCGGGGAAGGCGACGATGTACTTCAGGTTGAACGCCCACCGCAGATACATCTTGATCGGCAGGCTCATCATGAGCAGGAAGAGCGACACCCCGATGTAGAAGCGGGTGGGCCCCATCCTGTCGTAGTACTTGCGCAGGCTGAGCCAGCGGAGGAAGCCGGGGAACTTCTCCCGCGGCCACGATGTCACCACTGGCAGCACGAACAGATAGGCCCCCACCATGAGCAGGCCCAGCCACTCCCGGAGGAGAGCCGCGAAGAGCCCTCCCGAGGGCAGCGGTCGTCCGAGGAGCTTCACCCAGAAGAAGTCCGAGATGTTCACGTTGAGCAGAGGCTCGACGCGGTGAACGTCCCAGTACTCGTAGGGCCCGAAGAAGTTCCAGTTCGGCCCCCGCAGGAACGTGCCCGAGATGACGAGCAGGCACCAGAGGATGAGGAAGCCGTAGAGGAAGATCACGATCTCCGCCTTCCGCTCGCGGAAGGTGAAGTAGCCGTTCCCCTTGGGATTCCTGTCGATGTAGGGGATGGCGATCAGGCCGACGATGATCAGGGTGGGGAAGACGACCCCGGCGAGCCAGGGGTCGAAATAGACCAGCATCTCCTGGAGGCCGAGGAAGTACCACGGCGCCTTGGACGGGTTCGGCGAGTCGGCCGGATTCGCGGGCTGCTCGAGCGGCGCCGCGAGGAGGATGGACCAGACCAGGAGAACGATGCTGAGGAGGACCATCGCCAGCATCTCGGTATAGACGAGGTCGGGCCAGACCCAGACCTTGTCGGATTCCTTCTTCTCGTGGATTTCCTCGCCCGCGGCCCGGCGGCGATCGTTCTCGATCCCCTGGTACATCGCGTACCAGGTGAAGAAGAGGACGAGGAAGATGACCCCGGTGATCGGGATGTTGTCCGGCTTGGCGACGATGAGGAGGAAATCCGGGTTCCACATGCTCGCCACGTAGAGGACGGCGAGCACGGAGAACCCCCAGATGGCGACCCGCTTCGACCAGACCTGCGTGTAGCGGAACGCCAGCAGGAGGCCCACGGTGGTCACCGTGAACAGAACCGTGGGTCCGGAGACCCAGTTCACCAGATCCTGGAAGAGCCCGATCACTTTCTCTCGTCCGTGGTCATGCGGCGGGGATCGCTCGAAGGTTCACCGGGCCTACATCGGGCCGGAGATGCCTCCATCCTTGCGGACCCGCCAGAAATGGACCGCCATGAGCACCGCCGCCCCGAGGGGGAGGCCGACGCAGTGGAGAACATAGAAGCGCAGGAGGGTCGGCTGACCGACGGACTGCGCGCCGAGCAACGCGAAGCGGGCGTCGTTGCCCGCGTTCACGAGCGCGATGTCGCCGAGCGTCAGCGACGCCGAGAGCGGTCCCTCGGTCCCGAGGAGGGGAGTGGCCCGCGCCATGTTGGAGCCCACCGTGATCGCCCAGATCGCGAGCTGGTCCCAGGGGAGCAGGTAGCCGGTGAAGGACAGCAGGAGCGTCAGGACGAGCAGGACGACGCCGATCGCCCAGTTGAACTCGCGCGGCGGCTTGTAGGAGCCGGTCATGAAGACGCGCAGCATGTGGAGCCACACCGTGATGACCATGGCGTGGGCGCCCCAGCGGTGGAGCTCCCGCATGATCCCGAGCGGGACATGCTCCTGAAGGTCCACGATGTCCGCGTAGGCGTATTCCACCGTCGGCCGGTAGTAGAACATCAGGAGCAGACCGGTGAAGGTCAGGACGAGGAACAGGAAGAAGGTGATCCCGCCCATGCACCACGTGTAGCGCAGCTTGATCCCGGCCTTCCGCGACTTCACCGGGTGGAGGTGCAAGAACACGTTGCTCATCATCACGAGAGCCCGGTTCCGGTTGCTCACCGGCTTGCCGTGACGGAAGATCGAAGCCCAGACCTGCGAGTCGGTCGCTTCCTTCCACGCCCCGCGGATGGGGTCGAGAATCCTATTCAGCACGGGAGAGTCGCCTCGTTCGGTGCGTCGTGGTTCGACTGGCCGCTCACGTCATCGCGAGGAAGGACGCCGGATCCTCCCACTGCCCCGCCTCGAACTTGAACAGGCGGGCCTTGTCGATCAGGAGCTGGCCGTCCTCCGCGAGACTGACGGCGACCCGCTCGAGCGGGCGCGGCGCCGGTCCCTCGAAGTTGATGCCGGTGATGTAGAACCCGCTGCCGTGGCAGGGGCACTTGAACTTGCTCTCCGCCTCCAGCCAGTTCGGCGTGCAGCCGAGGTGGGTGCAGATCGTGGAGAGGGCGTAGATCTTCTCCTCGTCCCGCACGACCCACACCTGGTAGCGCTCCTTGAAGCGGGTGTCCACGACTCCGATGGCGAAGTCGTCGGGGAAGCCCGCGGTGAAGCTCGACGGCGGCTCGGTCAGGACGTTGGGGAACAGGAAGCGGCCCACCGTGGTCAGGCCGACCGCCATCGCCGCGGTGAACATGCTCCACCCGACGGCGAGGGCGGTGAAGTCCCGGCGACTGACCTTCTTGCCCGCCTTCCTCCGACGGACCGGACGCTTCGGCCGGGCGCCGGCGGGACGCTTCGGCCGGGTACCGGCCGCGCGCCGCCGGGGAGTCGGCCTCCGCCGCCGCGCGGTCGGCTTCTTCGCGGCGCTCGCCGCCTTCGGGTTTGCGGCGCCGCCCTCCTGCGCCTTGCCCGGCCGCGCCTTCGGCGCCGCTCCGGGCGGACGGGATCGGGGAGTCTCAGGCATGAATCCGGGATGGGGAAAGAAGTCGCTTTCGAGGCGGGATTCTACCGAAAAGGGCGCCGTCCATCACCGCGGGCGCAGGCCCCCGCCGTCGCGCAACGCGGAAAGAGCCGCCTCGCGCACCTTGAGATCCGGGTCGGAGGCGCCGACTTCCTCGAGCCGCGCCCGGACCGCGGGGGAGTTCAGGATCCCGGCGGCCTGGACCGCCGACAGCCGGGCGAGGGCGCGCTCTCCCGCGGACATGTCCGCCGCCCCGTCCCACGCCTCCGGATCGAGCATCGCGAGGAGCTGCGCCTCGGCGCTCGAATCCCCGAGTCGGGCCAGCGCGACCACCGCGTTCACCCGGACATCGAAGACCGGATCGTCCACCGCCCGGCGCAGCGGCTCCGCGCCGCGCGCATCCCCGATGGCGCCCAGCCCGTACACCGCCATGGTCCGGACCCCGGCGTCGTCGGCGCGGCTGGCGCCCGAGAGCGCCTCGACCGCGGTGTCGCCGCCGATGGCGCCGAGCGCCCACGCCGCGTACACCCGGACCGTCTCGTCCGGATCGGCGAGCGCCGCCGCGAGGGATCCGGCGGCGGAGGCCTCCCGGAGGCTGCCGAGCGCCAGCGCGAGATACTGGCGCACGAAGGGATCCGGAGATCCCTCGAACTCGTCGAAGCTGCGGGCCAGCTCCGGTCCCAGCGCGACGAAATCCGCGGGCTCGCCGTGCTGGATCCGGTTCGCCAGCTCGAAAGCGGCCTGGCGCTTCTGGCGCGCGCCCCCGGACCGGATCTGCTGGAGGAAGTCCTCGGGCGTCGTGTCGTCGGAGACCATCCACGCGAAGCCGAGGAAGATGCCGACGCCGATGGCGACGACCGCCATCGGGATGACGAAGAACTGGAGCAGGGTGCGCCCGAAGCTCACCGGGAGGACGGGCGCGGGGGAAGCGGAGTCGCTCATGGGGATCAGGCGTCGAGCCGCTCGTAGGCGGAGGCGACTTCGAGGTCGCGGAAGATGCCCTCGAGGGTCGGGATGTCCACGGTCTGGCCGGGATCGGTGTAGGCGGTGTCGGGCCGGTTGTGGACCTCGATCATGAGGCCGGCGGCGCCCGCCGCCAGAGCCGCCCGGGACAGCGGACGGATCCGGCCCCGGTCCGCGACCGCCCGCGACGGGTCCACGACGACCGGCAGGTGCGAAGTCTGCCGCACGACCGCGACGGAATGGAGATCCAGCAGGGTTCGACGCTCCAGACCGGTGCGCACCCCCCGCTCGCAGAGGATCACGTCCCGCTTCCGTCGCGCCAGCAGCGACTCCGCGGCCATGAGCCATTCCCGGATCGTGGCCCACGGACCCCGTTGGACGATGACCGGGCAGTCAAGCCCCGCCGCCACTTCGAGGAGCGCTTCGTTCTCCATGTGGCGGGCGGCGATCTGGACCCCGTCCACGATCTCCGCCACCTGCCCAGCCGAACGCGGATCCACGATCTCGGTGACGACCGGGAGCCCGGTCTCCTCTCGGACCCGCGCCAGCGTGTGGAGCCCCTCCTCGCCCACGCCGCCGAACTCGTAGGGGCGGAGCGACTCGGACCACAGCCGGGCGCGGAACACTCGCGCCCCGGCGCTCGCGGCGGCCCGGGCCACGGCCAGCGTGCGGGCCTCGGTCTCGACGCTGCCGGGCCCGGCGAAGACGACCGGCTCTTCCCCTCCGACCGGGACACCGGCGATCTCCACGACGGTGTCTTCCGGATGGACCTCGCGGCTCACCAGCTTGTACGGGCGGGTCACCCGGATGCAGCGGAGCACTCCGGGCAGTCGCGACAGGAGCGAGTCGTCCACGGCCCCCCGGTTCCCGGTGACGCAGATGGCCATCCGGCCGTCGGCGCCGGGCACGCGCACCGGGCTGTAGCCCATCGCCTGGACCGCTTCCTCCACCCGGACGCACTGGGCCTCGGTCGGTCCGGACCGCATGATGATCAGCACGCTTCGTCCTCCGGGTTCAGATCCCGCACGGCGGCTCGGAACCCGGCGCGGAGCGTAGCCGCGTCTTCGGGGCCCCGGTAGAGGCGGCGGATCACCCGGGCGAGATGGCTCCCGATCACCGCGATCCGCGCCCCCGCCGCGCCGGCGCTCGCCACCTGCCCCGCGGTCGAGATCCCGAATCCGAGACACAGCGGAACGCCGGTTCCTTCGAGGACGGCGCGCGCCGCGCCGGTTCGGTCCAGAACCTCCGCGAAGCCGCGGCGGCGCACCCCGGTGACGCCCTGGAAACCGGCGAGATAGACGAAGTCCGAGACCTCGGCGAGCCGCCGGAGCCGGTCCGGAGGCGTCAGCGGTCCGGCGAGCTCCACATGCCCGAGCCCGGCGCGGCGGCACGCTCGGCGGAGCGGCCCCCCTTCCTCCAGCGGGATGTCCGGCGCGAGGAGCGAGGAGGCCCCGGCGGCCGTCGCGGCGGCGGCGAACTCCCGGTAGCCGATCCGGTGGACGAGATTCCCGTACACCAGCAGGTTCAGCGGGATCCCGGGACAGGCGGCGGCCACCTCGGCGAGAATCCGGAATCCGGCGCGGGTCGAGACGCCGGCGGCGAACGCCCGCTGCGCCGCCGCCTGGACCTCCGGCCCGTCGGCGACCGGATCGGAGTAGGGAAAGCCGATTTCCAGCATGTCGGCCCCGCCGGCGACGGCGGCGGCGGCGAGCTCCACGGTGAGTCGGGGCGTCGGGTCGCCGAGCACGAGGAATGGAGACAGCGCGACGCCGGGGCGGTCGAACGCCGCCCGCAGCGCCGGGAGGCTCATCGGTGCGCCCTCGCCGGGGACCGCCCCAGGCCGAACCAGGTCTCGAGATCCTTGTCCCCCCGCCCGCAGAGATTCAGCAGCACCCGGGATCCGGAAGCGATCTCTCCCGATCCGGCGGCGCGCAGCGTGAAGGCGAGGGCGTGGGAGGGTTCGAACGCGGGCACGATCCCCTCGTCCACGCAGAGCGCCTCGAACGCCCCGAGCGCCTCCTCGTCGGTGGCCGCGACGTAGCGCGCCCGACCCGAAGCCTGAAGCGCGGCGTGCTCGGGGCCCACGCCGGGGTAGTCCAGCCCGGCGGAGATGCTGTGCGGCTCGAGGATCTGCCCTTCGTCGTCTTGCAGGATCATCGTGCGGGCGCCGTGGAGGAGGCCCGGCGTCCCCCGGACCAGCGTGGCGCCATGGCGACCGGTGTCCAGCCCCTCGCCGCCGGGCTCGACGCCGATCAGGGCGACCGACGGATCCCCGACGAAGGCGTGGAAGATCCCGATCGCGTTGCTCCCGCCGCCGACGCAGGCGACGACCGCGTCGGGCAGATCGCCGAACCGCTCGCGCCACTGCCGCCGGGCCTCGCGTCCGATGACGGCCTGGAAGTCGCGCACCAGGCGCGGGAAGGGATGGGGACCGGCGGCGGTCCCGAGGAGGTAATGGGTCGTCTCGAGGGTGCGGGTCCAGTCGCGGAGCGCCTCGTTGATGGCGTCCTTCAGGGTCTGCGCGCCCAGCTCCACGGCGACGACCCGCGCGCCGCACAGCTCCATCCGCTTCACGTTCGGCGCCTGCCGGGCCATGTCCCGGGCCCCCATGTAGATGACCGCCTCCATCCCGAAGCGGGCCGCGATCATCGCGGTGGCGACGCCGTGCTGTCCCGCCCCGGTCTCGGCGATGAGGCGACGCTTCCCCATGCGGCGAGCGAGGAGCGCCTGGCCGAGGACGTTGTTCGCCTTGTGGGCGCCGCCGTGGAGCAGATCCTCCCGCTTGAACACGATCTCGAGCCCGGCGCGGTCGGAGAAACGCGGCGCCGTCGTGAGCGGGGTGGGCCGTCCCACCCACTCCGTCGCCTCCCGGTCGAGCTCCTCCCGGAAGGACGGGCTCGGAATCACCTTCCTTCGGGCCGCTTCGAGCTCCTCGAGCGCGGGGGTCAGGAGCTCGGGAGCGAAGCGGCCTCCGAACTCCCCGAAGGCGCCGAGGCGCGGGCTCACGCCGGACATCCCAGACAGTCGAAGAACCGTCGCATCCGGTCGGGATCCTTCACCCCGGGAGACGCTTCGACGCCGCTCGAGACATCCACGCCCCACGGGCGACGGGGGAGGAGGCCCGCCACGTTGTCCGGCCGCAGCCCGCCGGCGATGAAGGCGCGCGGGGGAGCGACCTCCCCGAGGATGCGCCAGTCGAACGAGCGGCCGCTTCCGCCTCCGCCGACATCGAAGACGAGCGGCCCCTCGGAGTCGCCGGGCGCCCGGAACGCCGGGAGCCGTCCCGCCGCCTCCGGGACCTGGATCACCCGGTGGACGACGAGACCTTCGTCGGCGAGCGCTCGCACGCCGGCGTCGGAGAGGCCGTGGGGCTGCACCCGGCGCACGCCGAGCGCGGCGGCGTCGGCGGCGACCTCGGCCCGGGTTCGCCGTCCGGTGGCGAGCACCGGGTTCACGGCCGGATCCTCGGCGAGGGCGGCCTCGATGACCCGGCGCGCCTGGGCGAGACTCGCCGACCTCGGGGAATCCGGCGCCCGCACGATGCCGATCCAGCGGGCTCCCAGCCGCACCGCCAGCCGCGCGTCCCGGGCGCGGAGCAGCCCGCAGATCTTGACCTCGATGGGGGGTCCGGCCCCGGGGGCGGTCCTCATCGGGCGGACATCATCGGGCGGGCATTATCGGGCGAGGCAGGGCGGCCGGGTCGCAGCCTCGAGAAACGGTGCGGGGCGGGGCCGGGTCGCCGCCTCGAGGAACGGGCCGGGGTCGGCCGCGCGCATCAGCGCCGACCCGATCAGCACGGCGTCGGCGAGGCCACGCAGCTCGTCGAGATGCGCCGGTTCCGTGTAGCCGCTCTCCGCCACCGCGATCCGGCCCGCCGGGATGCGGGGCAAGAGCGCGGCGGCGCGCCGACGATCCGTCGTCAGGGTGTCGAGATCGCGGTTGTTCACGCCGATCACGGCGCCTTCGAGCGCAAGCGCGCGGTCGAGCTCGGCCGCGTCGTGGACCTCCACCAGGGTGTCGAGCCCGATGGAGGCCGCCTCGCGGTGGAGGGCTTCGAGCCGGACTCCGTCGAGACAGCGGACGATGAGGAGGACCGCCGAGGCGCCCGCCGCCCGACCGGCGTGGATCTGCGCCTCGTGGACCACGAAATCCTTCATGAGCGCCGGCAGTCCGGAGGCGGCCCGGGCCCGGGTGAGGTCGGCGAAGGCGCCGCCGAAGGAGGCCGGCTCGGTGAGGACGGAGATCGCCGAGGCCCCCGCGTTCCGGTAGGCGAGGGCTCGGGCGGCGGGGTCGTCGTCCCGGATCCTCCCGGCGCTCGGGCTGCGGCGCTTGAACTCGGCGATGATCGAGAGCGCCTCGCGTCCCTCGAGGGCGGCGGCGAACGGGGGTGGCGGGTCGGACGGCGGCGGGGGTGCGGGCTGTTCGGCCAGGTGGGCGGCGCGGATCTCCGCCGAGCGCAGGAGGTCGTCGAGCACGCCGGCGGCGAGGGTCACGGTCTGGAACTCCCGGTTCGGGCGCGCATCAGGGGATCAGCGCCGGCTGGAGTGGGGTGCGGTGCCGCTCTGGAGAGCGGCCAGTTCTCCCGGTGGGGGCCTCCATAGGGCGTTCCATGGTTCACCGGGTCACGCGGATGCTGGTCTCGACGTAGCGGTCGAGCGTCCGCAGCGCCTGTCCGGAGGCGAGAACCTCGAGAGCCGTGGTCACGCCGGCGGGGAGGTCGTCGGCGAGCCCGGCCACCGTCAGCGCCGCGCCCGCGTTCGCCGCGACCACGTCGCGGTTCGGACCGGCGTCCTTCCCCGAGAGCACCGCCCGGAGGATCTCGGCGTTCCGCTCGCTCGCGCCGCCCTGGAGCGCGGACACCGGGGCTTCCGCGAGACCGAGTTCCGAGACCCGGATCTCCACCGGACGCACCTCGCCACTCCGGACCTCGTGCCCGCGGGTCACCGCATGGAGCCCGATCTCGTCGAGGCCGTCGCAGTGGACCACGAGCGCGGCGCTGGACCCGAGCTCGGCGAGCGCGTGGGCCACGGTCCCGGTCAGGGCGGCGTCGTACACGCCGATCAACTGGTTCTCGGCGAGCGCCGGATTCGCGAGCGGCCCCAGAACGTTGAACAGCGTCCGGATCCCGAGGGAGCGCCGGGCCGGGCCGACGTGCGCCATCGCCGGATGGAAGGCGGGGGCGAACAGGAAGACGAAACCGGTGGCGTCGAGGATCCTGGTCGCCTGGCCGGGCTCGAGGTGGAGCTGGGCGCCGCAGGACTCGAGCACATCGGCGCTGCCGGTGAGCGAGGACGCACTCCGGTTGCCGTGCTTGGCCACCGCGCCGCCCGCCGCCGCCACGACGAGCGCCGCCGCCGTGGAGATGTTGAAGGTGCCGCTGTGGTCGCCGCCGGTCCCGCAGGTGTCCACGAGCGGACGGACCTGCGGGTGCACCGCCTTGCGGTGGAGGCGGAGGGCGCGGGCGCAGGCGGCGAGAGTCGAAGCGTCCGGTTCGCGGATGCGGAGCGCCACCAGGAGCCCGGCGGTCTGGGCGAGGTCGGCCTCGCCGGACAGGATGCGGTGGAGGGCGCGCTCGAGGACTTCGGGGTCGGGCGCCTCACCGGAGAGGAGGGTTTCGAGAAGAGGTGCGATCACGGGATTTACCGGCGCGGGCCGGAGATGGGGACGCGGGGAGCGCCGCGGAGAGGCGCCGGCGGGCTTCGCATCCTCTCGGGGGAGCTGCTCTCGAGTCAGCGATCCGGGGGAGGATGGTCTGGAACCGCGCCGGCCGATTCCGACCGGGTCGCCGGGAGACCGGGCCCGCGGAACTCAGCGAATGGCGAACCCCGCGGCCGCGCGAATCCCGAGGGCGCCCGGCCGGCTGCTAAATCGCCATCGCCGGTCGAGCCGCCGCCGGAGCAGCGGGCAGGCCCTGGTCCGTTCCCGGAGAGGCATGTCGCGCGCGAATCCCGCAGTCGTCCGGCTCAGTCCCAGCCGGGCTCGCAGAGGCCGTCGTCAATGTCGAGGAGCGTCTCCCGGACATCGGCCACCTTGGAGTCGTTCGGCGCCAGACGCAGGAACCGGTTGTAGTAGGTCGCGGCGCGGTCGCACTGGTTCCGGTTGAAGTAGATCGTCCCGAGGGAGTAGTTCGCGAGCGCGGCCCGATCACCGGAGGACTCGCCCTGGAGGAACGCCGCGAAATGGGTCACGGCGTCGCCGGTGCGATCCGCGCGGGCGGCCATGGACGCGAGAAGCCAGTGCGCCTCGGTGATCTGATCCCCCTCGGGCTCGCGCTCCGCGTAGGCGGAGAGCCGGGTCGTCGCAACGTCGTAGTTCCCCCCGTTGTAGGCGAGCTGGCCGGCGAGGAACAGGACCTGACCCAACTGGGGGATGTCCGGGTTCAGACCGATGACGACCTGGAACGCGGCCTCGGCGCCCTCGGTGTCGCCCTCCTGGAGCAGCGCGTAACCGAGCCGGAAGTGGACCTCGGCATCCGAAGGATCGTCCGCGGCCAGGGTTCGCAGCATGGGCAGGGCGCTCGCCCGATCGCCGGCGGTCAGATAGTTGATCGCGGCGGTGCGGCGGGCGAGGGCGATCTGTTCCGTGAGCTGGGCCGCCATCTCGGGGCTCGCCTCGACGGTGGTCAGGAAACGCTCGAAGGCCGCATTCGCTTCCTCGGCCGCTCCCTGCGCGTTGTGCGCGAGACCGACGAACAGGTGGCCGACGAAGAAGTCCGGCATCGCCGCGATCGTCGCCGGGCAGGCCACGAGCGTCGTGTCCCAGTCGCCGCCCTGCGCCGACTCGAGGCACTGCTGCTGGTTCGCGTAGTTCACCGTCGTGTGGGCGTAGTCCACGTTCTGCTGGATGAACTCGAACAGGCGGTGGTTCTCGTCGTGGATGTCGAGGAGGGGCTCGCAGAGCGCGATGACCTGCTCCCAGTCCTGGGCTTCGATGACCGCCTCGCAGGCGTCGTCGTCCTCGGGCGTCCCGGTGATCTGCGCCGGGAACGGCATCGTCGCGGCGGAAGCGCCCGCGGCCCAGGAAACCGCAAGCGTGAGGGGAAGCCCGGTGCTCGTCCACAGTGTCATGAGAACTCTCCTCGGCGTCGAATCCGTCAACGACTTCGCGTCAATCTCGCCACGGAAGCCCGGCCGCCGCCCACACCCGGCGCGGAAGGGCGGCCGGACTGCCGCGAAACAGAACAAGCACGATAACACAGGGAACCTGAGGCTCCACCCGCTCGCCGGGGCCGGCTCAGCCGTCCCCGGAGCAGCCGAATTCGGCGATCTGCGCCAGGAGCTCGGTCACCTGGGCGGCGTTCGCGTGGTCCGGAGCGGCGTCAATGAGGGCCTGGTAGTGCGTCTCGGCGTTGTCGCAGTCGTCCCGATTGAAGAAGATCGTCCCGAGGGCGAAGTTCGCGTCGTGGACGCGGGCGTCCCCGGCGGCGGCGGCCGCGAGGAAACCCTGGTAGTGGGTCACCGCCCGGTCCTCGTCGGAGCCCTGGAGCGCCTGCGCCAGCATGTAGTGGGCGTCGGCGCTGCCCTGCCCGGATGCCTGCGCCTCGAGGAACGCCGAGAGGAGCCGGTCGGCCTTCGCCACATTGCCGGCGTTGTAGGCGAGCTGGCCCACGAGGAAGCGGATCTGCGGAAGGGGTTGCGGGGCGTTCTCCAGATAGACATCGAGGGCCGCCTCGCCGCCAGCCGCGTCCCCCGAGGCCAGAAGCGCCCGACCCAGCCGGAAGTGGACCTCGACATCGGTCCCGTCCTTCGCCGAGGCGGCCTGGAGCAGCGGGATGGCGTCCTGGACCGCGTTGACGCGGGCGTAGGCGATCCCGCCGAGCCGCTGGGAGGCGTCCACCAGGTCCGAGAGCTGCGCGGCCGCCTCCGAATTGCCCTGGATTCCGTTCAGGAAGGCCGAGAAGTTCACCGCCGAATTGGCCCAGTCCTGCGTCGCGGTGTAGGCGACTCCCAGGTAGTAGTTCAGGTTGAACGCCGCCGGGTTCGCCTGGACCGCCATCTGGCAGTACGCGATCACGCTGTCCCACTGCTGCCCCTGGAATGCCGGTTCGCACTGGAGGCTGTAGGCGTAGTTCACCGTCTGAGACCAGTGCGCGTAGTAGGGATGGTCCTCGGGCAGGGTCTCCAGGACCTCCGGACAGGCGGCGAGCACCTGTTCGTAGTTCTGGCCGTCCACCGCCTGCATGCACGCGGACGCCTTCTGCGGGTCCACATCCTGCGCGGCGGCCTCGGGCGCGAGTCCCGCCACCAGCCCCGTGACGAGCGTGGCGGACAGGGGAAGCAACCGGATCTGCATGGTGAGGTCTCCTTTGGGGCGCCGCAGGGAGCCGGGGCGGGAATCCGTCCTGGAGGGTGGATCGCGGGCGAACCGCCCTCGCCGGGGAGCGGAGAGAAACTAGCACACCTTCGGGAGCGATCCGGGGGGAACGGTCTGCCGGCGCCCGGATTTCCGATCGCGGGGTCCGGCGCCCCCGGAAACCGCCGAACGATGCGAACCGGCGGGGTGGAATCGCGCTCCCGCGATTCCGAGCCTCTCCCCATCCCGGAAAACGGCCCCCGGAACGACCGACGACGCGGGGTCTGAGGAAGCCGGGCCGACTACGGCGAGCAGCCGCCTCCATCGAGGAACTGCCGCACCTCCGCGACCCGGTCGTCGGCGGGCGCGAGATCCAGGAAGGCCTCGTAGTGCGCCCGGGCGGCGTCGCAGTCGCCGGCCTCGCTCGTCGTCCCGCCGAGGAAGTAGTGGGCGGCGGCGGCGCGGGCTCTCCCGGAGGCGTCGGACGAGAGGGCGGCGCTCTCCAGGTAGGCGGCGAAGTGGCGCGACGCCGCCTCCGCGGCAACGGAGCTCTCCTCCCCGGTCTCGCCGAGGGCGATGGAGGCGGCCATCCAGTGGGCCTCGGCGGCGAAGGCCCCGTCCGGAGCCGCCTCCAGATAGCGCTCGAGGCGGGTCCGGGCCGCTTGCGGATCGTCCCCCCGGTAGCGGAGCCGCCCGAGCAGGAACCAGGCGTCGGCCACTTCGGGCGCCTCCCGGGTGACCGCCTCGAAAGCGGCTTCCGCGCCCGCCGCGTCGCCCGAACGCTCGCGGGCGACGCCCAGCCAGAACCAGGTCTCGGCGTCCGTCGCATCGGCCTCCGCAGCTCGTTCGAGCAGCGGCAGCGCCGCCTCCAGGTCCCCGGAGCGGAACCGCGCCACGGCGGCGCTTCGCCGGGCCGAGGCGATCTCGTCCGCGAGGCGCTCGGCGCGGTCGCCGTCGTCGTCCGCCGCGGCGACGAACGCCTCGAACGCATCGGCGGCTGGCCCCCAGGCGCCGAGGCCCTGGTGCGCGAAGGCGAGGAAGTAGTGGAGCCCGAACCCGTCGGGGTCGGCGACGAGCGCAGCCTCGCAGCGGGGGACGGCGCCGTTCCAGTCGGAGGCCTGGACCGCCGCCTCGCAGGCCGCCGCCTCGGCGCTGTCGTCCTGGAGCGGAGCGGCGCCGATCAGGCCGAGGCCGAGGAGCCCCGGACCGACTGCGACCCGGAGCGACCGGTTCCGCCGCCCGAACACCCGCTCAGCCGTCCGCCCGAGCGGGTCTGCCCCGGCCGGAAGCGGCGGCTGCGGCGCGGTCCTTCTTCGCCTTCGCCGACTTCTTCTTCCCGGACTCCGCGGAACCCGTCTTCTTCGGGGCGGAGGCGTCGTCCCGTCCGTTCCTTCCGGAGGCGTCACCCTTCTTTTTCTTGCGCGCGTAGTCCGTCACGTACCAGCCGCTTCCGACGAACTGGATCGCCGGCGCCGAGATGATCCGGCGCGCCGGCCCGCCGCAGCGCCGACAGGTATCGAGCGCCGCGTCGCTGACCCGCTGGAGAGCCTCGAACACCTGGTCGCAGGCCGAACAGCGGTACTCGTAGATCGGCATGGCTCGGCCCGGAGTCTAGCCAGACCGTCAGGGTGCGAGCAGCGGAGTCGTCGGGGGCGGACGCCGATGCCGGGTGCGCTGCTCGTAGGCGTAGGAGATCCGAAACAGCGTCCCCTCCGCGAGCGAGGCGCCGAGGAGCTGCAGCCCGCCCGGGAGTCCCGCCCCGGTGAATCCCATCGGAACCGTGACCGCGGGGAAACCGGTGGGAGGCGAGAGCCGGTGGGAGTTGTTTCCGTCGGGGGTCACGAGGTCGCCGAGGAGGCGGGGCGGGTTGCTCCAGCTCGGGTAGGCGAGGGCGTCCAGATCCTCGTCCGCGAGGAGGGCGGCCACCTCCTCCCGCAGCGCGGCGGCGCGTTCGTTCGCCTCCGCGCAGAGCGTCTCGGGATCGCCCTCGACTTCGAGCGCGGTGCGGAGGCGTCCTCCGATGGACGGGTGGAAGTCCCCGCTCTCCACGATCGCGGCGAGCGTCGTGACCGGCGCTTCCGGGCCCAGGCTTGCCAGGTAGGCCTCGAGCTGCGCCTTGAACGGGTTGCACCACAGCGAGCCCTCGGCGTCCAGCCCGGCGATCTCGACCGGGTCCACGATCTCGGCGCCGAGCCCGGCGAGATCGTCGAGCGCCGTCTCGAACAGGGACCGGATCTCCGGGTCGGCCGTCTCGGTATCGGAGAGCTGCCGGACGACCCCGATCCGGAACCCGTCGAGCTCGGAGGCGTCCAGAGAGCCGAGGTAATCGGCCTCCCGCTCGAAGCCCGCGGTCGCCGGGTCCGCCGGATCCGGACCGGCGAGCACATCGAACACGCGGACCGCGTCCTCGACGGTCCGCGCCATCGGGCCGCCGATGTCCCGGAACAGGTTCAGCGGCACGATCCCGTCGCGGCTGGTGAGCCCCATCGTGGAGCGGATCCCGAACAGGGCGTTGTGGGACGAGGGGCCCCGGATCGAGTTCCCGGTATCCGTGCCGAGCCCGACGGCGCCGAAGCTGGCCGCCACCGCGGCGCCGGTCCCGCCGGAGGATCCAGCCGGGACCCGGGTGGGGTCGTAGGGGTTGCGGGTGTGGCCGGGGACCACGGAGCCGAGGCTCTCGTAGGGACTGAACGCGAACTCCGCCATGTTCGACTTGGCGAGCACGATCGCCCCTGCTTCCCGGATGCGCCCCACCTGGAACGCGTCGTCGGGCGGGAGCGAGTCGGCGAGCGACGCGGAGCCCGCCGTCGTGGGCAGCCCGACGGTGTCGTAGTTGTCCTTCACGATCATGGGGACGCACTCGAGAGGACGCTCGATCCGGCCCCCGGCGGCCGCGATCCGCGCATCCGCCTCCGCGGCGCGGGCCTGCGCCTCGGGGTTCACCACGACGATGGCGTGAAGCGCCGGCCCCCGCCGGTCCCAGGCCTCGATGCGGGCGAGGTAGGCGTCCACGAGCGCGGCGCAGGTGAATGTCCCGCTCTCGAGCCCGGCGTGGATGCCGGCGATGTCGAGTTCGACCACGTCGGGTGGGCCGGGTTCCGCAGGCGGCGCGGCGCATCCCCCCGCGACCGAGGCGGCGAGGGCGATGATCGCGGCAGCGGCCCCGCGCCGGAGCGGCGGGCTCGGAGGAACGGAATCACGCTTCATCGGATCACCTCGGGAGGGCGGCGCGCCCGCGCCGGCGGCGGTCGGGCCGCAGGTAGTGCGGCAGGAGGGGGGGATCCATGGCCCGGATCCGGTTTCTCTCCGAGACCCAGAGCCGGGCGAGGAGCAGGTTCAGCCGGTGCAGCTCCTCCAGCGAATAGCGAACGTCGGTGTCCTCGTACCGCCGCAGCCAGTGTCCGGGGAGTTCCCGCGCCACTTCGTACCAGACCAGGTCCATGGCGGCGGTGCGCTGGCGGCTCTCCTCCACCTCGTGGGCCACGAAGTGGAGGAGCGTTCCGGGCTCGAGCAGACGGCGGCCCGCCGCGAGGCAGCGCACCCCGCGCAGCAGGTAGAGAAGGCACCAGCGCACTTCCGGGGTCAGCGACCACGGGTCGGCGAGCATCCGGGGCGCGAGCGCGGCGGCCGCTCCGGCGCGGTCGTCGAGCAGGAGCCGGAGCAGCTCGTCGCGAAGACGCTCGGTGGACATGACCCCGCATTCTCTCCCGGCGACTCCCGCGCGCTGCCCTCGGTCGCGAACGCTTCGCCTCAGCGCTCCGGGCCGGATCCGGCGCCCGACTCGTCGGTCGGCGGCGGCCCGGGATCGCCGTCGAGGAACCCGTGGCGCCCCTCGGGTCCGATCCACCGGGTGTTCCACTCGCGCCGCCACCCGTCGAAACCCTCCGGCCGGGTGGCCTCCGGGTAGGGATAGGCCGGCATCGCGTGAAACGGCAGCGGCGCCACGGTGTGCGGCCGCGCCGAGTTCAGGTCCATGTCCTTCCCGAAGCCGTCCGCGTAGAGGAAGAAGGAGCGGCTCTGCCCGGCGTCCGGCGGCGGGAGCGCCGCGGCGTCGAAGCGAAGCGCGACCTCATCGCCGTGACGGGTGATCACGTAGCGGTCATCCACGCCGGTCAGCAGCGGACGCACATCGCCGAAACGGGTGTAGGCGCCCTCGTGGGCCCCCCAGACATCCCGGGCGCTGCGCCGCCCGTAGCGGTATTCGGTGGGAGGGAGGCCCTCCGGACGATAGGGCTCCGGATATCCGGCGAAGCGCAGGTCGGCGGACGCCGGATCGAGTTCGCGCCGGGTGACCGCGGCGCCGCTCGCGACCTCGGCGAGCTCGATCCGGTCCCAGTAGATCCGCATGTTCGTCGAGATCCGGAGCGTCGCCTCGGGTCCGGGGAGCAGGCCGTCGAGCGGGACGACCATCGTCTTGGGGAGTCCGGCGGGGAAGCCCATGGGCTCTTCCACGACCCGGAACCCCTGCGGGCCGGCGATCTCGAGGACCGGCGGGCGGGCCGCGACCCCGGCGTGGGACGCCGCCAGGTTGGAGCTCGAATCGGCGTAGTCCACCCACCCGTAGAGCAGGAGGACGTGCCGGGCCCCCGGATCCACCGGGCCGAACTCGAGGGTCAGGGCGTGATCCTCGGCGTAGCCCTTGAACGGGAGCAGCCGGAAGTCGTCCACCGTGCGCCGGTCCACCTCGGCGAGCCTCGCGGTCGCGTCCCGAGCCCCGCCGGATTCCGTGGACGAGACCGCGCGGCGCGGCGGCCGGCGGGCGCGCACCGCCACCAGCGTCGGCTCCGGGTAGGGCGGGCCGGGGAGCAGCCGCTCGGTCGGGAAGAGGTCCACGTCCTCCGGGTGATCCGCCACCCACAGAGCCGCCCGGTCATAGAAGATGACCTCTTCGAGCTGGTTCACGAACCGCAGCTCGAAGGCCCCGTCCCGCGGCGCCGGATCGAACGCCTCGAGCTTCACCAGTTCCGTCGTGTCGGGGGTGTTGTAGAGCCCCGGGGCCAGCAGGTTCCCCAGCGCGCTGCCGCCGAGGAAGTCGGTGACGAATCGGATCCGCTCGCCGTCCCAGGCGTAGAGCACCGGGCACGAGGTGCCCTTGCGGTTCAGCTCCTCGACCGTGGTCGCCGCCGCGGCCGGGACTCCGAGCTCGATCTGCTTCACCCCGCCCGGCCAGAGGAAGCGCACGTAGTCGGCGGCGGCGACGTCGCCGAGGCCGAAACGGACCGGAAGGTCGTCCTGCGACAGGTAGCCCGAAGTGGAGCGGACCTGTCGGCGCTGGCTGATCGCGCCGACGCGGACTTCCACCCGGGTTCCGATCCCGTCGAGGTTGCTCCGCAGACCGCGGGGCAGGACGGCCATCCAGCGGCCCCCGGCGCCCCGGTTCTCGAAACCGACCAGGCGGCCCCGCGTCGTCCCCGCGACGACGTCCGGATCCCCGTCGCCGTCCACGTCCGCGACCGCCACCGCCCTCGCCTCCTCGCCCGGCTCCAGGTCGGCGGCGAGCGAAACGCTCCGGGTGAAGCCGCCGGGCGTGTTCGCATGAAGCGACAGGATCCCCTCGGGGCGGTTCGCGGCGACGAGGAGGTCGAGGTCCATGTCGAGGTCGTGGTCGAGCAAGGCGACTCCGTAGCGGGGGCCGGGCGCGCCCTCGGCGAGCGCCGGCGGCGAGCCGGCGTCGGGGCGGAATCCCCCTCCGGCGACCCCGCGGAGCAGCAGGTTCAGGGCGCCGCCGTCCGCGGTGAAGACCAGGTCCTCGACGCCGTCGCGGTCATAGTCGCCCGACGCCGCGCCCCGCATCCGGGACGCGGTCTCGACCCCCCACGCCTCCGAGCTCTCGGTGAACGTGCCGACCCGGTCGTTCGAGAACACCTGGACCGGACTCCCGTCGTTCACGACCAGGAAATCCACGTCCCGGTCGTCGTCCCAGTCGGCGAACAGGGCGCCGAGACTCCGTCGCCCGCCGCCGTCGGTCCGGGTCGCCTCGGCGACATCCGTGAACGAACCGTCCCCGTTGTTCCGATAGAGGCGGTTCGGGGCGCCGGGAAGCGAATCGGGCGCGAGCGGCGCGTCTGGCGGGGCATCGAGCCGCGCCGGGAGCCGCGCCGGGGCGTAGTTCGCGACGAGGAGGTCGAGATCGCCGTCGTGGTCGAAATCGGCGGCGGTGGCGCTCACCGAAACGTCCTCCCCCTCGGCGCCGGTCCCGTCGGCGGGAACCAGGCGGCGGCCGCCGTCGGGAGCGGGCTCGTTCCACAGGATCCGGTTCGGACCGGCGGCGGCCACGTAGAGGTCCGGGTCGCCGTCATTGTCCAGATCGCCGATCGTGGCGCTCACCGCATGGACTGCCGCCTCCACCGGATCGGACCAGCGCTCGAAACGCCCGCCCACGTTCCGGAACACGAGGATCTCCCCGCCGCGCGCGAAGACGAGTTCGGGGCGGGCGTCCCCGTCGAGGTCGCGGAAGGCGACGCCGGTCCCGAGAGCGGGCAGGAGGAAGCGCGCCGCCCACGCCGGGGAATAGTCCGCGGGAAGGACCGCGGGAGGCGGCGACTCGGGGGGCGGGAGGGGCGGCAGATCGAGCCCCCACGCCGCCGTCGCCTCGGCGAACGGGAGGGAGGCGTCGGGCTGGCCGTTCGCCGGAGGGGCCGGCGGCGCGTCGTGGAGCGGGACGGGAGGCTCCTCGACGGCTTCGGCGTAGGGGCCGAGCTCGGTGTACTGGAGACCGGCGGAGACGCCCCCGCCGAAGCCCGCCTTGAGCTCCTGGAATCGCTCGAGCTGGGCGCGGCCCTCCTCCCGGCGACCGGCCCGGAGCAGCACGTTGCCGAGGCTGAAGTGGGCCGACTCGTGGTCCGGCGTGAGGGCGATCGCCCGGCGAAGCGCCGCTTCGGCGTCCTCGAGCTGCCCCAGCGCCGCGTGCGATGAACCGAGGTAGTACTGGGTCATCGAGTCATCGGGGGCGGCGGCCGCCACCGTCTCGAAGGCGGCGAGGGCGGGCTCCGTGTTCCCCTCGAGCTTGTCGATGAGCGCCAGGTTGTAGCGGGCGTGGAGATCGTCGGGGGCGAGTTCGAGCGCGCGCTCGAAGGCGCCCCGGGCGGCAGCGAAGTCGCGCTCGTTGAACCAGGCGATCCCGAGGTTCACGTGCCCCGCGGGGGCGTCGGGCCGCAGCTCGACGACGCGGGAGAACTCGGCGGCGGCGTCGGTGAACCGGAACTGCTCGAGCAGCGCCACCCCGCGGCTCATCCGGGTCGAGGCCTGGTCCCCCGGCTGGGTGCCGGAAGCCGCGGCGAGAAGGGGCAGCAGGCCGGCCCCCATCACCAGACGAATGGCCAGGGCGAGCCGGGGGCGCGATTCGGACGGATTCATGGCGGGCCGTCATTATGACGAACCGAACGGAGCGAATGCGCCGCGTAACCTTCCGGGCCCGGACGGGATCGCCTTCCTCAATGGACCGATCGGCGCCGGGGACTCCGCACCGATCCATGATCCAGCTCGTCGAGGGAGCGAAAGCCTACGGCGAGCAGGTGATCCTCCGCGACGTGTCGTGGCGTCTGGGAGCGGGGGAGCGCGTGGGGCTGGTCGGGGCGAACGGATCGGGGAAGTCCACGCTCCTGAAGATCCTCGCCGGCCTCCAGCCGCTCGACGGCGGCGAGGTGGTTCGGCAGCGCGACCTCCGGGTCGGCTATCTGCCCCAGGACGGGCTGGAACTCCGGGGTCGGAGCGTGTTCGAGGAGGTGCGCTCGGCTTTCTCCGAGCTGCTGCGGCTGCGCCGGGATCAGGAGCGGCTCGCCGAACGCCTCGCCCACGCCCCGGACGAGCCGGGGCTCGTCGAGCGCTACGGGGAGATCGAGGACGAGTGGCAGCGGCGCGGCGGCTACGAGATGGACGCCCGGGTGAACGAGGTGCTCGGCGGGCTGGGCTTCGGCGAGGACGAGCGCCGGCGCCCCACCGAGAGCTTCAGCCAGGGCTGGCAGATGCGGATCGCGCTCGCCCGCCTGCTGGCCGAGCGAAACGACGTCGTGCTGCTCGACGAGCCGACGAACTACCTCGACATCGAGGCCCGGACCTGGCTGCTCGGCTTCCTGGCGAGCCATCCGGGCGCGATCGTGCTGGTGGCCCATGACCGCTACTTCCTCGACCGGGTCGTCACCCGGATCTCCGAGATCGCGTTCGGGCGCCTGAAGCACTACCCGGGCAGCTACAGCCGCTACGAGACGATGCGGGCCGCCGAGATCGAGGATCTCCAGAAGCGCGCCGCCCGGCAGGCGGAGCTCATCGAGCGGAACGAGCGGTTCATCAACCGCTTCCGCTACCAGGCGAGCCGCGCCCGACAGGTCCAGAGCCGCGTGCGCATGCTGGAGAAGCTGGAGCGGATCGAGGCGCCGCCCCGGCGCCGGAGCGTCCGGCTGCGCCTGCCCCACCCGCCCCGATCGGGACCGGTTCCGGTGAAGCTGAGCGGCGTCGCCAAGGCCTTCGGGGACTTCGGGGACAACGTCGTGTTCCGCAGCGTGGACCTGGCGGTGGAGAAGGGACAGCGCCTCGCGCTCGTGGGACCGAACGGCGCCGGGAAGTCCACGCTGATGCGGCTGATCGCGGGGGAAGAACGGCCCGACGCCGGAACCCGCGAACTCGGCCACAACACGCGGATCGCCTACTACGGTCCGGATCGGCACGACCTCGATCCGGAGCGCACGGTCCACCAGACGATGGCGGACGCCGCGCCCCTCTCGATGCTCCCGGAGGTTCGGAACATCCTGGGCGCCTTTCTCTTCTCCGGAGACGCCGTGGACAAGCCGACCTCCGTCCTCTCGGGCGGTGAGCGGAGCCGGCTGGCGCTGGCCCGGCTGTTCCTCCGCCCGGCGAACCTGCTGCTCCTCGACGAACCCACGAACCACCTCGATCTCGAGGCCAAGGCGGCGCTGCTGGAGGCGCTCTCGAAGTACCAGGGGACCGTCGTCTTCGTCGCGCACGACCGTCACTTCATGGACCAGTTGGCCACGCGGGTGGCGGCGATCGGCGGCGGCGAGGCGCCGCTCTACTGGGGCAACTACTCGGACTACCTCGCCCGCCTCGAGACGGCGGCGCCGCCGCTCTCCCCGACGCCGCCGCAGAAAGCGTCCACGCCCCGCCCGACTCCGCCGCAGCCGGCGTCCAGGCGCCGGAAGCGGCGCCGCCGCCGGGGGGCCGGAAAGAACCGCCGCCGCGAGCTCCGGAAGCGGTGGAAACGCGCCTTCGAGGCGGTGGCCGACACGGAAGCGGCCGTGGAGAGCCTCGAAGCGCGGATGGCCGCTCCCGGGTTCTGGGACGACCGCGCGGGGGCGCGGGCCATCACCGCGACCTACGAGGAGCTCAGGGAGCGCCTGCCGAAGCTCTACGCGACCCTCGAGCGCCTCGACCAGCAGGTGGGCGCCGGCTGACTCACGCCGGAAGTCGCAGAACCCCTTCGGCCACCTCGACCGCCTCTCCCCCGACGCGGACCTCCACCGGTTCGCCGTCCTCGTGATCCACCTCGACATGGATCTCGCTGGGGCGACCCATCTCGTACCCCTGCTCGATCACGAGCCGCACCGGGTTCGCACCTCGATCCCCTGCCTGTCCGTGGCGAACGAGCCACGCTCCGAGAGCGCCCGCCGCGCTTCCGGTGGCCGGATCCTCGGTGACCCCGAGACCGGGGGCGAACATGCGGGCGTGGGCGGCGCTGTCCGAGTCCACCGTCTCGGTGGAGAACACCATCATGCAGTCGGACCCGATGTCCTCGCGGTGGAGCAGCCCCCGCGTCGCCACCGGATCGAGTTCGAGGCGCTCCACGCTTCGCAGCGACCGGACCGGAACCATGAGCTGGGGGAGGGCCGTGGAGACGACCTGCGCCGGCGCGCCGCCGGGAACCACTTCGTCGCGGGGCAGCCCCAGGCAGCGGGCCAGCGCCGCCCGGTCCGTCGCGACCCCGAAGAAGCGGGGCGGGGCCTGGGTCATGACGACCTGCTCCACCTTGCCGTCGCGCACCCGGATGTCCACCGGAAGCACGCCTGCCCCGCACTCCTGGTGGATCCGGTGGACCCCGGTTCCCAGCGAGGCAAGCGCTTCCCCGAGCCCGATTTCGCCGCGCCGGGCGAGGATGAAGAACGTTCCCACGACCGGATGGCCGGCGAGGGGGAGCTCGGTCCTCGGCGTGAAGATGCGCAGGCGGCAGAGGGCCTGGACTTCCGTCGGCCGCAGCACGAACGCGGTCTCGGAGAGATTCATCTCGGTCGCGATCCGCTGCATTTCGCCATCGGAGAGGCCGTCGGCGTCGGGGACGATCGCGAGGGGATTCCCGGCGAACACCCGATCGGTGAAGACATCCGCCTGCAGGAACCGGAACTCGCGCGCCGGTCCGGACTTCGCGGATCCCGCGCTGACGGCGCCCGAGCGGCCGGAGTCGGTCGTCATGGAGCGGAGAAGGGAAGGGAATCCGCAGCGCGCGGGGCGCCGCGATGCCCCGGTGGCGGACAGGAGGTCAGCATGAGGAATCCGGGCCGGACCGGAACAGCCGTCCCGGCGCGGCGACGCCGGCGCCGCGCTGCCAGCGGACCGCTTCCCGGAGCGCCAGCTCGTGGGCCCGCTCGTTCGCCGGGTGCCCCGCGTGACCCGGCACCCAGCGGAACGAGAGCGAAGGGCGGGCGTCGCGAGCGGCGGCCAGCCGGCGCCAGAGATCCGCGTTCTTCACCGGCCGCTTCGCCGCGGTCCGCCAGCCGCGGCGGATCCAGCCCGGCAGCCAGCGGTTGATGCCGTCCACGACGTAGCGGCTGTCGCAGAGGACGACCACCGGCCCGTCGGCGGGGGCGGCGGCCGCCGCGGCGATCGCGCCCTCGAGTTCCATCCGGTTGTTCGTCGTCCGGAGCGCCCCTCCGGTGAACACCCGTTCGCCGTCGTCCGCCCGCAGGACCGCAGCCCAGCCGCCGGGACCGGGGTTTCCGAGGCAGGAGCCGTCGCAGGCGATCTCGATCACGGGGCCGGGTATCCTAAAGGGTCCGGATTCTCCGAGCGCGGGTCGGGTGCGATCCGCGTCTGGAACTGGCGCTGGTCCGCGTCCCGCCAGACAGGGAACTGGCGCTGGTCCGCGTTCGCGCGGACGGAGCGCCGCCGCGAGATGTCCGGGCTGGAACGAAAGCCGATGGCCTGGATCTCGACCGTGGCGCCGACGGACGCGCAAGCCCGGGAAGCCCCCCTCGACGATCTCTATCGGCGCCATCGGCGGCCTGACGGGCTGGTGGATCACATCCTGACCGTCTCGAGCCTCAACCCGGGGACGCTGGAGCGCCACCTCTCGCTCTACGAGCACCTGATGCGCGGCCCGTCGGGGCTGACGCCCGCCGAGCGCGAACTGATCGCGGTGGCGGTGTCGGTCACGAACGACTGCCATTACTGAATCGAACACCACCGGAGGGGTCTCCTCCGGCTGACCCGGGACGAGGCGCTGGTGGAGGCCGTCGTGCGGGATCCCGAGGCGGCGCCGCTCCCGGCCCGGGGCCGCGCCATCAGCGACTACGCGGTGAAGCTGGCGCGCACTCCCTCCGCCGTGGTCCCGGACGACCTCGCGCCCCTGCGGGCGGCCGGGCTCACCGACCGCGACATCCATGACGCGTGCGCGGTGGCGTCCTACTACTGCTTCGTGAATCGGCTCGCGAACGGTCTCGGAGTCGAACTCGAGCCGTAGCCCGGATTGCGCGCCCCGCGCGCAGGCCGGTGGATGGAACCCGGGCAGGGCGGAACCGAAGACGATCAGCCCGGCGGGGTCAGCCGGAAACGGAGGGAATCAGCGCGGCGGCATCGGCCGGAAACGGATCGTCTCGCCGGCGAGCGCGGGAGTGTGCTCGGGGACGCGGAGCGCGCCGACGCGCCGTTCGAAGGCGTAGCCGAGAGCGAGGAGGCGCGGTTCGCTGAACGCCCGTCCCAGAAACGAGAGCCCCACCGGCAGACCGCCGCCGGTGAAGCCGGCGGGAACGATGAGATCGGGAAACCCGCTCAGGTTGGCGAACCGCACCGGGGACGGCGCCGGCCGCGCCACGCCCGGGTCGCGGTCGAGGCGGGCCGGGCGGGTGGGCGCGGTGGGATAGACGATCGCGTCGAGCCGGTTCTCGTCCATCAGGCCCTCGATCACGGCCCGGACGAGGGGCAGGGCGTGTTCGCGAACCGCGACGTGGGTGGATGCGGTCGTCTCGCCGCTCGCGTTCTCGCGGAGGAAGAGGCTCCATCGTCCCGGGTTGGGCCGGATCCCCTCATCCCGCGAGGCGAGGCCCCGCGAACGGGCCACCAGCTCGTCGAGATCCCGGGGAAACCCCTCGCCCAGAGTCTCGAGATAGCCCTCGATCTGGTGGCGGAATTCGGGCCAGCGGATCGCGGTGTAGAAGTCGTCCTCGACTTCGAGCAGCCACGACGGAAACCGGACCTCCACGACCTCGGCGCCGGCGGCGCGCATCGCCGCGACCGCCGCCTCCACGACCCAGTCCACTTCGTCGTCGGCGCCGAGGAAGTCGCGCGCGAGCCCGAGCCGGGCGCCCTCGAGCGCGTCCGGGTCGAGGAACCGGGTGTAGTCGTCCTCGACGCGCCCGGCCGAAGCGGCCGTGGCCGGGTCGGCCGGATCGTGCCCGGCCAGGGCCGAGAGGCCGACCGCCACGTCGTGGACGCTCCGCGCCATCGGGCCCGCGGTATCGAAGGACAGCGCGAGCGGCACGATCCCGTCGCGGCTGACGAGCCCCATGGTGGGTTTCAGACCCACGACGCCGTTCGCGGTGGAAGGCCACCGGACCGACCCGCCGGTGTCCGAGCCGAGCCCGAGGAAGCCGTAGCCGGCGGCGATCGCGGCGCCGGTGCCGCCCGAGGAGCCGGAGGGGGTCCGGGTCGGGTCGTGGGGATTCCGGGTGATCCCGCCGAGGGAACTCATCGCCCCGCCGGAGGCGAACTCGCTCATGTTCACCTTGGCGAGCACGATGGCCCCCGCCTCGCGCAGCCGGCGCACCACGAAGGCGTCGTCCGGGGGCACCGAATCGGCGAGCAGGAAGGAGCCGGCGGTCGTGGGAAGGTCTCCGGTGTCGAAGTTGTCCTTCACCACGACCGGGATCCCGTGGAGCGGCGAGCGCGGCCCGTCCGCCGCCCGTTCGGCGTCGAGGGCGCGGGCCCGATCGAGCGCCCGCGGGTTCGTCGTGATGACGGCGTTGATGCGGGGGCCGGCCTCGTCGTAGCGGGCGATCCGTTCGAGGCAGAGCTCGACGAGACGCTCGGCGGTCACGGCGCCGGCATCCATCGCCGCATTCAGGTCGGCGATCGTGGCCGTGGTCAGCTCGATCGCGCGCTCCTCCTGCGCCGCCGCGGAGACGGCGTGGGCGAAGAGGGCGAGGAGAGCCCCGGCGAGGAGCCCCGACCGGTGGCGCAGGAGGGGTTCGTAGATCCGGGGGGTCACGCCCCGGATGGTACGGGAGGCGCGCCCGCCGGCGGCCGGCCCGGCCGGTTGCCGGAGGCCTCGACCGGAGAACCGCGGCGCGACCGCTGGCGTTCCCCAGCCGCCAGATCCTGAGCCTGGTCGCGACTTCTGGCGGACAGATCCTGAGTCTGGTCGTGACTTCTGGGGGACAGGGCCCGAAGCGGACGACGGGCCCGGCGCGCCGGCGAGGGCGCTCCGCGCCCTCAGCCCGGGATGGCCTGGAGACGCGGGTCGCGCCGCAGCCGCCGGAGGGCGTCGGATTCGAGCTGGCGGACCCGCTCCCGGGTAAGACTCAGCTCGCGTCCGATCTCCTCCAGGTTCGCTTCGCCGCGACCATCGATGCCGAACCGCCGGCGCAGCACAAGCTGCAGCCGTTCGGGGAGCTCGGCGATGGCGTCGTGAACGTGCCGCCGGTACTGGGCGTCCGAGACTCCCTCGATGGGGTTCATCTGTTCGGGGTCCGGGGTCAGCGCGATGCGCGGCGTCCCGTCGGGAATGAGCGGAGCGTCGAGCGACTCCACGTGCGGCACGGCGCGCAGGGTCTCCTGGAGCTTCGCAGCCGGCACGCCGATCTCGCGGGCCACGTCTGCGACCGTGGGGATCTTGTCCCGGCCGGTGCGGGTGGGGTCGTTCTGGAAGCGCTGATCCAGCTCGGCGCGAACCTTCGCCGCCTTCCGGTGGAGATCCAGCTTGTTGATCGGCACCCGGATCGGCCGCGACTTCTGGGAGAGAGCCCGCCAGATCGCCTGCCGGATCCACCAGGTGGCGTAGGTCGAGAACTTGAAGCCGCGCTCCGGTTCGAACTTCCGAACCGCCTGCATCAGGCCGATGTTGCCTTCCTGGATGAGATCGCCGAGCGGCAGCCCCTTGCCGCGGGACTGCTTGGCGATGGAGATGACGAGGCGCAGGTTTCCTTCGATCATCTTGCGCCGGTTGACATAGAACTTGCGGCGCAGCCGAAGCGGGAGCTTGTCGGCCTCCTCCAGATCGTCGCTCACCGCGCGCATGGCGCGGCTGTACCGCTGCTCGTCCGCCTTGGTCAGAAGCCGGTGGCGGTGGGTATCCCGGAGATACAGACCCATGGAGTCCAGATCTCCGGTCTGGTGGGTGCTCGGCGCGAGACCGAGTTCGGCCGCCTTCCGGATCGCGTCGTCCTCGGAGGTTTCCTCGTCGTCCTGGTCGTCCGGGTAGGCGTCGTCCACAAACTCGATGGTCTCGAACTCGCTGGTGTTGGCGTTCATGGCATCCTCCTGCAGGATCTCCTGCCTCCGTTGCCAGATCGTGGCGCGCGGCCTCTCGGCCGGGGGGCGCGCGGGCCTGGCGTCAGGCCCGGCGGTGACGGCTGCCTCCAGCAGCAGTCATCTGTTTGTTTCTCGCGTTTGTTTCTCGCGCGTGTTTCGCGCGCCTGTTTCTCGCGTGCGTTTCGCGATTGGTAGAGACACAACGCCCGGAACCGGTCCGTGGTTCCCGGACGAATGTCGGGTCTTTCCGGCCGGCATGCAAGACAGAGGCCATCCGGACACCGTCCCGCGGGACGGCGGGCAGAACGGATGGGCGGAACCGGTTCGACCTCAGTCGGCCGAAGGGGGCTCCCGGGACGGCTCCCGAACCGGCAACCGCTCGATCCGCGCGGCGGACTTGAGCTCGTCCACCCACGCGGCGATCCGTCGGTTGAGGTCTCGCTGGACGAGGAGATCCCGGATCAGGTCCTCGACCGCGTCGAGCGAGCTGGCGGCGCCCGGGTCGAGGTCGGGCAGCAGAACCGTCCGGTAATAGGTCTCGATGTCCCGCGCGGACACCTGCACCAGAGGGAGGAACCGGCGACCGAGATAGCGGTCCACGATGAGCGTCTCGCGGAGCCGCTTCCGGAGAAAGTCCTCCCGGATCCCGAGCCGTTCGAGGGTTCCGCCGTAGGCCTCGGGCGACTCGAAGCTGTCGCGAAGATCCCGGAGCGCCCGGTCCAGCTCCTCGTCGGTCGGCGGCTCGAGCGGATAGCGACGCGCCTCGCGCGCCATGAGCCGCGCCTCGATCAGCGTCTCGAGCGCCTCGGCCGGCGTGGGCGGAGGATTCCGGCGGGGGTTCAGCGCGATGAACTCGCGCGTCTCGGAAAGCGTGATCGGCGACCCGTCCACGACGGCCACGACCCGATCCACGACGCCCTCCTGCGCCGGCGCGCCGGTGGCGACGGCGGCGAACAGGAGGGCGAACGAGAGCACCGCGCGCGCGATCCGGTCAGAACGCATGGCCGATCGTGAAGTGCCACTGGCCGCGGGGATCCTCGCCGATGTCTCCCAGACGGACGCCGTAGTCGAAGCGGATCGGCCCGAGCGGCGTGTCGTACCGGAGCCCGCCGCCCACCGCGTGGCGCAGGTCGCCGAAGCGGAACGAGCCGACTTCCTCGTGGACGCCGCCGTGGTCGGAGAAGATCGCGGCGCGCAGGTCGCCGAAGAGGGGAAAGCGGAGCTCGAGGTTGCCGAGGAGGAGCAGGTTGCCGCCGAGCGGGTATCCGCCGGAGTCCACCGGTCCGGCGAGGTCGAGCCGGAAACCCCGGTGGGTCGTCGCGCCGCCGGCGAAGAATCGCTCGGTGAGCGGGAGCAGCGCCGGTTCGTCCGCGCCGACGGTGACCGCGGCCCCGGCCCGGACTCCGGCCGCAAGGACGACCGGCCCCGCGACCGGGAAGTAGGCGAACTGCTGTACCAGAGACTTCACGTACGGGGCCCGCGACCCGAGGAGAGAGGAGGACCACTCGAGGTCCACGATGCCGAAGCGGCCGGTGCGCGGATCCACCGGATCGTCCCGGGTGTCCGTGACGACGGTGGCGGAGATCTTCGACAGCCACAGGTTGTCGGCGTAGTTGCGATCGATCCGGTTCGGCGCGATCTTCACGTCGAACAGCTCGCTCGAGGTGAAGTCGTAGCGCAGGAACAGGTCGCGGCCGAAGATCCGGCGGGTGACCTGGAGCGACACCCCGTTGCGCACGAAGTCGAGACTCTCGCGGTCCTGCGCCTCCCGAAACGCGGTCAGGAACACCGGTCCGCCCCCTTCGGGGGAATCGGCGCCCCGGTAGGTCGCCACGACCCGGCTGCCCCGGAACGAGATGCGGCCGAAAAGACTGCCCGAGTGGTTTCGTCCGAACAGGTTGTTCCGGCTCCATTCGAGCTCTCCCCGAACCTGCTCCCGCTCGCTGAAACCGGCGCCGTACCCGATGCTGGTCCTCGGCCCTTCCACGACCCGGATCAGGAGATTCCGGTCGCTGACCGCTTCCTCCGGCTCGAGCAGATCCACCTCGACCGACGAGAACGTGCCCATCGAAGCCAGCCGGCGACGGATCTCGAGCAGATCGTCGCGGCCGAGCGCGTCCCCGGGTCCGACCGGGAGCCGGTCGCGGACGACCGACTCTCGCGTGATCTCGAGTCCGGCGACGATGATCTCGCCGACGGTGTGGAGCTCGCCGGGGCGGATCCGGAACCGGATGTCGGTCCCGGCGGGCGGTTCGGGGAGGGGCGCCTCCACGGTGACCGCCGCCTCCAGGAATCCCCGGTCCCGGAAGAACGACTCGAGGTTCTCGCGCGCGCCCACGACGACCTCCGCCGAGTACGGCGCGCCCGCCGCGAGTCCGGCGACGGCGCGCAGCTCCTCGTCCGGGAACGAAGCCTCTCCCTCGAAGCGGACCGAGGCGATCGCGATCCGGGGACCGCTCTCGACCTCCAGCGTCAGCGCGACCTGCCGCGGGTTCCCGGGGCCGGGCGCCCATCCCGCCCGAACCTCGGCCAGCGGGTAGCCGCTCGCGAGGAGCAGGCGCCGCAGTCCGGTCGCCGCCGCCTCCCACTCGGCCTCGCGGAACGGCCTCCCGGTCCGGAACGGGGCCACCGTGTCGGCCACGATCTCGGCGAGGGCGGCGGGAAGGTCCGGAGCGCGGACCTCGCCCACGACATGGCGAGGGCCCGGGACGGCCTCGAAGCGGATCGTGACGAGCTCGCCGTCCGCGCTGCGGGACTCCGTGACCTCGACGGCGGCGTCCGGATGGCCTTCCTCCAGCAACCGGGCGAGCAACCGGGTCCGGGCCGATTCGATCGCGTCGGGATTCGATCCACTCTCCTCCAGCGCGTCCCGCGTCGCCCGGTCCGGCAACCCGCTCCCGACGACCTCGAGCTGGACGACGGGCCCGGTGGCGATCTCGAGGACCGCATGGACGCTCTCGGAGTCGAGGGGTTCGAAATCCAGACGGGCCGTCGCGAGGAGATAGCCCCGTTCCCGCAGCCGCCGCTCGACCTCCGGGAGCCGGCCGGCGATGTCCGCCTCGGCCCACACGTCTCCGGGACTGGCGCGAAGGACCCGCCGCAGCTCCGCGCCGAGGGCCTCCTCGACGCCCACGGCCTCGAACGACCGGATCCGCGCCCGGGGGCCGGGCGACGCCTCCACCTCCAGTCGGATGTCGCGCCCTTCGGCGACGGGCCGGACCGCGACCACCGCGTCGAGGTATCCGTGGTCGGCGAAGAAGGCTTCGGCCCGATCCGCCACGACCCCCGAGTCGGGGGGCTCCGAGCCGGGCGGAAACGTCACGATTTCCGCGAAGCCGGCGCGCTGGCGGAGCGGGACGCCGCGCACCACGACGCCCACGAGCCGCGGTCGGGGGTGGAGGGCGAAGCGGAGTCGCACTCCGTCGCCCTCGCCCGGATCCACCCGCACCCGAACGTCGCGGAACCGTCCGAGAGCGAAGATCTGCTTGACGGACTGCCGGACCGCGAGCGGCCGGTAGGGATCGCCGGGACGGACGGAGATCAGCCGGAGGACCTCCCCCGGAACGGGCTCCGCGCCGCCGTCGGCCCACTCCGCGCGGACCGCCTCCACCGGCGCGCCGGCGACCGGCGGCTGCTGCCACGCGCCGCCCGCGACGGCGAGCGCCGCGAACAGCGGTAGCGTCCGGCCACGGATGCGGGCGGCGGCCCGATCAGAAGCTGCGGTGGAAGCGGACATCCACGCCCAGGGACCCGTCCTGGTCCCGCGAGAAGATCCACGACACCGGCCCGCGCGGCGTGTACTCGACCACGATGATGGAGTCCTCGGCGGCGGTGACGCTGGACGAATAGCGGACGTTCAGATCCCGCGACAACTGCTTGGCCAGTGTGACCCGCGCCGTGGGATTGCTGAACCGCCCGATCAGGAACGGGTCGATGGTGAGCCGGTCGATCCCGAAGACCCGGCCGGCGCGGCGTCCGATCATGTTGGAGAGCTGCTGGCTGAGGACGCTCGCGGCGGATGCGGCGGCCACATCGTCGTCCTGCGCCTGCGTGAGCAGTTCCTCCTCGGGCGCGCCGGACAGGAGCCGCAGGATGTCGGCCTCCCGGAGGGGCGGATCCGAACTCAGGTTCGCGTTCACCTGAGCGGCGCTGCCGGAAGCGGTGAGGCGCACGCGGTAGCTCCGGACGGTGGTCTCGGCCTCGACGTCGAAGACCGGCTCGATCCCCTCCGGATCGATGAAGTCGGCTCTCCCCGACACGATCGCGAAGCGATGGGCCCCGAAGTAGAGCTCTCCGCCCACCAGGTCGGCCCGTCCGAGCAGCGCCGGCGCGGTCGGGGTTCCGCGCAGCGCGAAGTCCGCCGCCGCGTCGAGCTGGAAGACCGAATTCCGCACGGCGAACGGCGAGTCCGTCTCCACCTGGACATCCATGCGCAGGCCGTCGAGGAACCCGCCGGTCGCGGGGTCGGGCGGCGCCGCCACGGCGTCCAGGTCGGAGAGGATGCTCGCGAACAACTCGTACTCGCGGCTCCAGACCGCTTCGTCGAGTCGGACGGCGCCGGTCAGCAACTGGCCTTCCTGGTCCCCGAGCAGGTGGAGATCGGCGTTCACCGTGGCGGCCAGGTCCGCCGGATAGCGAAGGCGCGCATCGTCGAGCTGCAGGCGGAGATCCACTGCGGTCGCGCTGGCTTCCTCGAGGGACACCGCGCCGGCGACAAGAGCGGTTCCTCCCGCCAGCCGGCCACTCACCTCGGCGATCTGCGCGGTGCGGCGATCGAAGTTCACGACGCCCTCCACCTCGGTCAGGGCGTGAGAAAACCCGTCGAGGCGGAAGGAGGCGCCGCGGAGGGCGCCGCGGCCGAGAACCTCGGGCGAGAGGGCCGAGCCCACGACCTCGGCATCCACTTCGAGCGTCCCGTCGGCCTGCAGCCCGTCCACCAGCGACCCGGCGGCGGCGAGGGAGGTCTCGCCGCTCACATCCACATCGAGGATCAGGTCGTCGAGTCCGACCGAGCCGCCGAGGACGAGGCCGCTGACCCCGTCGGTGAGCCCGAGCCCCTCCACGTGGACCCGGGCGTCCTCCACCCGGATCGCCGCCGGACCGGTGAGGCGGACCCCGGTGGCCACGCCCGGGAGGTCCAGCTCGAGGCCGGTGAGTTCGGCGGTCCCCTCCATCCATTCGTCGAGGGGATCCTCGATGTGGAAGTCTCCCGAACCGGACACCACGAGGCGGATCCCCCGCGCCGCCGCTTCCTCGAACACGAGCGGCGCCACCTCGACGCCGGAGACGAGGATCGTGCCCGAACCGTCGGCGCCGAGCGGGACCTTGCCGCTCATGCGCGCCGAGGCGCGGCCCGAATCCAGCTCGCCGACTCCCTCGAAGTCTTCCCCGAACACGGCGCCGGTGATCTCGCCGGGGCCGAGGGGCAGCCCGAGGACGAGGGCGTTCGGAACCCGCGCAGCGAGATGGAGCTCGGGGACGAGGAGATCGCCTCCCACGGTCAGATCGAAGTCGGACCGGATCGTGATCCACTCGGGCGCGAGCCCCGGGGTCAGGGGAAAGTCGGTTCCGGTGATCCGGCCGTCCATTTCCCACTCCACCAGGCCGATGTCGAGTGCGCCCGAGGCGACGCCGCCCCCGAAACTCCCCGCCATCGGCGCGAGCCGGGCCCGGTCTCCGAGCAGGCGCCACTCGATCCTCGCCTCGTCGAACGGCTGCTCGAGGACATGGCCGCTCCAGCCCTCCACGAAGCCTCCGCCCGTGACCCATTCGTCCTTGCGGGTCGTCTGCGCCCATCCGGTGACGACCCCGTCGGCCTCGAGATCCCATTCGAGGTACTCGATGATCTCGCGTGCGTCCCACTCGTTCCACCTGGCGTCGAACTCCATGTCGGGGTATTCCTCCCCGTCGGCGTGGGCGAAGACCCCCGAGGTCTGCAAGGTGGACTCTCCCCGCCGGGCCGAGACCGAGTCCAGCCACATGTCCTCGGGGCCGACGCCCCCGGTGGCGACCAGCGTGTCGGTGCGGAGGGGCCCGACCGAGAGCGAACGGCCCTCCACTTCCCCTTCGAGGACGAGGCGGTCCGGCCACTGCCCGCCCACGGTCCCGTCGAATCCGGCCGCTCCCGCGACCTCCCAGGCGATCTCCGAGGGATCCTCGCCGAAGAGCACCCGTCGGATCTCCTGCTGGAGGGCGTCGGCTTCCGCGCTCTCGCCCGCCAGTCCGCTCACGACCAGATCCGCTTCCCCGTCGCGGAAGGCCCCCTGCCCTTCGGCGCGGAAGGCGGCGCCCCGGACGACGAGGTCGGCGACCCGGGTCTCGCGCTCATCCATTTCGAGATCGAGCGAGAAACCGAACCCGAGCCCGGTTCCCCCCGGGTCGGGAGCGCGGCCGGTCGCGCGCAGCGTCCCCAGCGTCTCCTCGAGGGTCCCGAGCACCATCTCGAGGTCCGCGTCGAGATCCACGCGGGAAGCGAGGGTCGTCGGGACTCCGAAGTAGCCGGCCGCGGCGGGCCCGAGGGCGGCGTCGGTCGCGGTGACCGCGATCTCGGCGCGATGCGCGTCGCGCGGCTGCGGCTGGACCAGCCGGAAGGTCGCGGCGCCGCCGGCGGCGATCCCCTCGGCCGCCGAGATCTCGGCTCGATCCGGTCCGATGTAGAGGAAGCCGCTCCAGTCCTCGACCGGCACCCCGTAGAAGCGTCCCGAAGGCAGGACGAAGTCCCCGGCGATCGCGAGTCCGTCCTCGATGAACTCGGCGCCCCCGACGAACGAGAACGGCGGCTCGCCGCTCGTGTCGAGGCCGTCGAAGTCGAACATGAGCCGACCGACGCCTCCGGCGCGGCCGCCCCCGGTGAGTTCGAGCGGCCCAGCGAGGTCGTTCTCGAGGTCGAGCACGCCGCTGCCCTCCATCGAGAGCAGCTCGCCGCTCAGCTCGACGCGATCGAGATGGAGCTCGCCTCCCCGGAGGCGAAGGTCGGCCTGGATCGCCATGGACAGATCGGGCCGATCCCACATCCGGATCGCTCCGGTCCCGGAGCGGATGCGGCCATCGAGGCCCCCTTCGGCCGCCTCGAAGTCCACTTCGACGTCGTCGAGCCGGACCTCCCACGGGGTGGGTCGGTTCCGGTAGCCGATCGTCGCGCCGGCGAAGGCCATCGTCTCGGAGGAGAGCGAGATCCGCGATGTGAGCAGGTTGGTGAGCGGCCCGAAGCCGGGCGCGTCTTCCGGGGGCGGGACGCCGCCATCGTCCTGACCCCACGCCCGGACGCCCGAAACCTCGAGGTCGTCGAGGTGGAGTCCGGTCGGGAGGAGCGCCCGCCAGCCCAGCCGCCCGGCGATCCGCTCGATCGCGAACGCCGGCGCCGTCGGTCCGGCGGACCCGGGCTCGCGCCCGATCTGGAGGTTCCGGATCTCGAAGAGGCCGTCGAGAAGGGCGATGTCGAACGAGGAGGCCGCGACCGGCCGGTCGAGGCGGCGCTCCAGCTCGCCGGAGACGAGGCGCGCCAGGGTTCCGGAATCCAGCCGGTCGGCCAGCAGGGAAAGCGCGACGGCCAGGACGAAGATCGAGCCAGCGCTGAACGCGAGGAGGAGCGCGACGCGGAGGACCAGGCGACGGCCGGAGCGGGGGGCGGCGCGGGGGGCGGGATCCCGGGCGTCCCCGTCGGCCTCCGGTGACAGCGGCCCGTCCGTCCGCTCCTGGTCGGTCATGGAAGCCTCAGAGGGGATCCAGACGGAACAGCGGCGCGCCCGCCTCCGCCAGTTCTCCCGCAGAGACCGTCATGTTAGCGACGACTCCGGAGGCGGGGGCGCGAATCTCGTTCTGCATCTTCATCGCCTCGAAGACGAGGACAGCCTCCCCGGCCTCGACGCGATCCCCTTCGTTCCGGAGGATCCGCACCACCTTGCCCGGCATCGGGCTCCGCACGTCCCGGGCGCCGCCGGCGCCGCCCCGCCCGGGACGAGTCCGTCCGCGGGCGGCGGACGCGCGGAACCGGCAGCCTCCCAGCTCGACGATCAGCGCGCCGTCCGGCGCTTCCCGGACCGCGATCTCGCGCGTCCGCCGGCCGCGCCGCAGGATCCATCCTCCCGCCGTTCGCCGGGCCTCGAACCGCCCCGAAGTCTCCGGAAGCCGGATCCGGATCGCTCCGGCGTCATCCGCCTCCGCCTCGACCCGCACCTCCCGCGCCGCTCCGCCGGCCTCCTCGAGGCGCAGCTCGCGGCGCATCAGCACCCTCCCCGGGCGGCGAGACTCCAGCGCGGGAGGGGCGCGGCCGACGGCGCCGACCGACGCCCGGCGCGGTAGAGCTCGGCAGCCGCCGCGGCGACGGCGAAGTCGGCCAGATCGTCCTCGGCCGGATCGGCGGAGAGGGCGTCCCAGTGGTCGGCGACGAAGCCGGTGTCGTAGCGGCCGCTGCGGAACGGCGCGCTGGAGAGCACCCGCTCGAAGAACGGGAGCGTGCTGGGCACGCCGACGAGGCGGGTCTCGGCGACCGCCCGCATCGCCCGGCGCCGCGCGGTCTCCCGATCCGGACCCCAGGCGACGAGCTTCGCGAGGAGGGGGTCGTAGTGGGGAGCGACCTCGGTCCCCGAGTCCACGCCGGCGTCGCACCGGATCCCGGGCCCGTCCGGAGGACGGAATTCGGCGATCCGCCCGGTCCCGGGGAGGAATCCGCCGAACGGATCCTCGGCGGTGAGGCGCAGCTCGATGGCGGCTCCGGAGAGGCGCACATCCTCCTGGGTGAAGCCCAGCGGCGCTCCGGCGGCCACCTGGATCTGGAGCGCCACCAGGTCCAGCCCGGAGATCTGCTCGGTCACCGGGTGCTCCACCTGGAGCCTGGTGTTCATTTCGAGGAAGCTGAAGCCGCCGTCGGGGGCGAGCAGGAACTCCACCGTCCCCGCGTTGCGGTACCCCGCGGCCCGCGCGAGCCGAACCGCGGCGGCGCCCATCGTCTCGCGGAGGCGGGGCGTGACCGCCGGGGACGGACTCTCCTCGACCAGCTTCTGGTTGCGCCGCTGGATCGAGCAGTCCCGTTCCCCGAGATGCACCACCTCGCCCCCGGGCCCGCCGAAGACCTGGAACTCGACGTGCCGCGGCCTCGCGATCCGGCGCTCGAGGAACACCCGGGAATCGCCGAAGGCGGCCTTCGCCTCGGACCGGGCCTCCGCAAAGGCGCCGGGAAGCTCCCGCGGTCCGGCGACCGGCCGCATCCCCATCCCGCCGCCGCCCGCCGACGCCTTGATCAGCAGGGGATAGCCGATGTCGCGGGCGGCGGTCCGGGCGGCGTCGAGGTCGTCGCAGATCTCCGAGCCCGGCGCCACCGGGACGCCCGCCGCGATCGCCGCCGCCCGCGCCGCCGCCTTGTCTCCCATCCGGCGCATCGCTCCGGGCGGCGGCCCCACGAAGACGAGGCCGCGAGCAGCGCAGCGGTCGGCGAAGTCGGCCCGCTCGGCGAGGAACCCGTAGCCCGGGTGGACCGCCTCGGCGCCCATCGCGCCGGCGGCGTCGAGCACCCGGTCGGCGACCAGGTAGCTGTCCCGGGAAGCGGCCGGTCCGATGCAAAGCGACTCGTCGCTCAGCCGGACGTGGAGGCTGTCGCGGTCCGCCTCCGAGTGGACCGTGACCGGCGACACGCCGAGGTCGCGGCAGGCGCGGATGATCCGGACCGCGATCTCGCCGCGGTTCGCGATCAGGAGACGACGGAACATCCTGCGGACTGCGGACTCACAGGGGAATGTTGCCGTGCTTCCGGGGCGGATTTCGCTCGCGCTTCGAGCCCAGCGAAGAGAGCCCCGCGATGAGCTTCCGACGGGTCGCGCGCGGCCGGATCACCTCGTCCACATAGCCCCGCTCGGCGGCGACGAAGGGGCTCGCGAACCGCTTCCGGTAGGCCGCCACCCGTTCCGCCCGGAGCGACTCCGGATCCTCGGCGTCGCGCAGCTCGCGCCGGTAGAGCACGTTGACCGCCCCTTCCGGCCCCATGACCGCGATCTCGGCGCTCGGCCAGGCGTAGTTCAGGTCGGTGCGGATGTGCTTGCTCGCCATGACGCAGTAGGCGCCGCCGTAGGCCTTGCGCACGATGACCGTGATCTTCGGCGAGGTGGCTTCGGCGAAGGCGTAGAGCAGCTTCGCGCCGTGGCGGATGATCCCTCCCCACTCCTGCTGCGTTCCCGGCAGGAACCCGGGCACATCCTCGAACACGACGAGAGGGATGTTGAAGGCGTCGCAGAAGCGCACGAACCGGGCGCCCTTCGCCGAGGCGTGGATGTCGAGCACTCCCGCGAGCACGGCCGGCTGGTTCGCCACGATCCCGACCGGACGCCCCCCGAAGCGGGCGAACCCCACGACCAGGTTCCCGGCGTGGAGCGGCTGGACCTCGAGGAAATCCCCCTCGTCCACGACGGAGGCGATCAGCCGCCGGACGTCGTAGGGCTGGTCGGGCGCCGGCGGCGCCAGGGTCTCGAGGTCCGGGCAGTCGCGGTCGTCGGGGTCGTCGGTCTCGCGGCGGGGAGGATCGTCGAGGTTGTTCGCGGGCAGGAAACCGAGCAGCTCGCGGATCAGGTCGAGGCACTCCGCGTCATCGTCGCCGAGGAAATGGGCCACGCCCGAGACGGTGTTGTGGGTCTCGGCGCCGCCGAGCTCCTCCATGGAGACTTCCTCGTGGGTGACGGTCGAGATCACGTCGGGCCCGGTCACGAACATGTAGCTGGAACCCCGGCTCATGACGATGAAGTCGGTGATCGCGGGCGAGTACACCGCCCCGCCGGCGCAGGGACCGAGGATCGCGGAGATCTGGGGCACCACCCCGGAGGCGAGCGTGTTCCGGAGGAAGATGTCGGCGTAGCCAGCGAGCGAGACGACGCCTTCCTGGATCCGGGCGCCGCCGGAATCGTTCAGCCCGACGATGGGGACGCCCTGACGGACGGCGAGATCCATGATCCGGCAGATCTTTCCGGCGCACGCCTCGCTGAGGGAGCCGCCGAGGACGGTGAAGTCCTGGGCGAACAGGTAGAGGAGGCGGCCGTCCACGCGGCCGTAGCCGGTGACGACCCCGTCCCCGGGAATCCGCTGCCGCTCGAGACCGAAGCCGACGGAACGGTGCTCGACGAGCCTGCCGATCTCCTCGAAGCTGCCCGGATCGAGGAAGTGAGCGATCCGTTCCCGCGCCGTCATCCGGCCGGACCGATGCTGCCGTTCGACGCGCGCCCGTCCGCCCCCTTCGAGGGCGCGGCGGTTCCGGGACTCGAGGTCGCGGTCGGCAGGCCGGTCCCCGACCGCCGTCATCGAGCTGTCATGGCCGGGGGCCGTCGCCGGTGCGGCGTCAGGAGCGGGCGTTCTCCCAGTCCCTCAGGAACTGCTCGAGACCGCTGTCGGTCAGGGGATGGCGGATGAGCAGATCCAGCACCTTCGGGGGCATGGTGGCGATGTGAGCGCCGAGCCGGGCCGCCTCCACGACGTGCAGCGGGTTCCGGATGCTGGCGACCAGGATCTTCGTGTCGAAGCCGTAGTTCCCGTACACCTGCCGGATGTCCTCGACGAGCTTCATGCCGGTGAGAGCGATGTCGTCGAGACGACCCACGAACGGGCTGATGATGTAGGCGCCCGCCTTCGCCGCGAACAGCGCCTGCGGCAGACTGAAGCAGAGGGTCACGTTGACCCGGATCCCGTGTTCGGCCAGCTCCCGCACGGCGCGGAGACCGTCCGGCGTCAGCGGGCACTTGATGATGATGTTCGGGGCGATCGCGGCCAGCTCGCGCCCCTCCGCGACCATCCCGGCCGCGTCGGTGGAGAGGACCTCGGCGGAGACGTCGCCCGGCACGACGTCCGCAATCCGGGCGAGGATCTCCTTCGGGTCTCCGGACTCCTTCGCCATGAGCGAGGGGTTCGTGGTGACGCCGTCCACGAGGCCCATCGCGGCGGCCCGGGTGATCGCGGAGATGTCGGCGGTGTCGAGAAAGATCTCCATGGACAGTGGTCCGCTCCTGAACCGATCGCCCCGGCGGCGGGAGGGCTCCGGCGGCGGGGGGCGGGGCGGGGCCGGAGATGTCGAGACCCGATTCTACCCGTCGGGTCGGGTCCGCCGGAGGGCCACCCAGGTGAGAACGGCGAGCGAACCGTCGCCGGCGGCGAACACGAGGAACGCCGCGGGAGACCCGCGGAGCAGGAAGTCCAGCACGAACAGCGCCGCCCCCGCCCCCTTCAGCCCGGGACCCATGAGCCAGAGGTACCACCGGCTCCGGTCGAGGCGCGGCAGGACGACAAGATACCCGACTCCGATGGCGGCGGCGAAGAGTCCGTTCAGGTTGGCGTGGATCGGCGTCGCCGGCGGCGGAACGCCGAACCACGCCCCCACTGTCCCGGGGGCGAAGAGGAGGGCGGCGCCCAGCAGGAGGTCGTAGGCGGCGCTGAGCACCACGACCGAGCGCAGGAGCCTCACCGGAGCGATGCTAACGAACCGGTCGCCGCCGCCGGAGGTCTCGGGGCGGCTTCCGGTCGCGAACGGCAACCGGGGGGCGGTGAGAGGCCGTGTTCTGGCGATCGAGGGGTCTTTCGGAGCCCGGCGCCACCGATGGCGGCGGCTCGGACGCGGTCGGCGCGGCGCGCGAGAAAACGCGGGCTGCTGCTCCGCGGGGCGGGAGGAGCCCGGCCGCCGGTCGCCCCGCGAATCCCGATATACTGCCCGGTTTCCGCGGCGCATCCGCGCCGTTCGGCCGCCCGGCTTCGCCCGTCGCTGAACCAGGTTCCTGTCGGGCGCCCTCGGAGACCGTCCGCCTCGTGCCCACTCCGTTTCACGCCACGACCGTGCTGGCGGTGCGCCGGGGCGACTCCACCGCTCTCGTGGCCGACGGGCAGGTCACGCTCGGCGACATCGTCGTCAAGCAGCGCGCCCGCAAACTCCGCCGGATGGGTGAGAACGGCTCGATCATCGCCGGATTCGCGGGGGCTACCGCCGATGCGCTCGCGCTGCTGGCCAAGTTCGAAACGAAGCTGGAAGCGCACCGCGGCAACCTGAAGCGCGCCTCGGTCGAACTGGCGCAGGACTGGCGGACGGACCGGGTGATGCGTCATCTCGATGCGTTGCTGCTGGTCGCGAACCGCGAGCAGATGTTCCTGCTGTCCGGTGACGGCGATCTGATGCAGCCCGACGACGGCATCATGGCGATCGGGGCGGGAGCGTCGGAAGCCATGGCGGCGGCGCGGGCCCTGATGGCGCGGACCGAGCTCGCGGCGCGCGAGATCGCCGAGGACGCGATGCGGGTCACGAGCGAGATCTGCATCTACACGAACCAGGAGTTCGTGATCGAAGAGGTCTGACTTCTGGTCAAGATCCTGCCGGCGGTCGGCGCCGAACCTCCCGCCGTCTTCGACGAACCCACTCCCCGGGAGATCGTCGAGGAGCTCGACCGCTTCGTCATCGGGCAGACCCCCGCGAAGCGCGCGGTGGCGGTGGCCATGCGCAACCGGGTCCGGCGGATGCATGTGGCGGCCGAGATCGCCGACGAGATCCTTCCCAAGAACATCCTGATGATCGGGCCCACCGGGGTGGGCAAGACGGAGATCGCCCGACGGCTGGCGCGGCTGTCGCGGTCGCCGTTCGTGAAGGTCGAGGCCTCGAAGTTCACCGAAGTGGGCTACGTCGGCCGGGACGTCGAGTCCATGGTCCGCGACCTGGTGGATGTCTCGCTCGAGATCCTGCGCGAGGAGGTGATCGAGGAAATGCGCCTCCAGATCGACCACAACGCCGAGGAACAGGTGCTCGATCTCCTGCTCCGGGAGGATGTCTCCCCGGACCCGCCGGCGCTCGTGGACGACGACGCGCGCGAAGTGCGCGACCCCGAAGCGGAGGACCGACTGCGGGTCGAGCGGAACGAGCTCCGCGCCCGGATCCGGCGGGGAGAGCTCGCGGAGCGCACGGTCGAGGTGGATGTGCGGGAGCCGGCGCCGCCGTTCCTCGAAACGCTGGCGCCCCCGGAGGAAGATCTCGACGGGAGCGCGTCCGAGATGCTCCGGGGGCTCTTCGGCCCCCGCTTCCGCCGGACCGAGATGCTCGTGCCGGAGGCGCTCAACTATTTCGCCCGCGAGGAGGAGAGCCGGCTCGTGGATCGCCGGCATATCGAGACCCTCGCCCTCGAGCGCGCCGAGGATCACGGCATCATCTTCATAGACGAGCTCGACAAGGTCGCCAGCTTCCCCGGCGGCGCCGGTCCCGAGGTCTCCCGCGAAGGGGTGCAGCGCGACCTGCTCCCCCTGTTCGACGGATCGTCGGTCAGCACCCGGCACGGCGTGGTCCGGACCGACCACATCCTGTTCATCGCGGCGGGGGCCTTCCAGGAGAACCGCCCTTCCGATCTGATCCCCGAGCTCCAGGGCCGCTTCCCGATCCGGGTGGAGCTGAGCGAACTCTCGGTGGACGACTTCGAGCGCATCCTCACCGAGCCGGAGGGGGCCCTGCTGAAGCAGTACCAGGCGCTGCTGGAGACCGAGGGGCTTTCGCTCGAGTTCCGGAAGGGGGCCATCCGCGAGATGGCGGCGGTCGCCGCGGAAGTCAACCAGCGGATGGAGGACATCGGGGCGCGCCGCCTCCACACGGTCGTGGAGCGGGTGCTCGAGGATCTGCTCTTCGACGCCCCCGACCTGCGCCGCCGGAAGTGGACCATCGACAGGAAGTACGTCTCCCGGATGCTCGAGGGCATCGTGGAGAACGAGGATCTGTCGCGTTTCATCCTCTGATCCCGGTTCGCGTGCGGCGGCGTCGGACCACGGCGGGTCGTCCGGGGCGCCGTCCGTTCGCCCCGCGTCCGTCGCGGTCGCTCGCGGCCGGGCTGGCCTGCCTGCTGGCGGCGGCGACGGGGTGCGGCCGTCGGGCGCCGCCGCCGGGCCCGTACGACCTCCAGCCCGAGGCGCCCGAGGTCGAGCCGCTGCGGCAGGAGAGCGGCGAGATCGAGATCCGGTGGACGGCGCCGACCGTCGCCTCGGGTCGGTTGCTCGCCGAGGGGGATCTGCGGCGGGCCGTGATCCGCTACCGCGTGCTCGATCTTGCCGCGCTGGCGGCCGAGCAGCGCGACGCGCTTCGCCGGGAAGCGGCGGAGAGGCTCGCCGAAGCAGCGTCCGACGCCGAGGAGGAGAAGGACGACGAGGAGGAAGTCGGGCCGGAGGAAGAGATGCCGCCGCCGGAAGAGTCGGCGCCCGCCGAGCCCTCCGAACTCGCCCCGGAAACCGCAGAGCAACCCCCTGCGCCCGCCGAGCCCGAACCCCGTCCCGCGGAGCCCGCCCCCGTCGAGCCCACCGATCCCGCACCGGAGACCGCAGAGCAGCCTCCTGCGCCCGCCGAGCCCGAACCCCGTCCCGCGGAGCCCGCCGCCGCCGAGCCCCCCGAACTCGCCCCGGAAACCGCAGAGCAGCCTCCTGCGCCCACCGATCCCGAACCCCGTCCCGCGGAGCCCACGCCCCCAGATCCCGCCGAGCCCGCGCCGGAAACCGCGGAGGCGCCCCGCGCACCGGGCGAAGACGCTCCGGTGGAGGGAGAGCAGGAACCGGAGGCGGGCGAAGACGGGCCCCCCGACTCCGGGGAAGAGGCGTCCGAGCCATTCGATCTCGACCTGGACGAGATTCCCTTCGAAGTGCTCGCCGAAATCCAGTCCCGGCAACCCGGCGAAGAGCATGTCTTCCGGGCGCCGGTGGAGGCCTCCTGGATGGGGCGGCGGATCGAGATCGCGGTCCATTACGAAACCGGCGGGACGGCCGGAGACGAGAGCGAAGTGCGCGGCCTCGATATGGGCGGACCGCTCCCCACGCCCGGGCGGGTTTCCGTGGCCACCGGAGAACAGCAGCTCACGGTGCAGTGGGAGGCGGGCCCGACGGATCCGGAGGGCGCTGGTCCGGAACCCGGGGCACAGTACGAGGTCGCCCGACGACGGGGCGACTTCGAGGAGGTGATCGGGCGGGCGTACGCATCGCCGTTCACCGACCCGGGCGGGGTCCGCTTCGGAGAGGAGGTCTGCTACCGCGTCCGCGTCGTCGTGCCGGGAGGAGAGGAAACGGTCGAGATCGCGGATCCGGGGATCGCGGATCTGGGGATCGCGGAGCCGGGGATCGCGGAGCCGGGGACTGAGGATCCGGGGGGGATCGCGGATCCGGGGACTGAGGATCCGGGGACCGCCGAGCCGGAGGAGGCCCCGGTGCCGATGCCCGCCCGGGCGCCTCCGACCGGCGCCTCGGCGCTGCGCATCGGCCCCTGGGGGACGGAGAGCTGCGTGGCGCCGATCGACATCTACCCGCCGTTCGCGCCGACGGGGCTGCGGATCGTGTGGCGCCCGGAACACACGGAGCTGAGCTGGGAGCCTCCCTTCCCGACCGCCGCCGACCTCGCCGGCTACCACGTGTACCGAGCCTCGCCAGGCGATGCCGAACCGGTCCGAATCACCGATGAGCCGGTGACGGGGCTCTCCTTCGACGACGCCGACCGGGATCCGGAGGCCGCCTACGAGTACTCGGTGACCGCAGTGGACGGCGCTCCCGCGCCCAACGAGAGCCGTCCCTCGCCCGCCGTGACGGTCAGCCCGCCACGATCGAGGTCGCTGGCCCGGGTCTGCGGAGCGGCCTCCACCGCCGGCTCGAGGCGCGCTCCGCCGGGGATCCCCGAAATCGGACTCAGCCCGGCTTTCTCCTGACTTTCCCCCGGCTTCCCCATAGCCAACCCCGACTTCTCCTGCCTGGAATGGATCGCGTCCGGGCTGGCGGGGTCGGTCGGATCGGGCTCGGGCAGGCGCCCCGATCGCGCGGACGGCCGACGCACCCCGCCGTCGCGCCGCCGTTCCGCGACTTCCGGGGGCCGGGAGCCACGACCGGAAAGGCGGGTTAGACTGCGGGTTCGTGCATTTCCCTCCGCGTCACCGGACCAGGCCCGTGACGCGGCGGCGTCGCGCCGGGTCCTGGGATCAGTTCCGCGAGCTGCTCGCGGCAGGGCCCGACGACCCCCGCTGGGAATCGCTCCGCCGGCGTTGCGAGGGAGTGATCCGCAGCATGGTGCTGTGGAGGGTCTGGCTGCGGCATCGCGTCGGACCCGCGGCCGCGGTCGAGGACATCGCGCAGGAAGTCATGCTGCGCCTCGTGGTCCGCGGACGCCAGGGGCTTCCCCGGGCGCCCTCCGGATGCCGGGAGTCGTTCGACGGATACATGCGGCGAATCGCCGAGCACCTCATCGTGGACGAGTTCCGGCGCCTCGGCGCCCGCGGCGGCTCGAACCTGCGGCTCGTCACCGTGGATCCCCGCCGTTTCGAGACGGGGCTTCGGCGAGGCGACGAGCCGGGCGACGGTTTCTTCGAACCGGAATGGCCGGCGATCCACCGGGAGACGCTGGCGATCATCCGCCGAACGCTCGACGGGATGACTCGGGATCCGCGGCAACAGCACCTGAACCGGCACCTGTTCCAGCTCTACTTCCTCGACGGGATCTCGATGGCGCAGATCGCGAGGCTGCGCTCCGTCCCCCTCAGCGCATCGTCGGTTTCCCGACGGCTTCGGGCGATCCGCTCGGCCCTGCGGAAGGTCTTCCCCTCCGCCCCGAAGCCCCGCCGGTCGGGGGAGAAATCGGAGCGTTCGGGGCGTCGGACGACAGTGCGTCGGCGAGTGCGCGCACGCGAACCCTGAGGCTCCGGCCCGGCGGGTTTCCGCGCTCGCGCCCTCCCATTAGAATCCCCGGTTCCTCGCCGACGCGGGACTAACTCAGTGGTAGAGTGCAACCTTGCCAAGGTTGAAGTCGCGGGTTCGAATCCCGTGTCCCGCTCGGCGATCGGGTCGCTCCCGAGCGAGTGGCCGGTGGAGGGTCTGACGGCGGCGTAGCCAAGTGGCCAAGGCGGAGGTCTGCAAAACCTCTATTCGGCGGTTCGAATCCGCCCGCCGCCTCGGGCGGCGCGCGCGAGCCGGGCGGATGAGAGATCCGGGCGCGTCAGAATGCGCCGCGGTGGATGCGGGTGATCGGTCGGCGGAGAACGCGCGACAGCCGGAGCCGCGCGACCATCCCGGGGTCGCGGCCGGCGTCGCCGCCTGACGGGGCGGGGAACCAGACTTCCACGATGTCCATCCGCAGCCGGGATCCCGACGGGATCCTCCGCCTCGCCGACTCGACCCGCCACATGCGGGCCGCCGAACGGCGAAGCCGCAGCCGTTTCCGGCGGTCCACGCGTTCCGCGGGACGACCCCATCCGCCCCGACGCGTCTTCACCTCCACAGCGGCGAGGGTCCGGCCCTCCCAGGCCACGATGTCGATCTCGGCGTACCGTCCCGATCGTCCGGGACGGTAGTTCCGGGCCACGATCCGGTAGCCGGCCCGGGCCAGCGCCCGCGCCGCGATCCGCTCCCCGCGGGCGCCGAATCGAAGGTGGGGCGCCCGGCGTCCCCGCCAGAACCGCTGCCGGAGAGTCCGGAATCGGCGGACGGACCGCTGCCGGAAAGTCCGGAACTGGCGCACGGAGCGACGCAGTCCGCCACGCCCGGACGTCAGTCCAGCCTGCGCCAGGTCGTGCCGTCGGGCGTGTCCTCGAGCGCGATCCCGCGGGCGCGAAGCTGCTCCCGGATCGCATCCGCGCGGGCGTAGTCGCGGCGGCGGCGCGCGTCCCGGCGCTCGCGGATCCATCCTTCGATTTCCTCGACGAGATCCTCCCCGGACGACGGATCGGGCGCCCCCTCCATCTCGAAGACGCCGAACACCTCGTTCATGCTCCGGATCGCGGCCGCCCACTCCGCGACGCCGGCGCCGTCCTCCGCGTCCTTCCGGTTCAGGCCCTGATTCGCCTGTCGCAGCGCGAAGAAGACCTCCGCCAGCGCTCTCGACACGTTCAGGTCATCGTTCAGCGCCTCCTCGAAGCGATCGAGGCAGGCCCGGACCCCGGGATCGGCGGGGACGAACGGTCCGGAAGCGGAGGACTCGGGGACGCGGGCCAGCAGCGCGTTCACCCGTCCCACCGCAGTCTCGGCCTGCCGCAGGCCGTCGCGGGTGAAGTTCAACTGCTTCCGGTAGTGGACGCTCGCGAGCAGGTAGCGCAGCGCCGCCGAAGAGACGCCTTCCTCGATCAGTTCCCGGACCGTGAAGTGGTTTCCGAGGGACTTGGACATCTTCCGCCCCTCCACGAGCAGGTGCTCGCAGTGAAACCAGTGGCGGACGAACGGCTCGCCGGTGGCCGCTTCGCTCTGCGCGATCTCGTTCTCGTGATGGGGGAACTTGAGATCCACGCCCCCGCAGTGGAGATCGAACCCGGATCCGAGCAGCTCGAGCGCCATGGCGGAACACTCGAGGTGCCACCCCGGCCGGCCGGCGCCGAAGGGCGCGTCCCAGGTCGGCTCCCCGTCCTCCGTCGCCTTCCAGAGAACGAAATCGGCGGCGCTTTCCTTGTCGTACTCGTCGGCGTCCACCCGCGCCCCCGCGAGCCGACCCTCGACCGCGGCGCCGGACAGCCTCCCGTAATCGGGGTAGGCGGCGATCCGGAAATAGACGGATCCGCCGGAGCGGTAGGCGGCCCCCCTCTCGAGGAGCCGCTCCACGAGCCGCACCATGGCCGCGATGTACTCCGGATCGGTCGCTCGGGGATAGTGGTGGGCCCGCCGGACCCCGAGCGCATCGGCGTCGGCGTGGTAGAGCTCGATGAACCGGGTCGTGTAGTCGCGAAGCGTCTCGCCCGCCTCGCCGGCCCCGCGGATCGTCTTGTCGTCCACATCGGTGAAGTTCTGGACCTGGAGGACCCGGTAGCCCTTCCACTCCAGAAACCGCCGCAGGAGGTCCTGGCCCACGAAGGTGCGGAAATTGCCGATGTGGCCGCGGGCGTACACGGTCAGTCCACAGGTGTACATCCGCACTTCGTCGGGTCGGGCCGGATCGAACCGCTCGACGCGGCCCGAGAGCGAGTTCCGCAGGCGCAGCGGTCGGAGATCGCTCATCGGGAGTTTCCGGCCTCGCGCTTGAGGACGATGAGCGTCAGGTCGTCCTGGAGCGCGCGGGGGCCGGCGAAGGCGCGCGCTCCCGAAAGCAGGTCGCCGCAGATCGCCCGCGCGTCCCGATCGCGCGCGGCGTTCAGCGCCTCGATCACCCGGTGGTCGTCGAACGGGCGCTCCCGGGGGTCTTCCGCTTCGGTCAGGCCGTCGGTGTACATGGCGAGCATGTCCCCCGGAGCGAGGTCCACCCGGCCGACCTCGGTCTCGATGCGAGGGAACAGGCCGAGCACCGTGGAGCCTGCGTGAAGTCGCTCGACCGAGCGGTCGGCCCGCAGCACGACGGGCCGCACGTGACCGGCGTTCAGATAGTCCAGCCGCCCGGTTCCCGGCGACAGCGAACCGAGCACCGCGGTCATGTAGCGGTTGGCGTCGGTCTTCTCGTGGAGCAGTTGGTTCAGCTCGACGGCGGCCCGGTCGAGCGCCGTCTGCCCGTGCCGGTAGATCGCGGTGAGCGACGCCTGGACGAGAGCCATGAGGAGCGCCGGCCCCTCGCCCTTCCCCGACACATCGGCGATGGTCACGAAGAGCCGGTCGCCGCGGGGAACGTAATCGTAATAGTCGCCGCCGACGGCGAGACACGGGATGTTCACGCCGGCGATGTCCCAGCCCGGCAGCCGCGGCGGCTCGGCGGGGAGCAGGCGGGACTGGATGCGCCGGGCCAGGGCGAGTTCCTTCTCCTTCTCGATCGTCGCCCGGTGGAGCCGGGCGTTCTCGACCGCCGCCGCCGCCCGTCCGGCGAGCGACGCGAGAAACGCCCGGTCCGAGGATTCGAGGCGGCGGTCCAGGCCGGCCTCCCCCAGAAGCAGCGCGCCCCGCACCTCTCCGGAGGCGAACGGCACGATCCAGCCGAGCTGCCGGGCGGCGAGATCGCGGACCAGCCCGGTCTGGTCCAGCCCGGACACCGGGAACGCCTCGCGACGGCCGGCCGCAGCGGCGTCTGCAGCCACCAGGGGCGACCAGCTCCCGGACATCCCCTGCGGCCCCTTGGAGGCGACGACCCGCCCACCGGCGACGACCGAACCCCGGCTGGCGAGCACATGCCCCATCGCGCCATGGAGCAGCAGGTCCCACACCGCGCCTTCGTCCCGCACCCGGTGGAGCCCGGCGGTGATGTCGAGGAGGGACCGGAGCTGGTAGGCGCGCAGCGAGAGTCGCCGGTTCGTCGCCCTCAGCTCCTCGTCGCGGCGGCACTTTTCGAGGGCGGCCGACGCGATCACCGCGAGCGCCTCGAGGAAGTCGTCCCGCCGCACCTCGGCGAGGATCGGATGCGGCTCTCCGACGAGGAGCAGCCCGGTGAGGTGGTCTCCGCTGCGCAGGATCGCGACCGCGTCCGCCCCGGCCTTCGTCAGCAGATTCCGGAAGGGAGCGTCGGCGGCATCGTCGGTCCGCCCTGACGCGCCGACCCGGAGAACCGCCTCGCGCGGGAGCGCCTCCGGGGCCGGGAAGGACAGGCTCTTCCACGCCCGATCCGCCACGCCCCGGCGGCCGGCGGGGCGAAGCGTCCGGTCGCCGGCGGGCAGCAGCAGGCCCGCCCACCGGGCCCGCGTCTCGCCGAGTCCGACGAGCAGCATCAGCGACGCCACTTCGTCGGTCGTCATCGGCTCGGTGAGCGCGGCGCTGAAATCGGTCAGCGCCAGCAGCTCCGAGACGAGCAGGTGAGCCGTCGGATCGAGACCGGCGATGTGGGGAGCGAAGAGACGCTGATAGCGGGTGCTCGGCGGAGAAGGGGCTGCTCCGACGCGGATGGATCGGGCGGCGCTCACCGGAGGTCGCCGGACCTCCCGTCCGGATGCCGATGTCTCCGGTCGAGGGACCATCGGCCGACGCCCGGGGACGGCTCGAGGTGCTCCACCCGGGTCATCAGCTTGCGCATCAGCGCCACGCCGAGTCCGCCGCGGCGTCGCTCGGCGGCGAGCCGGACCGGGTCGGCTTCGAGAGGCAGTCTCGTCGGGCTCTCGCCCCGGTGGTCGAGCTCGACCCGCAGTCCGCCGGGCGAAGGGTGGAAGCGGATCGTGACCTCGTGACCGGGCTCTCCGCGGTAGGCGTGTTCCACGATGTTCGTCATGGCCTCATTGACCGCCACCGCGATCTCGTCGGCGGCGAGTTCGTCGAACCCGGCGCCGGCCGCGATGCGGCGGGCCGCTTCGTGGACGAGCGTCAACGCCTCGCAGGCCGCGGGCAGGATGAGGACGATCGGCGGCGCCGCCGGGGTCGGCAGCGGATCCGGCGTCCTGGGGGCCGCCGATTCGACTGGTCCCACGGTCGCCCGGGCCTCGGATGGCGCCTCAGGATCCCCTGAAGCTCTCCACCGCATCCTCCTCCCGCTCGAAGGTCCGGCAGAGGCGGTCGAAGCCGAGGACGCGAAAGATGTGGGCGACGGGCCCGGAGAGCGCGCAGATCCGGATATCGCCGCCCCGCCCCCGGACATCCTCGATGAGCCCCATGATCGCGCCGAATCCGGCGCTGGCGACATAGGAAAGATGGGCGCCGCTGATGACGATCCGGACATTCCCGGCGTCCACGCGTTCGCTGAGGGCGCGCTCGAACCCGCTCACCGTGTGAGCGTTCACGAACCCGCGGGGCTCGACGACGGCGACGGATCCGACGGATCGGATCGTGATCTCGAGTTCAGGCATGGAACGGCGCCGGCGCCGCTCCGTCGGCCACGAAGGACTCGGGGTCGAGCGCGGCGGCCGGTCTATCGTCAGAGACGGCCCACAGGCGGTGCAGGTTCCGCGCGCGGGCGATGTCGCGGGCGATCTGCCGCCGCAGCGCCTGCGGTCCGTCGAAGGTGGCGGTCTCGCGAAGGAACGCGCGGAGATGGAGGCAGAGGCTGGAGATCACGCCGGAAAAGCCGATGAGATGCGCCTCGAGCGAGGCGGCGTCGCCGAACGTGGGGCGCGGCCCGCAGTGGACGACGGCGGGAAACCGGGTCGGTGGTCCGCGGCGACCCGGATCGGGTTCCGCCTCCGCCGCATAGACGCCGGGGCGCAGCGCGAGGTCGGCGGCGCCCGCGAGGTTCGCGGTCGGAAACCCGAGGAGACGCCCCCGCCCGGCGCCCGGCTCCACCGCGGCCCGGATCTCGTAGGCCCGCCCGCAGAGTTCCTCCACCAGCCCGAGATCGCCCGCGGCGAGAGCCCGCCGCAGGCGCGTGGAGGAGATCACCTCGCCGCGGGCGCGCGCGGTCGGCGCGGCGAGAACGGCGAATCCGAGATCCTGTCCCAGCTTCCGGAGCGTTTCGAGCCCGCCGCTTCGGCGCCGTCCGAACCGGAAGTTCTCGCCCTGGACCAGGCAGGCTGCTCCGAGACCGTCCGCGAGCAGCCTCCGGGCGAACTCGGCGGGGGTCGCCGCGGCGATCCGGTCATTGAACTCCAGCACCACGAGGCGGTCGGCGCCCGCGGCGCGAAGCTGCTCCACCCGGGTGGAGAACGTGGCCGCGGCCCGGGGCGCATCGGCCGGGCGAAGGTGTCGGGCCGGATGCGGGTCGAACGTCACGACCACGAGATCGCCGCCGATGCGGTCCGCCTCGCGCCGGGCGAGGTCGAGCGCCGCCTGGTGGCCGAGGTGGACGCCGTCGAAGTTCCCCACCGCGACGACGGCGCGACGCACGGTGGCGGCGCGGTTCGGCGCGGGGAGAATTCGGAGCCGCTCCAGCCTCATGCAGGCTCTCGATCCTTTTCGGCGGGCGCCTGCAAGAGGCGCATGTAGGCCATGCGAAGCTGGAACAGAACCTGGGAGAGAAAGCGCTCGTCGGTGGCGCCGAGCCGATCCCGGGTCTTCTCCTGGATCACTTCGAGAAGGTCGATCGTGGCCTCGAGGCCGGCCAGCGTCTCGGTTCGCCGGGCCTCCGCGTCTTCGCCTTCGTCCGCGTGACCATCGAGCAGCATCGCCGCCTGCATGTGGAGGAGATGGACGAGCTGCTGGAATCTGGGGTCGTCGGCGGGAGTCCCGGCGTCGTCCGGCGCCGGCTCCTCGGGCCCCGGTTCGGTGGACGTCGCCTCGTCGGACCCGAGCTCGGTCGGCGCCGCCTCGTCCGGCGCCGGGTCCGGCTGCCGCCGCTCCCCGGACCGGGTGAAGGAGCGCCGATCCCGGACGACGAGTCGTGGTCTGGATTCCTCTTCGCTCATCGTGTCCCCTCCTTGTTCCCGCCCCCGCGACCGTGGAATCGTAGCGATCCGGGAACGACGGGACGACGCGGCGCGCCGGCCGCAGCGGCTCGCGCCGGCTTGAGGCGGCGGGGCCGGGGCGGAACAATCCGCACTCCCGTGCCGCCCGTCGAACCCCGCATCCCGGTTTCCCCGGCGGCCCGCGCCGGCGGGGCGGCCACCGCCCGCCTCGCCGCGATCATGGAGCGGCTGCGCGGCGAGGACGGCTGCGCGTGGGACCGGGAGCAGACCTGGGCTTCGCTCCGGCGGTACGTGATCGAGGAGGCGTTCGAACTCGTCGAGGCGATCGAACGGGACGATCCGGACGCGGTCCGGGAGGAGTGCGGCGACCTGCTGCTCGAAGTCGTGTTCGTCGCCCGGATCGCGGCGGAGGCGAGCCGCTTCGGGCTCGAAGAGGTCGCTCGCGACATCGGAGACAAGCTGATCCGTCGTCATCCCCATGTCTTCGGGGCCTCCGCTCCGGCCGCCGGAACCGCGGAAGCGCTCGCGAGCTGGGAGGCGGTCAAGGCGCGGGAGAAGGCGGCCGCCGGCGACGCCGGGCGCCGGCGGATCCCCGCTCTCCCGGCCCTCCTCGCCGCGGCGAAGCTCCTCGAGCGAGCCGAGATCGGCGACGTCGGGTCGCCGGCGGAGGCGGCGGCCGATCTCGCTGCGGCGGAGGCGGGCGATGTCGAGCGCGCCGCCGGCGAGCTGCTCCTCGCGGCCGCCGCGGCGGCGCTGGATCGGGGCGCGGACCCCGAGACCGCGCTGCGGCGCGCCCTCGGACGGCGCCGATGAGGGAGCGCTCCGGTACGATCGGGCGCATGAGCGCGGGCCGAGTGCTTCTGCCAGTCGCGCTCGCCCGCGCCGGGCTTCTGCCAGCCGCGCTCGCCCGCGCCGGGCATCTGCCAGCCGCGCTCGCCCGCGCCGGGCTTCTGCCTCTCGCGCTCGCCCTCACCGGGCTTCCGGCCTGCGGCGGCCCGGGCGGGGGAGCGGGAACCGGCCCTTTGGTCGTAGCGGCCGATGTGGGATTCGCCCCCCACGCCATGATGACCGGAGCGGGTGAAGTCGAGGGGTTCAATGTGGATCTGGCCCGCGAGATCGCCGCCCGGCTCGGGAGGCCCGGAGTCGAGGTCGTGGACTTCGAGTGGTCCTCGATCTTCTCGGGCCTCTACGCGCGCCGGTTCGAGTTCGTCATCGCCCCCACCACGATCACCGAAGGCCGGGCCCGCCGGGTGCTCCTCACCGAGGGCTACCTCGACACCGATCCGGTCTTCCTCCGGCGGCGCGATCAGCCCGAACTCGACGATCTCGCGCAGCTCGCCGGACAGGTCGTGGCGGTCAACAACGGCTCCGCCTACGACCTGTGGGCGACGGAGAACGCCGGGCCGCTCGGCTTCGAGGTCCAGCGCTACGGGAAGAACGCCGACGCCGTCCAGGCCGTCCTGTCGGGGAGGGCCTTCGCCAACCTCGTCGGGGAAACCGTCGCCTACTGGGTCGTGCGGGAGAACGCCCTGGTTCGGGCCGACTACCGGATCCCGGCCGAGACCGCGTTCGCGATCGCGTTCCGGAACGACGATGGCGAAACCCGCAACCGGGTCGAGACAATCCTCGAGTGCCTCAAGGTCGAAGGCGTCATCGCGAGGATCCACCGCGACTGGCTCGGCGAGGAGCCCGCGCCGGGGTCGGCGGCGGTCACGGCCTACGAAGGCTTCGGGCCCCCGGGGCTCCCCGGATTCGAGCCCACGCCGGGCCGCGTCCCCTGCGGTTGACCGACCGGATCGCGCCGGGGCCCGTCCTCGAGTTCGAGGGGGTCGGGAAGAGCTTCGGGGGGATCCGGGCCCTCCACGGCGTGGACCTCGCGGTGCGCGAGGGAGAGCTGGTGGCGCTGATCGGCCCCTCGGGCTCGGGGAAGAGCACACTCCTCCGCTGCGCCAACCGGCTCGCCGAGCCGGATGTCGGAACCGTCCGGTTCGAAGGCCGGGAGGCGCCCCGCGGAGGCGCCGCGCTGGCCCGGGTCCGACGCCGGATGGGGATGGTGTTCCAGGCGTTCAACCTCTATCCGCACCTGACCGCGCTCGAGAACGTGGCGCTCGCGCCTCGCCGGGCCGCCGGCCGGAGCGCCCGGGGAGCGCGACGGACGGCGGTGGAGGCGCTCGAACGGGTGGGTCTCGGGGATCGCCTCGACGCCCGTCCCGATCAGCTCTCCGGTGGACAGCAGCAGCGGGTCGCCATCGCCCGGGCCCTCGCGCTGTCGCCCCGCATCCTTCTCCTCGACGAACCCACCAGCGCTCTCGATCCGGAGCTCGTGGGCAGCGTTCTCGGCGTGATCCGGTCGCTGGCCGACGACGGCGTGGCCATGCTGATCGCGACCCACGAGCTCGCCTTCGCCCGGGAGGCGGCGGACCGGATCGTGTTCCTCGACGAAGGGCGGATGGTGGAAGCGGGGCCGCCGGAGGAGATCCTGGAGCGCCCGCGGACCGAGCGGCTGAGAACCTTCCTGAAGCGCCTCTGACCGGCAGCCCGTGGAGATCTTCTTCGACCGCGAGGCGCTGGCGCTGGCGTGGCCGGCGGTGCGTTCCGGGATCGCGGTCACGCTCCAGCTCGCGCTCGCCTCGATCGCCGCGGGCGTGGCCCTCGGTTTCGCGCTGGCCGTGGCCCGGGCTCTCGGCGGCCGGTGGCTCCGATTCGCGACTCCGGCGATCGTGGCCTACGCCGACGCGTTCCGGGCGATCCCGCCGCTCGTGCTCCTCGTCGTCATCTACTTCGCGGCGCCCTTCGCCGGGCTCGAACTGAGCGGGTTCCTCGCCTCCTTCGCCGCCCTCGTCCTGGTCCTCGGCGCCTCGGCGGAGGAGATCTTCTGGGCCGGCATCACCGCGGTGGATCGGGGGCAGTGGGAGGCCGCGCTCTCCACCGGGCTTTCTCGGCGGACGACGCTGTTCCGGGTCATCCTGCCCCAGGCAGTCCTCCTCACCGTGCCGCCGCTCACGAACCGCGCCATCGCAACCGGGAAGAACACGGCGCTCGCCTCCGTCGTGGCCGTCCCCGAGGTGCTGAATCAGGCGACCAGCATCCAGGCCCAGACCGCGAGCCCGGCGCCGCTGCTGCTCGCGGCGGGCGTCTATGTCGCCCTCTTTCTCCCCCTCGTCCGGATCGGGCGGTGGCTCGAGACCCGCGCGCCCACGGGCGGTCCCGCGCCCGCCGAGGGGCCGCCATGAGCGAGCTGTTCGAGACCTTCCTGAACCCGGCGGTCATGGGCGAGAGCGCCGGGCTGCTGCTGCGGGGGCTCGTGGTGACGGTCGAGCTGAGCCTGCTCGTGGTCCCGGCCGGGCTCGCGCTCGGCGCCTGCGTGGCCGTCGCGCAGGCGCTCGCTCCGCCGTGGCTGGAGCGGGTCGTTTCCCTCGGCGTGGACCTGGTGCGGGCCTTTCCCCCGCTCGTCCTGCTCGTGCTCGTCGTCCACGGTCTGCCGTTCGCGGGGATCGAGCTCCCCGCCCTCGTCGGAGTCGCGGTGGCCCTCACGCTGAACACCGCGTCCTACTACGGCGAGATCCTCCGGGCGGGGATCGCGGGAGTGAGCGCCGGACAGTGGGAGGCGGCGCGCTCCAGCGGGCTCGGAACGACGAGCATCCTCCGGTTCGTGATCCTGCCCCAGGGAGTGCGCAAGGTCCTGCCCGATCTCGTCGGGAACACGCTCGAGGCGGTCAAGCTGACCGCGCTCGCGAGCGTGGTGGCGCTCCCGGACCTCCTGCGCATGGCGCGGATCGCCCAGGGAGTCCATTTCAACCCCTCGCCCCTGATCCTCGCCGCGGCCCTCTACCTCGCACTCCTCTGGCCTCTCGCCCGATTCGTGCGCCGACTCGGCGCGTCGAAGGCCGCGCCGGACTTCGCCCGCTCCCGGCGCTGAGGGGCCCCACTCAGCGGGAATCGAGGAAGCGGCGCACCCGCAGGGCGCCGTCGGGGGCGATCTCGACCGTGACCGCGCCGTCCTCGTCGGTTCGCAGGACGCGGGCCCCGCTCGCTTCGAGCCGGGCGAGGACGGCGTCGTCGGGGAGGCGCCGGCGCCGGTCCTCGCGCGTCGAGACGATGGCCACCTCGGGCGCGACGGCGGCGAGGAACTCCGGCGACGTCGCGGTGCGGCTGCCGTGGTGGCCCACCTTCAGCACATCGGCGGCCAGCGCCTCCGGACGTCGCTCGAGGAGCACGGTCTCGGCCTCCACGCCGGCGTCTCCGGTGAGGAGCAGGCGGCGCCCGGCGTACTCCACGAGCAGCACCACGGAACGCTCGTTGGCGGCCCGCTCCGGCTCGAGGATCGTCTCCCCCGCGAGCAGGATCTCGAACCGGGCGCCGCCGAGGGTGAATTCCTCGCCCTCGGCGAGCCGCCGGATGCGCGGAATCGCCTCGCGCGTTCGGCGCACCGCCGGGCGCATGTCCCCGGCGAGGGCCGCGCTCTCCCAGAGTTCGGCCGCAGGCACGTCGCGCAGCACTCCGGGGATGCCGCCGATGTGGTCCAGGTCCCCGTGGGTGGGGAGAGCGGCCTCGAGCCGGCGGATGCCGGCGTGGAACAGGAACGGGGCGACGATTTCCTCGCCCGCGCTCCAGCCGGCGAACGCCGTCCCGGCGTCCACGAGCACGGCGCCTCCCGCCGGGAGTTCCAGAACCAGGGCGTCCCCCATGCCCACGTCCAGCGCCGTCAGCCGCAGCATCCCGTCCGGACGACCGGCCCAGGGCAGGACCGGAAGCGCGAGCAGCGCGAGCGCGCCGGCGAGCAGCGCGCGCCGGCGGCCCCGGAAGACCAGCGCGGCGACGCCGACCCCGATCCACAGCGCGAGCCATCCGGGCCCCGGTCGGGCGACGCCGAACGCTCCGAACGGCAGCTCGGCGCCGAAAGCGCTGACCGCGATCAGCGCCTTCACCGCGCCGTCGAGCGCCCCGAGGAGCGGATCGCCGACGAGCGGCAGCGACCCGAACGCCAGCCAGGCGAAGCCGAGGCCCAGCACCGGCCCCGCCAGCAGCGTCGCCGGCGCGGCGACCAGGATGCCCCCCACGACGACGCGGCCGAAATGCCACGCCAGGATCGGGAAGGTGGCGAGCTGCGCCGAGAGCGTCACCACGGCGGTCGCGACGGCCCACCGACGCCAGGCGGGCGGGCGGTCCCACGGCGCCTCGGCCGGGTCCCGCATCCGCATTGCGGCCACGATCGCCAGCGTCGCCGCGAAACTGAGCTGGAACCCGGCATCGAGGGCGTTCCACGGGGACCAGGCCAGAAGAACCACCGCGGCGAGGCCGAGACCGTTCAGCGCGTCGCCGAGCAGACCGCGGCGCAGCGCGAAGACCACGACCGCGGCCATGAGCGCCGCACGCACGACCGAGGGCCTCCCGGCGCAAAGCGTCGCGTAGAGCGGCAGGGCGAGGAGCAGCGCGGCGAGGGCGTGGCGCCGGCGCAGACCCGCCGCGACGAGCGGCCAGTAGAGAAGCGCGCTCACGATCCCGACATGGAGCCCGCTGACCGCCATCACGTGGAGCGTCCCGGCGTCGCGAAACGCCCGCTCCACCTGCGGGGTGACCAGCGTCCGGTCCCCGATCAGCATCGCGGCGACCACGCCGCGAGCGGCCGGATCCAGCCCGGCGGCCTCGATGCGCGCCCGGATCGCGGCGCGGACGGCGCGAACGCCGGCCCACCACGAGGGCGCCGGCGCCACCTCGGTCACCAGCAGTCCGCTCTTCGTGGACCCGAACAGGGCGACCGGGCCCCGGAACGGGCGCTCCCCCGGGTTCGACGGCGGCGCCGGAGGCGAGACCCGCGCCCACACCCGGACCCGGGCGCCCCGCGCGAGCGGATCGAGCCGGCTCCGGTCCCCGTCCACCGTGATGGAGGCGACGCCGCGGACCGGCCACTCCTCCCGGTTCGCGAACAGCCGCTCGACCGCCAGTCGAAGGACCGCGCGGTCGCCGGTGTCCTCCGGCTCGCGCGCCAGCTTCCCTTCGAGCCGGATCGGCCGCTCGAGACGGTCGGCGCCGAGCGAACCGGCCACGACCGCGAGCGACGAGGA